>DANZ01000147.1:3290-22040 GCA_002501695.1 Methanolobus sp. UBA474 | reverse complement strand
ATTGAGAGCAGTGTCCCACCTTACACCCGGTAATCCTTGAGGGTTAAGCGGCAGGACACCTTGCAACAATTGAAGCAGAAAAAGGAATACTATGGAAATGATATTGAGCACTGTAAGGGAATAAGCGTATTTTTTCCAGTTCATTTCCTCGTTCTCATCAACATCGATCAAACGATATATGAGGCTTTCAATAGGATATATCAAAGGGGTCATGAAAGTCCTTTGCCCCTCAAAAACTCTGGACATATACTTACCTACATTAATCGACAGAACAATAGAAAGTAAAAGAAATAAAAAAACGAATATAAGGTCATCTAGTTGTATGATACCACCTCAGAAGATCAATGAGTCAAACGCAGAGTGGACGTATTTAAAAATCTCGCTTTCAATGCCGGATGTTTGTACTTTGACAAACGTGATAAACCACCATTCTGACTTGATAGGGAGAGTTTTTCTGCAATCCCTTCAGCCTTGCAAAACCAATTCTTCGGATTGTTGTGATAGGAACTCCGATATGAGTTCTTTCTAACCTAGGGGAGTAGATAACTTTTACAATATAAATCTTGCGAAAGATATCTGCTGTAGAATGCATTTCTATAAAGATTTCAGCATTGACAGGAGTTATAAGTTAATGTGTTCTATAAATACGATCTATTCAACCGCAGTTTTCCACAGAATATCAGTCAATTCCCTACTAGCCTGCTGACAGTTACTCGCACTGAAACTTCAGGAATCTTATCAGATCTTCAGCCTTTTCAGAAGCTTTTCATCCGTCAGCTCCAAAACCCGGAAAAGGCAAAATTTATTCCACATTCGGCAGGTTCCTCAAAGAGAAGTTTGCATGGGTTGATATAAATACTATCACCGGATAAATTTTATTTAAAAACCTGGAGCCCTTATATGAGACCCGCTTTCATTTTATTGACCAGTATTTTGTTATTGATAGTTTTTCCCGGCAACTCTCTTGCAGCCGATTGCCCGGAAGGGCCATACGATGTCAGAATAACTGACACGTACTCCGATATCGATAGCGGGGACCTGTCAGTATATTCCTCCATAGGGCTTGAAGGGCTGGATATTAAGCTGCAGCTTGAACATGAAGGAGAGGTGCTTGATACCACCACGGTCAGTATAGACAATATATCAGCCGGTTCGAACATCGTTAAGGTCTTTGAGTGGGACACGGACAGTAAAGACGACGGGAAATATACAGTAAGAAGCAGGGTAACGCAGGGAGAATGCGAGTTATATTCCGGGAACCATTCTTTTGTCCACGGCCGCCAGGTCATACCCAGGATAAACATCAACGACCTTGCAGCTAACTCAGAAGGAGCCAGCATCCTGATAGCGCCGGTCCAGCCCGTTATCATGGACATCGAGTTCATGCTTGTAGATGGCCAGGATGTCATATACTCTGCCGCTCAGCAGAAAGTTTCCCTGCACACCCAGCCCGGCATCACAGAGCATACATGGAACACCCTGCTTGCGGAAGGAAAGGATTACCGTGCAAGAGTGAAGATCAACATGTACACACCTTCAGAATCCCTTGTACTGATGGAGAACTTTACGGCAGTGGAGGATGTATTCATCACCGACACTTACAGGGATGCCGTAGGCGCAAGCGCTACGATCGAAGGACGTTCACAGGTCCCTTTCACAGGCTCTGTGAAATTCACAGTTACAGACAGCTTCGGAACTGTTATTGAAGCGGCTTCCGAGAGGTCGCCGGTGCTTCTGAATGGCGATGATGAGACTGTTGAGACCATCTGGGAGAACAGGCTTCCCGAGGGCAGCTACAGGCTCACGATAGAAGTTCCGGGCAGTGGCGGGACCATACTGGACAGAAGAGAGACTATCATCGAAGCTGCTGCTGTCCGGCGCGTGGCAACTGCTGACAATAATACCACCGAAAACGGAAGCTCGCAGGCTCCCGGTTTTCTTGGTGCCCACCTGATGTTGGCTGTTGCTGCAGTCGTTCTTTTCCTGAGAATGAGGAGCAGGTAATCAAGGTGTCATGAATGCGATATGAACTCTTCATAGCACTTCGGCACATTCGGTCAAGAAAACGCCAGACAATATTATCAATTGCTGCCATAGGAATAGCGGTTATGATCCTTATGGTCTCCCAGGCGTTCATGGTGGGGTTCACACAGCAGATATATGATACGACCGTTGCTGACCTGCCGCACGTTGTGGTATCCCCGCAGGAGGAGGATGACTATATACACCTGTACGGGAACATCGTCCGGGAGATAAACAGCATGGAAGGTGTAGTTGCATCCTCTCCGTACCTTGCAGGCGAAGCCTCCTTCAGGTACAGGGACAGGACCGCAAATGCAGCGCTAAAGGGAGTGATCCCTTCGGAAGAGGATGCTGTGGCACATGTCAGCAACGACGTGGTCGAAGGCAGCTTTGAGGAACTTGCCTCCGGGAGGTCCGTTGTAATAGGCGATGACCTTGCCCGGGAACTGGAACTCCGGGTAGGGGATACCGTGGAGATGTCGTTCCCCAATGCAAATACGCTCTCCCTGAGGGTTGTGGGTATCTACGATACCGGCACGCCCGCGGATGAAAGCCTGGCATACACATCTCTTGGGACCGCACAGGATTTCTATGATACTGCAGACGTCATTAACGGGATTTCCCTGAGGCTGGCAGATTTTAACCGGGACAGGGAGATAGCTTCCCTGATACAGGAGAAGGGGTACAGGGCAGAGGGGTGGACCCGGAACAACCCGGAGATACTACAGACACTTGCAATTGAGCGGTCTTCCAACCAGATCACGCTGGGTTTTATACTCCTTATAGCGTCTTTTGGTGTTGTGAGTACCCTGAACATGGTCGTGATGAGCAAGCTGAAAGAGATAGGCATCCTTATGGCAATGGGTGTGAACAGGTCCGGCATCAGGCTCATCTTCCTGATCGAAAGCGGGATACTGGGGCTTGCGGGCGCTGTACTGGGAACGCTTGCCGGGACTGTCATAGCGCTGTCTGTCGGAAGCTATCCTCTGCCCGAAGAAGTTTACGGGATCACTTCAATACCCGTAGTAGTACTGCCCAGCGATGTGGTTCTGATAATAACCGTCGTTTTTGTGCTGAACCTTATAGCAGGCATCTACCCTGCGCAGCGTGCAGCCAGGATGGATCCTGTTGCGGCTCTCACAAGATGACCGGCATCGTGCAGCTTTCAAGATCAGCAGCGAACATACAGCCGGACACGGCCTATCCGGCGGTTTCCTGATAATCGATGCCCTCGAACCTGCATATACAGAGCTTCCTTTTACGGAATAAGTAGAGAACTGATTTGAATAAGGCGTAGAGACTGAAGTATAAGGAGAAGAGAGGTTTTGAAAAGAAGCCTTCGATATAGACTATATTCTTATCGTCTCTGAGTGAATCGTCGACAAACCTGACAATGCCATCAAAGTGATCCCGCTCCAGAAAATCTCCCTGCCGCATGGCAGGCCCTATGACAATGACATCTGTCTCCATTCCGTCCTCGCTCATACTGCCATCGATAAAACCATAGTTGAAGAGTGTGGGTATGGGAGAGAGGAACTCTGTTTTGAATTGTGATCCTTCCTTTTGGTACTTACGGAAACTGTATTTTGGCGTCTCGATCACGATCCTCATGGCAGCTTATTGGCGCGCCATGTAGAAAAAACTAACATTGGATGCGAACGGGAAGAAGGATGGAATGCACAGGTTGGTGATGCTATTGGGTGGAGAGGTACTGGAACCCCGTTCGCATACATACAAATAACATACGGAGATATATACTTTTCGTATGAATACGAACAAATGTAGACAAATCCGCTCCGGGTAGTGAACATCAGAAACCGATAGCACTACTCACTCTCTATAGCCTCGACCGGGTCCATCCTGGCCGCACGCCTTGCAGGATAGACGCCGGCGATCACGTTGATAATGAATGAGAAGACGATTGCATAGGCAAAATTGGCCGCCTCCAGCTTGAGAGGGAGCGTGGTCAGCCCGAAATACATCTCACTGGGCAGGTCTATCTGGTAATTCGAGAGCGCCACGGTTCCGAAGTATCCAAGTACNNATGTTCGTTATATGCTTTCGGGAAGCGCCCATAGCCATCAGCATGCCTATCTCCTTTTGCTTTTCCATGACCACGGTGATAAGAGTGTTCGCAACCCCAAAACCGGCAATGAGATAAATAAGTCCGTAGTAGAGCCACACAATGACCGTCTGGGTATTGAGCAGCTCCAGTATATCCCTGTTGGCCTCGATCCAGCTTACGGCATCAAGACCTGTAGATGATTCGACAGACATGGCTATTAGTTCAGCCTGATATGGATCGAGGGTACGTACGTTTATACTGCTTGCTACCCCACTCTCCCCGAAGAGATCCAGGACCGAATCAAAGCGTGCGTAAGCAAGGGTTTCATCAGCAGGGGTCCCGGTATGGAAGATCCCCACGACCTCATAGGAAACCGGGCCTGATGCGGGGATAACTGCAGAGACCGTGTCTCCCACTGCAACTTCAAGCTCTCCTGCAAGCCGGTCACCAATGAGTATCCCGTTATTGCTTCTTGAAAGGGCGGAGAGATCTCCCCGGATGATATCGTCACTGACACGCATCACAGCATTCTCTGCTTCAGGATCTATTCCATAGAGGTTAACGCCCTGTGCATTATCCTTGTACTGCAGGGCAGCCTGTCCTGTGAATACCGGAGAGACAGCTGAAACACCTTCCATATCCAGGATCTGCTCCGAATAATACCTGTAAAAATATATATTTTCCGTAGTGCCTTCCGCGGGGCTCACGACAATATGGGGTGAGCTCTCCACTGTCAGTGATACCAGTTCATCCGTGAATCCCGACATAAGGGACATCAGCACAACGATAACGCCTATGGCAAGAGCTACAGAGAATACAGCGAAGAATGTCAGTCTTTTGCGTGCACTGATATGCCGAAGCGCTATATCCAGTTCGTACATCTGTTCCCCATTTATGCGTATCCGTCATAGTGGTTATCCGGATACCTCATGATAATGTTTTGCATACCAGAGCGCAAGGGAAATACTGAAGTCAGAAGGAATAAGGATCACCTTTGGGAGAGTGCAAGCTGAAGACCTATTACCGCAAAGATGCCGGCTTTTGCACGGTTCACATATTTCCCTATACCAGGCCTTTCCATCAGCCTTGCTCCAATATGCCCTGCGGATAAAGAGAGCACGAAAAAGACCGCCAATGCCTGGATAAAGAAAACGCATCCGAGAAAGACCATCTGCAAAGGAACATTCCCTGTTTGCGTATTCACGAACTGGGGCAGGAATGCAAGGAAGAATATAGATACCTTGGGGTTAAGCAGGTTCATGAGGATGCCTCTTTTGTAAAGAAGCGAAGTGCCGTATTCTGTTACAGATGCAGAGGATATGAAGCTGTCACCTT
This sequence comes from Methanolobus sp. UBA474, assembly GCA_002501695.1. Lineage (GTDB taxonomy): Archaea > Halobacteriota > Methanosarcinia > Methanosarcinales > Methanosarcinaceae > Methanolobus. The sequence continues at coordinate 16,618 of DANZ01000147.1, read as the reverse complement.
CCCGAACAGCCCTGAACGCAAGATAGAGCAGATAAAGCGCACCTGCATACTTAAGGATCGTAAAAGCAAGGGCAGACTGGTATATGAGTGCAGAAACACCCAGCGCAGCCGCCGTTGTGTGGAACAGGAGACCAGTGCACAAGCCGCAGGCTGTGGCCATTCCGGCTTTCTTTCCGGAGGATATGCTCTGCGTCAGCACAAAAAGTATGTCCGGACCTGGCAGCAGTGTAAGAGCCACAGATGCTGCAACGAAATAAGCCAGTTGTGCAGGTTCTATCAAAGGCTCACCCGTAATTCCGCATCAAATGCCTGTAGCAACAAGCCCCGGACAATAGAGAATAAGTTAAAGCTGCATGTAGCGTGCAGCTTCTCCCAGGTCTTCCTCTATGCGCAGGAGCTGGTTATACTTTGCAGTCCTCTCACTTCTTGCGGGTGCTCCGGTCTTGATAAGGTCTGCAGATATCGCAACTGCGATGTCCGCAATTGTCGTATCCTCGGTCTCTGCCGAACGGTGGCTGACCACAACACTGTATCCATTGCGGACTGCCACGTTAGCGGCATCAAGTGCCTCGGAAATAGAGCCAATCTGGTTGACCTTGAGCAGCAGAGCGTTGCCTGCGCCCATCTCTATACCTTTTGCAAGGCGTGATACATTGGTCACGAAGATGTCATCGCCTACGATTATGGTTTCCCATGCTTCTGTTGTAAGGGTGGCGAAATCCTCGAACGATTCCTCATGGAACGGGTCCTCGATAAGCAGTATAGGATATGTCTCGATAAGTTCCAGATAATAGTCTATCATCTCGCCCGGTGTCAGTAACTTCCCGTCAATGGAGTAGTTCTGCCCGTCAAAGAACTCTGATGCTGCGGCATCAATGCCGAGAGTGATCTCGGATTCCGTATAGCCGGCCTCCTCGATAGCAGTAACGAGGGCATCGAGAGCATCAGCGGTCATTTCAAGAGGAGGGGCATAGCCACCCTCATATCCAACATTCAGCGCCGCTGCACCATACTTGGACTTGAGGACCTTGCCAAGGGCATGGTAGGTTTCGACACCCATGCGCAGGGCTTCCGAATACGTGTCAGCGCCCTTTGGCTGGATCATGAACTCCTGAATGGAAAGCTCATTGCCTGCATGTTTTCCACCATTGATGAGGTTCATGGTAGGAACAGGAAGAGTATAGGCATTCGCGCCCCCAAGGTATCTGTAGAGTGGCATATTCATGGAGTCAGCAGCTGCTTTTGCAACAGCCATCGAGACACCGAGTATTGCATTGGCGCCAAGCTCCATCTTATTCTCAGTACCGTCAAGAGCAAGCATCAGGCCATCGATCTCGCGCTGGTTCCTGACATCCATTCCCAATAGCTCACATTCGATCGTCGTGGCCACGTTGTCAATAGCATCAAGAACACCCTTTCCTCCGTAGCGTTCTTCCTTGTCACGCAGCTCCAGAGCTTCATTAGTTCCGGTAGAAGCACCGGATGGCACACTGGCTCTGCCAAAACCACATGAAGTGCGAACGTCCACTTCGATAGTCGGATTGCCTCTTGAATCCAGGATCTCGCGCGCATGAATCCTCTCAATTCTGTATTTATTATCCTCGCTAATGTATGCCATCCAATTCCACCTTTAGATTATACATCTACTTCGCAATTACCGTATATATTGTTACCGTTCATTGAGAAGTTTCAGCGTTTGTTGGGATGGTCCTGAACAATTTATATATACATAAATTATATAAACATATAAGTATTATAGTAAATAAATGAAAACTGATGATATACGTCTTTTAGAAGGTAAAGGGCACGAGATCATAGAATTACTACAGGGCCTGAATGTACCGAGGACAGAAGCCATATGCATAGCATGCCTTGTCTGCGGAAAAGAACTTACATCACAGAACATAGAGCAAGCTTCGGGCCTCAGACAGCCGGAAGTCAGTATCGCAATGCGTCCCTTAAGAGAAAGGAAATGGATAGAGGAGCGCAATGAAAAAAAGAACAGCGATAAAGGCAGGCCTGTAAAATATTACAAACTTGTCGTGCCGTTTGAACAGATCGTCAAAACCTTTGAGAACAGCATCCTGCGAAAGAACATGGAAATAGCAGAAGCCCTCGAACAGCTCAAAGAGCTCAGTGCGAACAGTTAGATGGGACCGTTTTCCAAAAATCTTACTGGCGCAAAGCCTCTGTCTGCATCGAACATCCTTTCAGCAGCGATACCTGTGAGTTCGAGGATGAATACTTCTGCGACCATGAATATTTCACTTTTGCCACGCAGACATCCCACTTTTGGCTCCGTGCCCCTGCCTGCAGCTGCATGCAGATGTATCTTTGGCTGGCCGTTCTCATAGAAGATGTTGCCTGCGCCCAGGATTTCATGCACGTCCTGGAAATTCACCCACTGGACCTCCGGAGGAACTTTGCTCTCCTTAGGCCCCACAACAAGACTTGCCTCACGGACTGCTCCAAGCAGCAGGAACATAGCAGACCTTATGCCTTCGACCCGTGCAATGCTTTCCAGTCCATGCAGAAGATCATCCCCATGGTCCATCCGGACAGTGAAAACCCTTCCTATAGATCCTTTAACATATTCCATGATTCATCACACTTGATCCTCGTATATTTTTCCGTCAACCAGCCTGATTATACGATCGGTCTTCTTTGCCATCTTTTCATCGTGTGTCACAAGAATGAATGTCTGACCCTTGTTATGGTTCAGGTCTCTCAGGAGATCATATATCATGTCACTTGATCTTGTATCAAGGTTGCCTGTCGGTTCATCCCCTATCACTATACCCGGATTGTTTGCAAGCGCCCTTGCAACAGATACCCTCTGCGCCTGCCCTCCTGAAAGCTGGCTTGGCAGATGATCCATCCTGTCGGCCAGGCCCACATCTTCAAGCAGGACTGAAGCTGCCTTCCTTGCAGCCTTCTTGTTCACCCCTCCGATCAGCAAAGGCATCATTACATTTTCCAGCGCGGTAAAGTCAGGCAACAGGTGATGATACTGGAAAACAAAGCCCAGTATCTCATTGCGTGCTTTTGACCGCTCCTTTTCAGACATGTCAGTGACAACACGACCATCTATATTGATAGTACCCGAGGTAGGCGTATCAAGTATGCCGATCATATGCAGAAGCGTACTTTTTCCCGAGCCTGAAGGGCCAATTATAGATAGGAACTCACCTCTTTTGATATCAAGATCTATACCGTCGAGTGCGCGTACTTCCACGCCGCCGGGATATACCTTGGAGAGATTCCTTATCTCGATGATATTGGATCTGTCATTCATAAGAGATCAGGACTTTAACACTAATCAGAGTTTACACTATTTCAATGTATTTGAAGCAGCATGCATACAGAAAATAGCAAAAATGAAGCATTGGAGTCAGAGACCCCATCCGGAGTAAAGGCACTGCCGGAAAAAAGAAGATCAATAGGATGGATCCATTCCGTTTATCTGCGAGAAGGCCCTGTCAACTTCTTTATTGCTGTCCACCCTTTCTTTTTTCAGGCGCTCGTAATTGATCGCTTCCACAGCTATGGCGTACAGATTCTCAAGCTCAACTGCGGACTCCAGGGTAAGTACTGTAAGCACCTGCGGCAATTCGTCATTACGTATGATGATACCTTTGAATACCTGACCTACACAGCTTGATAACTGCTCAACCTCAGAAGAGACCTCATCGATGCTCATATATTTCCGGTCACCCCGGATAATGATCATCGATCTGCTTGCTTCCTGATATGCGTCCGTGGAGAAAAGCAATCCTTCAGGAGAGAGAGCTTTCTTTATGACCGACTTGATCGGCATTTCGGAATCAGCTTCATAGAAGCCGATCGTTGCCAGCCCGGCGCCGCCGTTCATCACTGTTTTGAAATCGCCCAGATCGGTCACCATCATCATTTCACTATCAAGAGCATCCAGCAGGAACAGAAGCCTTCTGGCGATCATGTCGTTGATCCCGTTGTAGGCTGACTCCACATTTCCTCCCATTTGCTTGAGGAACTGGTTGTCAGCAAGAATAATACCATCCGCACCGCTTTCACGCAGGTCCTTCAGGCAGAAAGCTGCATTCTGCAGATAAAGTGTTCCTTCTTCCCGGAAAGGCAGAATAACCATCGCGTATATAGGGAATTTACATTTTTCCTTCAGTTCCCTTATCAGCATCGGTGTAAAAGATGAACCCGTACCTCCGGAAGCGGAGGTTATGACGAAAGCAACATCGAAGTCCCCTCTGTCATGTATATTCTTCATGATGAGAGTCTTGTTGTCCTCGAAAACATGTTTACCTACGTTCCTGTTGGCACCGACCCCGTGCAGATGAGGCGTATGTATTCTGTCCTTCGCTTTGGTGAACTTCATTTCCTTAAGATCGTTCACCGCAGTATTGATGGCTATTGTCTGCACATTACTTTTATATTTCTGGTGAGACAGGTATTTAGCAAAGCGACCCTTGGTGCCAAAAGCATCCCTGTTGATAGCATCAAGAATACGGTTCCCGCATTGTCCGTTCCCAATTATTAGTATATTGAGCAAGAAAATCCTCCTATTATAAATATAATATTAGTACAATATTACTATAATAAATCTTGTGCTCATCATTTTCCAGTGACCATATCAGAACTTATATTGTCTGTGCCTGTAGTATAAAAGACCTGCAATGATCCCGATCACAAGCAAAGGAACAATATAGACATATATAGGCTGCTCTAACAGGTAATCGTACTTCCCTTTTTTCACATAGATAGCGTTAGTAACAGAAGTTGAGCTGGCACTTTGCGCATTGGGATTGATCCCGTCGCTGAAAAGGTAAGAGCTCTGCGTTGACAGCGTATAGGTACCTTCATCTATAGCCTTCAGCCTGAAAGATATCTCTTTCTCCTGCTGCACACCGAAGGATTCCATATAGACCGTAGGCACACCTGAAATGATCTCAATGCCTGGATCACCTCCGGAATATTCCAAGCCCGTAGGAACAAGCAGGTTCACTGTAACAGCGCTTGCCGAGGATGCGCCTGTGTTCTTCATCCTGATGGTCCCTTCAAGGTCATCCCTCCGGTCCACAGTATACTTATCCAGCACAAGCACGACATCCAGGTTGGCTTTCTTACTGCTGTCCTCTACTTCTATGACGGGAGCATTGGACGATGCCTGAGGGAAGTCATCACCAATACTATTGGAATAGACGGCTGTGGACGGATCAAAGACAAACGTTCCGGACTCTGTTGACCTTAACGTATATACGTAGATCAGTCGCATCTCACCTTTTTTAATTGTCGTCTGTCCGGTAGGAGCTATCAAAGTTTCCTGTAAAACGAACTTAGCAGGACTGGAGTCTGAAAAAATAACCTTTTCAGCATCACCGTCTCCGGTGTTTGTTACTGATACCTTGACTGTCACTACATCTCCTGTACCTATTCCGTCAGGCTCTACAGTTTTAATTATCTCAAGAATTGGTGTTTTAGGAAACACAGCTGCAGTATGACCGCCGTCAACCTCACCCAGCGTTTTACTGTTAATGATACTTGCATCCGTGATCGTTATTGATAACTTGGCACGGTTAGATATGCCGGAATATACAGATATCAGAGTTACCTCTACGTCTTCACCTTCTATTGTAAAAGTGAAGGAATCCCCAAGGGATAGGAATTTATCATATTTCGGGGTTTTGCTTTCATCTTCATATACGTGAATAGTTGCAACCTCATGCTCGTAAACGACCTCGGCTACTTCGATGACGTAATTGTTTATCTGGTACCCGTCACCCTCCTCAATAGTATCATTGAACAGCGTCTTTCCCGAGGCACTGCCTGCTGATATCAGCAACAGGAATACAGCCAGTGAGATGAAAGTAAGTGTTTTTCCGAAATGATCCATGTTCCCTCAACTGCTATTATTATCAAGCTATAGTTCCGTATAAATAGATAAATATGTCGTTTTTAATATAATCATCGTATTATCTAATAGATAAATGTAGGGATTAATATATATTAAATCTTGCTCTTTTGACTGGAAAATTCCAGGCTAATGTCTATCCAGCGGGCCTGATGCACCAGTGATCCCATTGAAATAACATTAACACCGGTGCTGGCATACCCTGCAAGATCATCAGGGCCTATACCCCCGGAAACCTCGATCATTATATGCCCGGGGATCCGGGCCTTTCTCAGACAGGCCATGGTTTCCGCAACCTGATGAGGGCCCATATTATCAAGCATGATTATATCGGCACCCAGAGCAGCTGCCTGGAGCGCATCAGCAGTTGATTCGACCTCAACCTCTATCTTCTGGGTAAAGCTTGCCTTCTGCCTTGCAGATCTTAGGGCAGCCTCAATGCCCATCATCCCGACATGGTTATCCTTTATCATGACGGTGTCTGACAGGTTGAACCTGTGCGGATCGCCACCCCCTGCAACGACAGCAAGCTTCTCATACTTACGCAGGCCTGGAGTTGTCTTTCTTGTGCATGCCACCCTTGCATCCGAAATCTTTGCAACGGCATCCACGCATCTGCGCGTCAGTGTTGCGATCCCGCATAAGTGGCCCAGGAAGTTCAGGACTATGCGCTCGGTCCTGAGTATCGACACTGAGCTGCCCCTGAGTGAGAATATGATGCCCCCCTCCGGGACCCTGTCCCCGTCAGCATAAGTGGTCATGGCACTTATTCCGAAGTAATCGAAGAAGGATCTTGCAACATCCGTCCCTGCCAGGATACATTCCTCTTTTGTAAAAATAGTGGCCTCTACTTCCCTATCCGGAACAAGGGTGCATGATATGTCATTGTACCCAAGATCCTCTTCCAGAAAATATTCTATATCAGCGATGAGCATCCTTTCTTTCACGGTTACATAATTATCTTCAAGAGATTTATATGCTTTTAAGAGGCAAGGAAAACCTACTTAAGCAATCAATGTAAGCAGTGGGAATAAAAATATCAGTCAATGTATGCGATTCCATGGTGTGAAGAATGCTCAGGATAGGAGTTATAGGCTGCGGGACTATAGGCAAAGGAATATGCAAGGCCATAGATGAGGGAGCAGTAAGAGCCGAACTTGTAGCCGTTTATGACAGGAACTCCTGCGATGCCGAGAAGGTCAGGGGGCATCTGAGGAGATCCAGGCCTGAGATCATGGAGATCACCGAGATGGTCAAACACATAGATCTTCTGGTAGAATGCGCCTCACAGGAAGCTGTCCATGACATAGTGCCACTGGCACTGCTCGCCCACTGTGACGTAATGATATTGAGCGTCGGTGCCCTTGCAAACGATGACCTGCGCCACAGGATCGAGGAACTGGCTGCAGAGAATAACTGCAAGGTTTACCTGCCATCCGGGGCCATTGTTGGTCTTGACGGACTAAAATCCGCGGCCAGCGCGGAGATATACGCAGTTACCATCACGACCCGGAAACCTCCCGGAGGGCTCGCAGGCGCACCCTTTATTATCCGGAACAATATCGACCTTGACAGGATAAATGCTACGACCGTGCTGTTCGAAGGACCGGCAAAAGAGGCTGTCACGGCATTCCCGGCAAACGTCAATGTCGCAGCCACTTTAAGCGTTGCAGGTATAGGGTTCGAAAAAACGAGAGTAAGAGTAATTGCCGATCCGTCGATCACACGCAACATACACGAGATAACTGTGGAAGGAGCCTTCGGGAAATTCACAACTAAAGTCGAAAACGTTCCCTCTCCCGCAAACCCAAAGAGCAGTTACCTTGCACAACTCTCCGCAATAGCGACCTTGAAGAAGATATCAAGCCCTTTCCAGGTAGGGACCTGAGGGCACACCGGACTCATATAATAACTACAATTTTACAGTGATCCCATGCAGGATATGAGAAAAACCATTGAAAGGATCAGTGAACTGAAGGGCATGCGTAATGCTGTCATCCTTGCCCATAATTATGAGAGGAGCGAGATCCAGGATATAGCTGACTTCACAGGCGACTCCCTTGGCCTCAGCCAGCAGGCAGTACAGCAGGATGCGGAGGTGATAGTGTTCTGCGGAGTGCACTTCATGGCAGAGAGTGCTGCTATCCTGAGCCCTCACAAGACAGTGCTGCTGCCGGAGATGTATGCCGGCTGCCCGATGGCGTCAATGGTGACCGTCTCTGCCCTGCGCGAGGAGAAGAAGAAGTACCCTGAAGCTGCTGTTGTCTGCTATGTCAATTCCACTGCAGAAGTAAAGGCTGAAAGCGACATCTGCTGCACTTCAGCAAATGCAATTGAGGTTGTCAATTCCCTTGAGGAGGAAGAGGTGCTTTTTGTACCTGACAGGAACCTTGCTGATTATGTGTCCAGGAACACCACTAAAAAAGTGATTCCCTGGAACGGCTATTGTCCCACGCATAACCAGATACTTGTGAGTGACATCATCCGGGCCAGGAGAGAGCATCCCGATGCGGAGATACTTGCCCATCCGGAATGCCGCAGGGATGTCCTTGAACTCTCTGACCGGGTCTACAGTACCACCGGTATGCTTGATCACGCCTGCAGGTCGGGGTCCGGGGAATTCATCATTGCAACGGAGAAGGGCATTCTTCACAAACTGGAAAAAGACAATCCTGACAAGAGATTCTATTGTGCATCTGATTTCGCGATATGTCCTGAGATGAAGGCCATAGACCTTGATGCTCTTATGCTCAGCCTTGAGAATATGCAGCATGTCATATCGGTCCCTGAAAATGTGAGTGTCAGGGCGAAACTTGCACTCGACCGTATGCTTGCGGTCAAAAGGAACAGGTAGGGAGCAGGAGCTTAAGAGACCATGAAGGCATACCTGGAACTGATGCGCTACGGCAATTGCATGATGGCTGCAATAGCGGCGACCATAGGTGTTTTTATTGCATACAATATCCTGGCAGCGAACACTCCCGGCGTTCCGCTCTTCCCATTCTACGACTCGGCTCTTGTATTCCTGACGGTCTTCCTGGTGACCGGGGCCGGGAACAGTATCAATGACTATTATGACATTGAGATCGACAGGGTGAACAAGCCAAAAAGACCGATACCTTCAGGAAGGATCAGCACTTCTGCAGCCCTGCGGTTCTCACTTGCGCTCTTTGCAGCAGGGACAGCCATTGCGTTCCTGATCAATGTCCCCTGCGGGATGATAGCACTTTTTAATTCCCTGCTCCTGATATATTATGCAAGGACCCTCAAGCGCACTGCTTTCCTTGGGAATCTGGCTGTAGGTTACCTTACCGGGTCGACCTTCCTCTTCGGAGGTGCTGTCTTCTTTGGAAACGGCGGGCTTGAAAGCGTGTTCGTGTTGTTCCTGCTTGCCACCCTTGCGACAGTTGCCAGGGAGATAGTAAAGGATATAGAGGACATGGACGGCGATATGAAAGACCGCGCACGCACCCTTCCCATTGTGATAGGTTCCCGGAAGGCTGCCTATATTGCAGCATCAATAGGCCTGATAGCCGTGCTGGCAAGCCCTCTGCCATACATGCAGTCCTTTATGAGCGCCAGGTATCTCCTCCTCGTAGCTATCGCTGATCTGCTGTTTGCGATCGCGGTCTATGAGATCCTGGGAAAGGACAACCCTGCCGGATCGTCCCGCATGTTCAAGTTGGCTATGGCCTTTGCATTGATATCGTTCCTTGCCGGAGCCTGATCGATATGGTCCCTGATCAATAGATGGATATCGTTCCCCTCGCAAGCTCCATGGTGAATTCCCGGATATTCTCCAGTTCATTATCTATTACTTCTATGACCTCGTCCCTTACAGAGTCAACAGAGCCCTTTTTCATGAGTATCTGGGCTGCAGCCACCTTTGGCTGATCGATGGGGACGCCTATATCGCTCAAAAGCCATACATAGGCCTCTTCCACATCCGGGACATTGGTGTATATCCTGTCAGCAATACGATGAGAGAGTACATTGTATATCTTGCCCACATGGCTTACCGGATTCTTGCCGGCTGCAGCCTCGCTGCTTACAGGGCGGTTGAGTGGTATGATACCGTTGACACGATTGCCGCGACCCACCTGCCCGCAGTCGGCATCCTCGGCCGAGGTACCTGTAACAGTAGTATAGATGCCTTCCATACCCCGCCCCGGGACGTCCAGGTTATTGAATTTGAGAGAAGTATTGACTGAGACCTTCTTTTCCTCCAGGTACCCGGAGATATGTTCCTGCATAGCATCCAGCAGTTCATCTTTCATGCGGAAGTAATGCTCCTCGGACTCTACAAAACTATCTATAAGCGGCATCGCTACGGTCATATCGAAATTACCGCCCCTCCTTACACCCATCACCTTGATATCCTCACCTGACTCGGGATACTTTTCCTTGAAAGGGGCTGAGTTCAGGTGCTTCTCGGTATCAAGGACCATTCTTTCCGTAAAGGACAGAGGCGCGTATCCAACAGCTGCGGAAGTATCATTGGAGCCCAGATTCTCTCCCCCCCTTCTGAAGATATCGGTCAGTTCTGCAGACCCTGGCCTTAGTTCCACCTGATAGTCCACATGCTCAGGCCTGACAAAACGCAGGTTCTCATCAAACCAATTGGTAGCGGTATCAATAGCTATGCCGCATACATCGATATCTTCCCCTTCTGCCTCGAAGGTAGCGCGGTCACCGATGACCAGCAGCATGGGATTCACAACCATCCCACCGCCAAAGATGCCCGCCACCTCCCCGGCTACAAGCAGGCACTTATCCGTGTTATGGTGCAGAACAGTACCAAAACGCTCCAGATACTCCCCGCAAAGATTAACAGAGATCCTGTCCATCAGAGCATCACATATGCTGTCAGGATGCCCTTTTCCCTTCCTTTCAACTATCTCAAGGTCCTGCGCGGCCGCACAGGATGCCCTGAATTCCTCTACTGATATATTCCTCACTTATTTACCCCCTTACCCTTATACGTGCTTCTGTCTTGATGACATGCTCCTGACACCGGGCTATGCTCCGTTCAGGGCCTGCAGATCATCATAATATATCGGCCTTATTCCCAGAACCGGCTACCGGTGCATGCTCCAGGTATTCCTGCAGTATCATGGGAAACGTGCTTGCAGGAACGAAACGCACTCCAAGTTCTTCCGCCCATTTCTGTATGCCAAAATCACTTGCTACAACTGCTGCCTCCAGTTCCCTGGCAAGGATCAGCACGTCAATATCAGGAGCACTGTCAAGGATGCCATAGCGCAGAGCACTGCGATACTTATTCCTGAACTTACCGATATGGACGCCGATCACACCCCGCTCGATATCGGCATCAATGTCCTTCTTGTTATCGGCTTTGGTCGGGATGAGCAGGCAATCCGTGGACGACTCCCATATCGTTTCCTCGGCGATCACCATTCCCTTGTTGATGCGCTCCCTCATGTGTGAAACATACTCATGGAATACTTTGGATGGTATCTGTACATTATACCTGTCAGGAGCCTTCTTTACCAGCCAGGTATCGATCTTTGCAATCACGTCGGCATCACAACCGTTATTCTGTGCGAATTCACGCAGTTCATTATAAACGGAAGGGAAAGGCACATAACAACTGATCCCAAGCTGCAGACGTGCAGCTGCTATCAATTCCAGTACTTTCCTCATTCCTTCACACATGCCTGCAACATCCAGCTTCTCGCGGGTCTGCAGATCTGTAAGTGCAGTAGTGTCCAGAACAAAACGCTGTCGTAACATGTAACTCCCTGAACTATCACAGGCTTCATTTAAGCAGAACCTGCTAGTAATAATGGGAATCCCACGGTTAAGTATTTTTGGTAGTCTTTGAGAACTGGTGCAGCATAAATGAATAAATCACAATAAATATATATACAGGAACATTTAAACATCCATATAAACTCATCGGGATAAAACTGTGAAAGTACTAGTAGTAGAAGATAACCCTATGAATATGGAGCTGGTGACCTATATTCTCAAATCGGGAGGCATTGATGTCACACAAGCCTTCGATGGCCCGGAAGCACTTGCCAGGATAAGGGATACTCACTTTGATCTGATACTTCTGGACATTCAGCTGCCGGGGATGGATGGTCTTGAAGTCATCAAAAATATAAATCAAGATAGTATATCCCAAAAGATCCCTGTTGTTGCGCTGACCGCTCATGCCATGCAGGGCGACAGGCAAAAGTTCATCAATGCAGGCTGCATAGGATATATTTCAAAACCGATAGATGTATCAACTTTTGTAGGAACGGTCCGTTCATACGTAACAGGCGGAGGAATATCCCCTGAAGATACGTAACAGGACACTCGCAATCCTTGCGATCACTTTCATCTCTCTTTTCGTCCTGCTTGCCGTGATCACCGGATCAATAATGGATAACAGCTTTTCCAGTCTTGAAGAACGGGAGGTTGCAAAGAACGTATTAAGAGCGACTGAAGCCATTGATTCCCAGACCGATCACCTTGTAAATACGGCAAAGGATTGGGGCCAGTGGGAAGCTACCTATTTATTTCTGCATGGAGAGAACAGTTATATCGATGATAATCTTGATTCTGGGACACTGCCAAATCTGCAGATAGATATGATGCTGTTCTATGATGTTTCCGGCAAACCGTACTACTCTTTAGGGGCAGATCGCCACACATTTGAGGAAAGAGAAGTGCCACCTGCTTTTCTCGAAGCTCTGGGCAATGAGCTCTTCTCAGGGGCCTCTCCCTACAGATACATATCCGGCATAGTAAATACTCCTGAAGGCCCTATGCTTGTCGGAACAAGCCCCATAACCTCAGGTTCAACAGATGACGTTGCAGGTACACTTGTCATTGCAAAATTCCTGGACCCCGGGCTTATCGCGGAACTCGAGGAAACTACCCAGCTATCCATCAACATAAAAGATATCGATCCGGATATGCCAGCTCTGAGTAAAAACTCCATCTTTCTGCAGGACAGCGAGAGGCTTCAGATCGATTATGCAGATGAAGGCACTGTCATAGGAACCACATTATTAAAAGACATCAATGAGGCTCCTTTAATGATAATGGAGATCGAGATGCCAAGGGACGTGTATCAGCAGGGACAATCTGCTATCCATTACGTATTATACGCACTGCTGGCCATAGGGGCAATTTATGGTTTTGTCCTGGTATTATTGATCGAAAGATCGGTGCTTGCACGCCTGACCCTCCTGAGCCGTAACGTGAGTGCTATCACCGAGGACGGATCACTTTCTTCCCGGGTGGATATGGACGGCAACGACGAGCTGTACATGCTTGCAGACAATATTAACTACATGCTGCAAACCCTAGAAGAGAACGAGGGCAAAATTCAGGCGGCAGAGCATGAGAACCAGCAGAAAATGGAAGCTGTACTTGCAAACATAATAAGCGGAGTTATGATCATTGATGC
>DANZ01000147.1:0-3132 GCA_002501695.1 Methanolobus sp. UBA474 | reverse complement strand
ATGAGCCATGAACTGCGGACACCGCTTAATTCCATAATAGGGTTCTCGGACCTTATGCTAAGCGGCAGCACCGGAGTGATATCCGACACTCAGAAAAGGTTCATGGAGAATATAGCTGCAAGCGGGAAGCATTTACTTTATGTTATAAATAACGTACTGGACATTTCCAAAATAGAAGCAAACAAGATGGAATTGAATTTTCAGGTGTTCCCTGTTGAAAGTGTATTCATCGAAGTGGGACAGCTCATTTCCCCCCTGGCTGACAAAAAAGGGCTGAAGGTCGAGTTTTACAGGGGTGAGGAGCTCAGGAACATATGTGCTGATAAGACGATATTCAAGCAGATATTATTTAACCTCGTTAGCAATGCTATCAAGTTCACGCCAAAACACGGGAATGTCAGTGTCTGCGCCCATATTAATGGCGAAATGGCAATGTTTGAGGTAAAGGACACCGGTATAGGAATATCGGAGGAAGATCAAAGCAGACTATTCCAGCCGTTCACACAACTGGACTCCGCAATAAACCGCCAGTATGCAGGTACGGGACTCGGGCTTACCCTTGTGAAGCGGTTCATCGAGCTCCATCACGGAAATATCCGGATCGAGAGCAAAGTGGGAAAAGGTACGACATTCACCTTTGAACTGCCCCTGAAAGGAGAGGTTAAGGAAAAAGCACCCCTTATAAGTAACGCAGAAGTGCAGCCTGGATCGGACAAAATAGTATCCAGGATAACCGAGCCGGTAAATTCAGCCGGCGATGAGCCTTTGGTCCTTGTAGTGGAAGATGACGACAATTCCAGAGAACTGCTGGAGGTCACCCTGGCAAACGAAGGGTACCGTGTATCATCCACTTCCAGCGGAGAGGAAGCACTCAGGCTTGCCGGGAAATTAAGACCTTTTGCCATCACCCTGGACATTATGATGCCAGGCATGGATGGCTGGAATGTCCTCAAGAACCTGAAAGAAGAAGAGAGAACAAAGAACATACCCGTGATCATCACTTCCATGCTGGATGAGAGGGAGATGGGCAGCATGTGGGGGGCGGTTGATTATTTCATCAAGCCTGTCCAGAAAGAGGTTCTGATCTCCACGCTGGAAAAAATCAAAAAGGATGCTTTAAAGAACAATTCCAGAGAGTCAACCCTGGATAAGAAAGTATCAGGCATAGTCAAAATAGCAGATGCTTGATGGAATGGAAACCTGGGATCGTTTGTTCAGATTTTAACAGCATTGTACTTGCATGGTACAAGCATCTATTATTATGGAAGGATACTTTTTAGCAGATCTTGTACAGGTACCTCACCTTTTTCATCCGGTTCAGAAGTGGTATTTATATTTTTGTCTTTCAGTGCACGAAATATAAATGTTAATATAAACTTAATAGTATATATGCACAAAATATATATTGCTTGTCTGAATAGTACCTGCAGTTTATGCATATTATGTGCTGCAAATTCCAAGAGGGGATATCGTGAAACTTGAAAAATTAGCTATTAAAACTAAACTGATCTTGTATATTGTGATCAGCATTACAATATTGATGTCCATTAGTACCTATGTGATAGTTGACAAGGTAACCACCCAGAACATAGAACAGGCATATGAACAGGCTGAGAGTGTTTCTGCTGGTTACGCATACAGATATGACAGTGACATGCGTGCGAACCAGTTGATAGGGCAAACGATCGCAAACACACTGGAGAATTATGAAACCGCGAACAGGGATGAGGTAAATGCCATCCTGAAGAATCTGCTTGTATCAAACCCCGGCCTTCTCGCAACATATGCAGGATATGAAGCAAACGCTTTTGACGGAAAAGACGCAGCATTTGCAAATACGCAGGGACATGATCTTACAGGAAGATTTATTCCGACATGGAGTGCAACCGACAGTGGTGCGACTCTCACTCCGCTTGAGGGCTATGACACTTATGAATATTACCAGTTACCAAAGACCCTTAAGAAGGATGTCATTCTCGAGCCGTACATATATGACGGCGTCATGATCGTAAGTTATGTCTCTCCGATCATGAAAGAAGGAAAATTTGCAGGTATAGCCGGTGTGGATGTCTCTCTTGACTATATTGATGAAGAGGTCTCCCAGGTGAGCATGTTCGATACGGGTTATGCATTCATGGTAAGCAACTCAGGCATGTTCATGTCACATCCTACCGAAAAAGAATGGATCGGCACCAGATATCTTTCTGACTTTAATGATCCAGCGATCAACAGGATGGCATCTGACATTAAGAGGGGAACAGGCGGTCATATAGAGGTAGTTGACCCGGCAACCGGCAAGAATGTAGCGATGATATACCAGCCATTGGGTACGGCAGATTTTGCATTCGTACTGTCCATCCCGGAGGATGAGATGTTTGCAGGTGCAATGGACCTGCGGAACCAGCTGATCGTCATATCGATAATCGGCATCATTGCCATGGCAGGTATAGCGTATATTATCGCACGCTCTATAACCCGCCCTATAAGGGAGATAGTTAGTGATTTCGAACAAATATCCACAGATGCGCTCGAAGGTAAGCTTGACAGGAGAGCTGACACTGATGTGGGGATCGACTTTGAGGCAATACCCAGAGGACTTAATGATATCCTGAGATCCCTTACTGATATTATAGTCAATATCAGCAGGAACGCCAATGTGGTGGCCAGCACTTCAGAGGAAATGTCTGCATCCATTGAGGAGATCACCGCCGCATCAAGCCAGGTCTCACAGACGATAAACAGCATAGCCAGGGGTGCCCTGGACCAGTCATCAAAAGCGCAGGAGGTCTCGCGTGCTATGGACGACATGAGCTCAAGCGTACAGGAGATAGCTGTCAATGCCCAGAGGTCTGCAGAGATATCCATGGAATCCAGTAAAAAGACCACTGCTGTCGGGAAAAAGTCAGAGGACCTGATGGCCCAGATGGAAGAGATCAGGAAAGCGTCCATGGAATCAGCGACTGCCATAAAAGAGCTTGATAACAAGTCCAAGCAGATAGGAGAGATCGTCAGCCTTATCACAAACATTGCAGATCAGACCAATCTCCTTGCACTGAATGCCGCAATTGAAGCTGCAAGGGCCGGGGAACATGGCCGCGGGTTTGCCGTGGTTGCCGATGAAGTAAGGAAACT
>DANZ01000078.1 GCA_002501695.1 Methanolobus sp. UBA474 | reverse complement strand
ACATCCTGGAATTTTCCAGGCAGCGCGTAGACCTGCGCAGGAAGATAAGTATCATGCACCAGGAATTCACGCTGTCCCCAAATTCCACCGTGCGTGAGCAGATGGCTTTCAGGCTGCGTCTTAAAGGTAAAAGGTCCCTGGAGTATGCCAGGGAAAAAGCCGCTGAGCTTAAGATATCGGACAAGGTGCTCGACACGCTGTACAGCCTTCCGGACATGTCAGAGGACGAAAAGAATGGACTGCTGCGGCAAATGAACATGTCGATAGACATCTATTCCCGCCTGTTCCCGCTCATCACAAAAAAAGATGTGGACGAATACGCAAAAGATATCTTCGCAGCTCTTGACCTGCCCCTTGAGATACTTGATAAGACCCCGTATCAGATCAGCGGAGGAGAACACGTGCGTGCATACATCGCCCTTGCACTCATAACCCACCCGGAAATACTTATACTTGATGAACCTTTCGGGGACCTTGACCCTGTCACCCTCAGAGATGTCACAAACTCCCTCAAGAGAATAAACAGCAATATGGGCACTACCATTGTACTGGTGAGCCATCACATGGACTTTGTCAGGGAGGCGGCACATAGAGCAATACTCATCGACAACGCAAAAGTAATAATGGACGGGAAGCCTGAAGAAGTGTGTGACAGGCTTGTCCGGATGAGCCATGCCAGCTATCTTGAGCATGACCTGAAAGAACTGGCAGACTGAGATCATTGTTGCCAGCCATCCTTTTCATACTTTTTTTAAGCAGGTAAGAGAATGTGACAACACAGACCACAGGGTCTGCAGATTTTTCCGCAAAGCCTACAATAAGATATTTATCGCAACACCTACCAATTAATCATTGGAGGTTTAGAATTGAGAGATATGACAGAATTATGGAAAAAAGCCACTCTTTTTGGCATTGGCATGTGGGCCATCACTGAAGAGAAGATCCAGGACTTTACGGACGAGCTCATCGAGAACGGTGAGATCCGGAAGGAAGAAGGAAAGAAGTTCGTACGTGATCTTGTCGATGAGCAAAAAAAGCAGAAGGAAGAGCTGGAGAACAGGATAACTGCCAGAGTACAGGAAACCTTCAGGAAAGCCGATTATGCAACCCGGGATGAGGTCAGGGATCTCAAAGAGATAATAATAGGACTGGAAAGCAAGATCGACATGCTGGTAAATAAGGAAAAAGGCACACCTGAACAGGATACATCTTCTTCAGATAAAGAAGAAAAGGACCTTTAATACCAATACCAGATATCCGGAGGCGGAGCATGGTTATTAGCAAAGGCGAGAATTTATTCCTTACTTTTGCAAAGTTCATTTATTCCCTGACGCAGACACTCCCTGAGAAGCCGGAGGGTGCAGTAACGAACTGGAGCATCCTCCCGGAGGATCCGCTGGAGGGGGACGTCCTGACAATTAAGGGTAAGACAGAACCCGACGCAATGATAGACGTATCTGTCTCATTTTCAAGATCTGTGGATGTCAAAGACGGCCGTTACGAGTATAGTTTTGAAGGGATCAGGATACCAAAAGGCAGGAACCGTTTTGTTGTTACTTCCCGGCAGGTGAAGGACCTGAATTTCATAGTGAGGATGTTCGTTGATCTTAAAAGGAGCTTTGATGCAAAGGAAGGGATTGCCGAATTCGCGGAAGATAACGTCCCTCACGGTACTTACGACATAGTTGTCAATGGGGAAGCTAAAGAAGGAGAGAAGGAAGTATGGCTGGATTTTACTGCCATGCAAAGCATCAGCTCTGACAGCGATGGCAACTTTAACCATAACTATGAAACAAACGCACTTCCTGCGGGAGATTTCACTGTACGCCTTGGAGATTCAGAAAAGAAGGTAACTTTAGGACCGGTAAGTTGACACTGAATAAAAAATGAAGGGATTAAATTCCCTTTGAGCTCATAAGCTTGATGAAATCAGTAGATTCCATAACCGGGCAACTCTCTATGAAGCAAATGTCCGACCAGGGCAGATTAAATTCTGCAAATGCTTTAGAGTCGTTGGTCTCGTACAATATGAAATACCTTCCCCCGGAAAGGTCTACCCACTGGTTCATGACGTTTACGCCCGCCGGCGGTCTCAGCTTCTTGAAATGTTCAATGACTTGGTCACTGTCCTCGGGTTGCCATGTGCTTATACTTAAAAATAACATGTTCTCACTCCTTCTATTAATTGTAGGCAGAGCATGAAGTCTATGTTGTACACCCTGCCTCACTTATTACAGATTGGAGTTAAAGATTATTTAACAATTTCCCCGGCTGCAAAGATCAGGAATGTCGAGCCATAATATAGTAATAGTTTTGCGACGAGATAAGAACCCCGATAATAATACCACAGTTTGTTGATAGATATGCTCGATCATAAACTAAACAGATATTCAATGGTCAAAAGATACGGAAAGATCGTTGACACCCTGATAAAGTATGAGTTAGGATACCTTGCTGACAGACTGAAGATAAGCGAGTTCAGGCCATTGAGCTCAAGGATCAGGAAAAAGGGCCGCATAGTTGCAGATACCGTGCCACATCCCGCAAGGGTCAGGATGGTGCTGGAGGAACTCGGGCCCACATATATCAAGCTTGGACAGATACTCAGCATGCGCCAGGACCTTGTCCCGATGGAGTATATAAGGGAATTCTCCAGGCTGCAGGATGAGGTCCAGCCGTTTGGATTTGCAGATGTTGAAAAAGTAATAAGGGAAGAGCTGGGTTCCGAAATAAAAGATATTTTTGAGTTCTTTGAAGAAACACCCATTGCAGCAGCATCTATCGGACAGGTGCATCGGGCAGGACTGAAAAGCGGCGAGAAAGTAGCTGTCAAGGTCCAGCGCCCCGGCATCCGGAAAATTATTGAGGCCGACCTGGATATCATGTATAGTATTGCAGGATTTGCAGAGGAGCACATACCTGAAGCCCGGCTGTATCGCCCGCTGGAGACGATAGAGGAGTTTGAAAGCACCATCATTGCCGAGATGGACTATACCCAGGAAGGCAGGAATGCCCAGCGCTTTGCAAACAATTTCAGGGATGACCCTTTGATCTATATACCGAAAGTATACTGGGATTACACCGGTACGAAAGTGCTGACCCTTGAATACATAGAAGGTGTGAAGAGCAGCTTATTCGAGGATCACACAGGTTACGGAACTGACAGGAAAAAGATAGCCAGAACCATTATCGAAGCATTCATGCAACAGGTATATGAGGACGGGTACTTCCACGCAGACCTGCACTCAGGCAATGTATTTATCATGAAGGATGCCAGGATCGCTTTGCTTGATTTCGGCATGGCAGGTTTCCTTTCCCCGGATATGAGGAGCCTGCTTATCGACGAACTGATAGCTATCACAAAGGGCGATACAAAATTATACATAGAGCTTCTGCGGGATATGGGTTCCATCGGGGATGAAGTAGACGTCCTGTCCCTTAAGGTAGATATTGACCACCTGCTCTACAGGTATTACGGAAGGTCAATTAAACAACTGGATACAGCTGCCATATTCCAGGAAATGATAGGGGTGCTCAGGAAACACCGGGTAAGGGTGCCCTCAAATGTCGCCCTGCTGTCAAAAGGTGCGATGACCGTGGAAGGTTTTGGCGCTCTCATGGATCCCGGGATAAATATGGCGGAAATTGCGGAGCCCTTTGCGCGAAAGGCAATGAAAAAGCGCTTCCAGCTTAGCAACATCACAGGCGGAGCATACAGTGACCTTTACAACTGGTCCAGGGTGATCCGGCGTGCACCCATGAAAATCTCCCACATACTTGATATTGCTGAAAAAGGATATTTAAAGCTGAGGTTCGACCCTCACGGGTTTGACAGGATAGTGGCCGAGCTTGATGCGGCAAGTAACAGACTTGCATTCAGCCTGATCATATCCGCTATTATTGTAGGCTCATCCCTTATAATCCAGACCGGGCAGGAGCCTTATATATGGGGTATGCCGATGCTTGGAGTTATCGGATTTGTAATGGCAGGACTTTTAGGGATGTGGCTTGTAGTATACATACTCCGGACAGGGCGTATATGAATACACACAACTTAAATAAGAGACATAGTTTATTAGTTAGAGTGATCAGAACTGGCTGAAGGCCAATAATGGTGAGAAATATGACGGACCCTAATGTTGAGAGAAAACTTGTCGAAATTATGCGCATCATCAGTGAAGGCGATAAACCTGTAGGTGCACGGCTTATCGCCGACGAGCTTCACAACCGAGGCTATGCGATAGGAGAAAGGGCTGTCAGATATCATTTGAGGATCCTTGACGAAAGAGGGTTCACAAAGAAACACGGTTATATAGGGCGTACTATTACAGAGCGCGGGAAAAAAGAGCTCAGTGACGCACTTATCAGTGACAGGCTGGGCTTTATAATAACAAGGATCGAGGAGCTTATCTACAGGACCGACTATGACCTTAATACCGGCAAGGGAAATGTCATTGTAAATGTTACCTACATCGACAAGGATGATTTCGATAATGCTGCCGAGGTTGTCAGGTATGCAATGTCCCAGGGGGCAACAATCAGCTCCAAGGTCAGCATTTTTGAAGAGGACAACACAGAGTGCGATATCTATGTGCCCGACGGCCAGATCGCCCTGGCAACTGTTTGCAGTATCACATTTGACGGGCTGCTGTTAAAAAGCGGGATACCGGTCTCTCCTGTGTTCGGCGGACTGATGCAGGTCGAAGATCATGAACCAGAGGGTTTCGTAGACCTCATATCCTATAACGGAACATCCATAGACCCCATCAAACTCTTCTTAAGAAGGAGATCAACTTCCATCCTGCAGACCTTCGACACTGGTAGCGGAAAAATGCTGGCCAATATGAGAGAGATACCGGCGGCGGCGGCATCCAGGGCTCTGGAAGTGCTTGAACTTGCCAAAAAAGCCGATATCCACGGACATATATGTATTGGTGAACCCGGATCCGAAGTATTATATGCGCCGGTATCAAAGGGAATGGTCGGCATCCCTGTAATGGCGGGCATCAATGCTGTGGCTGCTGTAGAGGAGGCAGGCATTCAGGCAGAGACACTTCCGGTTTCCACGCTGATGGAATACAGGAAGATGAAAGAATTATGAGATCACCTTTTCTTTCTTTGTTCCCCGGCAGACCGGATGTTTAAAACTAAAGTGAACCCTGCTTCCTTTTGATGATGTTCATCATTGAGAAGTAGCCCCTGCCAAATTCCTGTGACAGGATATTATAAGCCTGGCGATCAGTGACCCCGGTGTGCTTGATATTGTGGTATCGTTCGATCACGCTGCACATCTCTTCTTTTGTCCAGCGCTTCCTCTGGTTGAAGTGAGGATTACCACCGTTTGACCGCAGGCCTGCCAGCATCCATCCGCGTTGTATGCTAGTAATGTGATCAACCTGGTGCTTATATGCTGTTTCGTTTATCTCAAAACCGATGGAGTATCTTCCCAAGGAGCGTGCGACCTTTGCAGTGGAAAAGCTTCCCAGGAAGAAGTCGCACACCAGATCACCCTCATCCGATGAATAAAGGATCATCTTCTTGAGCAGCTCGACCGGGAGTTCATTCTTATTCTTGGTCCTGCCTTTTTTGTACTCCCGTCCGATGGCCCATACATCCCCGAGGTCGCAGTAGAGCATGGAGTAGCCTTCGGGGTCTTTTTCCGCTGCACCAAAGCGGCAGTATGGATTGAACTTGATGTCNNCTTACTCCGAAGTTGTATTTCCAGATAATATGGTTGATGAGCTCAAGGCCGTTCTGCTCAATAGCAAGAAGGATGTCAAGCAGGTTGGTCCAGCCGGAGACTATGTACATAGAGCCGGTATCTTTCAGGACCCTTTTTGCCTGTTCCAGCCATCTGAAAGAGAAGTCCCTGTAATTCTCCCTGGCGACTTCCACATAACCCTGCACAACATGCTCTTCCTTGCGGTTATAGAGTCTATGCAGCTGATCGCCCTCTATGGCAAAAGGCGGGTCCGTGATGATAAGGTCCACCACTCCGTCAGGAATATGGGACCTGGAGCCGGAAATACAGTCCATGTTGTAATAGGCGTCTTGCATCAGAACAGAATAAGGGTTTCGGGTATATATACGCACTCCGGAGTTATATAAACTGTTCGCAATTATTCAAATTTTTTCACACTTTATGCAATAGTGAACTTCTGCCTGCGGCCAAAGGAAGTCCCTGTCATAAAGAAGTAAAGAAATAGCTAATTTTATTTATACTAACTAAAAAAAGAAACAACTAAGGTGCGGGATTTGCCGTGTTTCTGCTGATTTCAGATCCTAAAAAGCAGTCACTGCGGAGAAAAATGGAATTTGCACCAATATAATAGAGGACGTATATGAGGTACCGATGTAATTAAATAGTATTAAATCTACACATACCATCCGTCTTCCTATTAAGACAGAACAAAGGTGTTACTCATGTATGGAATATCACAGAAACTCAATTATAAGATGGTCTGGCAGGCGTTGCTGCTGATGAGCATCCTGTCCATGTTACTTATAGCTCCGGCATCAGCAGAAACTGTTGAAGAGAACACTGTAGCAATAGAGAACCTTCAAACAGCACTCACTGCAATCTGGCTGATCCTTGCAGGCGGCATAGTGTTCCTGATGCATGCCGGCTTCTCGCTGGTTGAGATCGGCCTGACAAGAACCAAGAACACAGCCAACATCCTCATGAAGAACTTCATGACAGTTTGTCTTGGTATCGTTGTATTCTGGGCAGTAGGCTGGGGTATCATGTACGGTGCAGACTATGCAGGCCTCATAGGTATTGACCAGTTCTTCCTTATGGGAGCTGATAATGGCATATGGAACAGCTGGTGGTTCCAGATGGTCTTCGCAGCAACAGGTGCAACGATCGTTTCCGGCGCAATGGCTGAGAGGACTGACTTCAAGGCATACCTCATTTACACAGTACTGATGGTAGCACTTATCTACCCCGTATACGGACACTGGGTATGGAGCGGTGTAGGAATACTTACAAGCGGCGCCCTCGTTGACGCAGTTGGTGTCGGGTTCCATGACTTTGCAGGATCCGGTGTTGTTCACTCAATAGGCGGATACTCAGCTCTTGCAGGCGTATTGCTTGTAGGCTCAAGGATAGGCAAGTTCAAGAACGGCAAGGCAATACCAATACCAGGTCACAGCCTTCCGCTGGCATTCCTCGGCACCCTTATCCTGGCATTCGGCTGGGTAGGATTCAACGGCGGCAGTACCCTCAATGCTAACGATCCGTTCATGAGCCTTGTAATTGTCAACACATTCCTTGCAGCGGGCGCCGGGGCGATCTGTGTAATGCTCATAACATGGATGAAGACAGGAAAGCCAGACCCGTCCCTTACAGCGAACGGGCTTCTTGCAGGCCTTGTAGCAGTTACAGCGCCATGCGGTTCAATTGCTAACTGGGCTGCAATTGTCATCGGCATCATCGCCGGGATCATAGTATACGCAGGAGTAATGTTCAATGAGAACGTACTCAAGCTGGACGATCCGGTAGGTGCGATCGCAGTACACGGATACTGCGGTACCTGGGGACTTCTCTCAGTCGGTATCTTCTCGATCGGGATAGGCAACGGAATACTCGCAGATGCAGCATATGCAGCAGGAGGAGCCGGACTTCTCTACGGCGGATACCAGCAGTTCCTGATCCAGATAGTCGGTATCATACTGAGCATCGTATGGGCATTCGGCATCTCATTCGTGATCTTCAAGCTACTCGACTGGACCATAGGACTGCGCGTATCCGAGGAACATGAGATCACCGGGCTGGACATTGTAGAACACGGTATCAGTGCATACCCTGAGTTCATGATTCAGGAGGAGTGATGTAAATGATGAAGATAGAAGCGATCATAAGGCCAACAAAGATCCACGAGGTCAAGGATGCACTTGATGCAGCAGGATTTGAGAGTATTACGGTTACCGATGTGAAAGGCCGCGGTAAGCAGAAGGGTGTAATGCAGCAGTGGAGAGGACGCAAGTACTGCGTTGA
>DANZ01000122.1 GCA_002501695.1 Methanolobus sp. UBA474 | reverse complement strand
TTCCCAGGCAAACACGACCATACCCTAAGCTGGTAGAGGTTACAAAGAACCAGCCCACATTCGAATTCACCAATGTGAGCGGAACGATCGTAGGTTTCTGGCTGCCCTCCTATATAGATGACATCAATGTACCGGAATATCACCTGCACTTCATAACAGACAGCAAAGATGCAGGAGGCCATATACTTGATTTTAATATCAGCAATGGATATGTGGAGATCGATAAGACCTACGACTTCTACATGAACTTACCGCAAAATGATGAACTCATGGATATTGATCTGTCAAAGGAAAGTAACTCCGAACTGGAACTTGTCGAAAAATAAAGTAAGAACATCAATCAACAGCCGGGAGGGTCACATGAACTCTTGTCCCGGCCCCTTCTTCGCTTTCCAGCCATATCTTACCGCCGTGATCCTCAACAATAACCTTGGTGACATATAGTCCAAGGCCATTGCCCCCGTAGTTACGGGTGGATGAGCTGTCGATCTGATGGAATTTCCTAAAAAGCTTTGGCATATCCTCTTTGGATATCCCGATACCGTTATCCTCGAGCAGGACATGGACATCGCCATTCTCGCGATACACTGACAGGCTGATCTTTCCTTTTTTGGGAGTGAACTTTATGGCATTGTCCATAAGATTGACAAAGGCCCTGGGAAGATAATCCGAATCCCCGTAGGTGAACAAGTTCCCGGAGGAGAAGTTATTCTCAATAGTGATATTCTTCTCCTTTGCCTGTTCTGATAACTCTCCGACTGCAGACAGAAGAGAGTCTGACAGCATGATCTTCTCAAAATTATACCGCACCCTGCCTCCCTGGGAAGAGCTGGCAAACAGGAGAGAGTCTATCAGGTTCTGGAGGCGTTTGGACTTGTTGACCACTTTCTCCACAGCACGGGACTGTTCCGCATTCAAAGGACCGAATGTGCCTTCATAGAGCAGTTCACTGAATCCTTTGATAGTTGTCAGGGGTGTATTGAGCTCATGCCTGAGATTGGAAAGGAACTCATCTTTGAGAGTGTCAAGGGACTTGAGCTCTTCATAGGCCTTCTCAAGTTCTTCTGTCGACATCTGCAGGGCTTTTTCCGTTCTCTTGCGCTCGGTGATATCACGTATATGCTCGACTGCCATGATGATATTATTATCTTTGTCGAACACCGGGAATGCACGGTACTCCCGGACCTTTCCATTGATCTCATCCGTTTGTTCGACCTCGGCCACATTTCCCGATGAGAATACCTCTTTTACATAACACGGATCACACGGGGTGTCACGATGCATAAAGCAGTCATAGCAATGCGGGTGGCTTTTCTTGTCCTGCATGCATACCGCATCACCGCTCTTCCAGTTGCTTGTAACCACCCGCAGGTCACGGTCAACCACAACAATAAGGTCCTGGAGAGCATTGAAAGTACTGGTAAGCAACTCTTTTTGCTGTTGCAGGGCATCTTCTGATTGCTTGCTTTTTGTTATATCAGCTATCAGGCAAACCCCGCTGTCAATTGTATTGTCCGCGAGCCTGTGGGGGACATAATAGGACCTCAGATGCACCTGCTTACCTGCGATCCGGGCTGAGTATTCGTTCTCATAATAAAGAAGTGTGTCCTTATCAGCCCTCATGAGCACCTTCTCAAGCCGCCCATCGTTCACAAAATCCGTCATTTCAGCGCCTATGGCCTTATCACGCGAAACGCCGAATATCTTTAAAAAGCTTCTGTTGCAGTGAGTAATGCTACCTTTATGATCAATAAATATTCCAAGAGGAGACGACTCGAATATTACCCTGTGCCTTTTCTCGGACTCAAGTAAAGCCTCTTCCAGGACCTTCCTCTCGATAACTTTTCCAAGACGGGAGATGATCACTTCCATTAATCTGTTCTCATCTTTCAGGAATGGCCCTATATCGAGGACAGGTTTCTCCTCCAGATAGACCACAAGCAAATTCCCCTTTACTTTTCCATGGACCACTATGTCCACTGACATCTTCCAGGGCGTTTCAATGAAATTATCTGTCTGGTAGGTATTGCCATCCAGAGTGATGCGGGCCGCAGCTATCTCAGAGAACTGACAGGCTGAGGGGACACGCTGTGCAATGCCTTTGAGCAGGGATTGCAGGGGAATATGCAGATCGAAAAGAGAGGAGATGCTATATATGCACTCCAGTTCTTTTTCCTTTTTTTTCAGCAAAGCCAGTTCCTCAGAGTATATGGAAAAACACCTGTTAATTTTATATCTGCTATATTTATATTATCTTTATTAATAGATTTCGTTACAGACACTAAATTTCTGATCGTATCATTATCAGAGCATGTTTTTAAATATATAGCCAGCAATAGAGAAGGTGTTTATTGCGTTATTTCTTGAAAAAGTCCAAAACCAGGTGAATAAATGTATTCTGACAGGATCAACAGACTGCCCCCCTACTTGTTTGCGGCCATTGACGAAGCAAAAGCAAAGGTTATAGCAAAAGGCGTGGATGTGATCGACCTTGGCGTAGGCGATCCTGACCAGCCAACTCCCGCACACATTGTAGAATCCATGTGCGAGGCTGTCCGCGACCCTTCCACACATCAATACCCTTCCTATACGGGAATGATCGAGTTCAGGAAAGCGGCAGCAGACTGGTGCAGGCAGACCAGGGGGCTTGACATAGACCCGGTTTCCGAGACCCTGACACTTATAGGATCAAAGGAAGGAGTGGCACACGTACCCCTTGCATTCATAAATCCGGGAGATGTCGTGCTCTGCCCGGACCCTGGATATCCTGTATACAAGATAGGTACACAGTTCGCCGGAGGAAAAGAGCATATCATGCCCCTTCTTCAGGAGAATGATTTCCTGCCGGACCTTGAGGCAATACCCGGAGAGGCCCTCAATAAGGCAAAACTGATGTTCATCAATTACCCCAACAACCCGACATCTGCAACTGCAGATCTAAAGTTCTTCGAAGAGGTTGTACAGTTTGCCCGTGAGCACAATATTGTAGTGGTCCACGACAATGCTTACTCCGAGATGGTCTATGACGGTTATCAGTCACCAAGCTTCCTGAGCGTGGACGGTGCAATGGATATCGGCATTGAGCTGTATTCCATGTCCAAGACCTATAATATGACAGGATGGCGCCTTGGATTTGCCGTCGGTAACAAGGACCTGATAGCCGGTTTCGGGAAGGTCAAATCCAACATCGATTCAGGAGCCTTCGATGCTATCCAGAGGGCAGGCATCACGGCCCTTACAAGTTCCCAGCAATGCGTTGCTGACATGAACAGGATCTACACCGAGAGAAGAAATGTACTCATCAAAGGCCTCAACGAGATAGGCATCGATGTCAAGCCTCCGAAGGCAACTTTTTACGTGTGGGCACCTGTGCCTGAAGGACATGATTCTATGGGATTCTCCAAACTGCTGCTTGAAGAGGCAGGCATTGTAGCAACCCCGGGAGTCGGCTTTGGAACATATGGGGAAGGATACATACGCTTTGCACTTACCCAGACCGTGCCAAGGATGAACGAAGCAGTGCAAAGGATGTCAAAGCTGAAGCTGTGATCCCGGTTTTCAGCTTATTCCTTTCAGTTCCCTTCAATCCTTTTTTGGCTGCTGTGAAGGATCCCTGCAAAGCTGCGCTTCCTGTTCCTTTTCTTTTGCATCCGGTTTGTCAGTGTTTTTTTCTCAGTTTGGAGAGTGTAAAATACTTCTTAGTCTTCCTCTCCTCATCCCTTCTTCCTTTGTGATTAGACTCCAGCATCTTGCGAATGGCTGCTGTCCCTTCAAGCTTTTGTGCCATCCTCCTTCGTTTCAGCACATTTTCCCTGTATCTGTTATCCTGAAGGACTTCGTTTATATCCCGAAGGATATCTTCGGCAGATGCTGAATACTCTATCATCTTGCCTAGTAAGTCCTTCTCAAGAGCATATGCATTGTTGCACTGTTCACTGTGGTTCATGTCAGGTACTGAAAGCATGGGTATTCCAAAGCTCATGGCCTCCATCATAGTGCTGTGTCCGCCGGGTGCGATTATGATATCACATGATGCAAGGTAGGGGAACTGGTCTTCGATGAACTCAAGCATCCTCACATTTGGTGGCAGGGGGTTAAAAGCAGCCGGGTCCACGCTGGGGCCTGAGAGCAGGGTATAGTGTATATTGCTGTCCATCTGTGCTGCGCTGATGACTTTCCTGAAAATGGGCTCCCTGTAACCAAATCCCCCAAGTGTCGAAAGGATATGGGGTCTTTCAAAGTTAAGTCTTTCAACTTCCCCATAAGTTTTTCCGGTGAGCGGGCCGGAGTAGAATACTTTTTTCATGATATCATCACTAAATTCCAGATTCTTGCGGCATATTGTATGCGGCATGGGGAAATCAGGGATTATAATGCCATCGTTCATCCTGAATACTCCCTTATAAAATTTTTTAATAATGTCCCCTACTATCCTTCCGGATATGCCTTTCTGTACGAAAAACTCCTCCATGTTCGATTGATTAAGAACCAGATAACAGGGTATCTTCCGGGCTTTTGCGCTCAGAATGCCCATGTAATAACTGTCGGATATAACAATATCCGGTCCGAG
>DANZ01000137.1 GCA_002501695.1 Methanolobus sp. UBA474 | reverse complement strand
CTCCTGCTATCTCTTCCGGTGAGAAGTCTCACACAATGGATGTCAATGATCTCGCGTCATTTGGATTCTTTTTGATCGAACCTGTGGCACCGGAGAATAAAAAGACGGATATATCTTAAGCTTTTTAGGATTTTTGAGTATTTGTATATAACTGTTCAACCGATCTCTTCCTGCCGGAGTAAACAAATTGATTCCTTCACCTTTCATTAAAGCCTCTACAGCTTTCTCTGTTGTCCGGATCGTCTTCCTGTTTACTCCCCATTCCTCAGCTGTTTTTTGAGGCAGGCTAAGTATCTGTTGAGAATCCGGTTTTCATTAATTAACACCTGAGCCATTTTTATACCTGGTCCCTGTTCATCAATGCTATTAGATTCCAGGCTTCTGAATGATCTATGTGTTCTGGAAACACATCGCTTGATGGCTTCCAGTACTCTCTTCCATAAAGTATATTTCCTGTAGTGCGATCTATGAACTCCCTTTCAACTGCTATTTGTGGATCCTTGCTGTATGGAGCAACAGGTTTAATCGTCTCTCCATCTTAAACAGACTTTGGATCATAGATATGATCACTTGCTTTAATTGACTTTAATTACGTTCGGAAGTTAGAAAATGGCTGGAAAAGATATAACTCGGTTGATAGTGCAAAGTTCAAGGATAAAGTCCACACTTGTACTGGTTTTTCTGTTAGGCGTACTCAATGTAGGTACAGACTTAAGCGTCGGTCTGGTTCCTGGTTTTGGAGATATTGCCAATTCATTTCTGGATACAATCATTCTCATTTTACAATTGGGACTGATTGCCTACTTAAAGTCCAGCGGAATAGAGTACATTCCACATGAATAATGCTAAAATATACTTTTGTTTTTTCAATTTTAAAATATATTGCTTGTTACTGATTGGTATCCAATATTAATTATGGGAGAACTGCTTTTTCTTCTCATGTTTGCATTAATAGGCACTAATATAAATAATGTTGAAGAATGTAGTCTAAAACCAGAAAATATTAAATTTCGGTTATTGGCACGGAATCCTTAAGATAATATTCAAACAGGTCTTTTCCCCATTCAAGTGCAGTTCTGTTATAAGAGATAAGTGCACTGCCATCGTAACAGCCATCTTTTTTCAATATTGCAAGTAATAGGAGGTGGTCATTCACTGCAAAATATAATGAATCGAATG
Source organism: Methanolobus sp. UBA474 (assembly GCA_002501695.1). Classification (GTDB taxonomy): domain Archaea; phylum Halobacteriota; class Methanosarcinia; order Methanosarcinales; family Methanosarcinaceae; genus Methanolobus. The sequence goes on along the minus strand of DANZ01000137.1, from coordinate 11,523 downwards.
GTTTATCATATACATAAAAATGAAAATTTTCGTTGCTCAGCAGCTGTTTGAAGTCAGAACAACAGTCTGTTTTGATCTTATCGAGGAAGATCTTTGTAAGTATCATTTTTATCTCTACAGCATTCTGTTTCCAGAGAGCAAAGAGCTCCATAAAATTAGGGTGGAATACATTAGTTACAGCATACATTATCCTGGATGAAGCAGTTATTTCGATCAGTTCTTTAACAGGCTGATGTATGTTAGTTAAAGACGGTTCATATATTTTCACTGGATTCAGGTCTTCTATCCTGCTCAAAAGCTGAGGGGGTAGAAACTCCAGTTTACGGTCTTTCCAGTAGTCAATGTTACTGTCAAAAACACCAACAATTCCTAATAGAGGGAACATATCATCGACTACTAGTTTTCCAATAGTTGTCAATTCATAAGTATCCCTGTCATGGGAAACAAGATAGTGCTCTTCAAGTATCCTTATCGGGGGAAGCAGTGCCTGTCGGGTGGTATTCAGGGATCTGAGGAGGGTTTCCATTTCCTTTGCCCCGTCTCTTAGTAATAAGAGAACTCCCTTTCTCTTCTCTGACATGAAGATCACATCAAGTAATGGCTTTTTCATTTAAAGCACATCCTCCCAAATATTTGTAATTTCATTAAACTCCACTCCCATAACATTAGTTGTATAAACACTGATATTTATACAAATTCAATTCTCACATTAATAATTAATCCAAAGTCACAGAGGAGTGAGATTTGAATTTAAGAGTAAATGGCATATCAGCTCGTGCATTGTTTTCATTTAATGGAGAGTGCCTTTAGAAGAGCCTATATCCTCCCAGTCAATAAGATATGCTCAGAACCTTTTGTCTCATACCCCGGAGTCACGCCTTTAAAGAGTATATTAAAGCTTACTGAAATCAATAGTCTTTTTATTTTCAACAAGTTACTGATATATCTCTCTAAGCTCTTTATGTAGCAGTTGATTCGATGATTTTATAATGATTCACATAAATGTAGGGGTCATGATCGATTACATATTCATTCTGGCGGGCCTTGCATTCCTCTATAAGGGAGCAAACTGGTTTGTTGAGGGTGCATCGTCTCTCGCTAAACATTTCGGGATATCCCCATTGGTAATCGGACTGACTGTCGTTGCATTCGGGACTTCGATGCCGGAACTTATCGTTAATGTCTTTGCTTCTATTGAAGGGAACAGCAATGTAGCATTTGGAAATATCATCGGAAGCAATATAATCAACATACTGCTCATTCTCGGTCTGGCAGGGCTGATAACACCTCTGATCGTGAAGAGATCAGTGGTCTGGAAAGAGATACCTTTTGCCTTGCTTGCCGTACTTGCTCTGGCAACTATGTCAAACAAGATAATCCTGGCTAATGACCCGGTGAATGTCCTGACCAGAACAGATGGTATAGTATTGCTGTTCTTCTTTTTGATCTTTATTTATTACCTGATCGAGTCAGTCAGAAGCAGCAGGAACGAATTTCCGGACCGTGGCGGCAGTTACTCCCCTACAAAGATCCTGTTCATGCTTGTAGGCGGACTGGCCGCATTGATCATAGGAGGGAGATTGACTGTGGATGGTGCGGTGTCGATCGCAAGGCAGATGGAAATAAGCGAGCTCCTCATATCTTCAACAATAGTTGCGGCAGGAACATCTCTTCCGGAATTGGTTACTTCGATAGCTGCTGCACTCAAGAAAGAGATGGACATATCCGTCGGGAACATAATAGGCTCCAACATTTTTAATATATTTTTCATAATGGGCGTATCGGCAACAATTTCCCCTCTGACGGTGCCTCTTGGCATCAACACAGACCTGCTGGTCCTGACAATAGCAACGCTATTGTGCTTTGTCTTCATGTTCAGCGGAGAGAAGCATAAACTGGAAAGATGGGAAGCGTCGATCCTGCTGGTAATATATGCAGCTTATACCATATTTATTATATACAGGGGATGAGATTTAAAAAACGTACTCGTTTATTTCTTTGATCAAAACGAACATGGTGTAACATGGATGATATTTTAAAGGTAATTATATTAGGGATCGTTGAGGGATTGACCGAATTCCTACCGGTTTCCTCCACCGGCCACTTGATCCTTGTGAACGGTTTTGTGGATTTTACCGGTAGCTTCGCAAATATGTTCAATATCACGATCCAACTGGGAGCTATCCTGGCAGTTGTGATCTACTTCAGGGAAAGACTGTTCCCTTTCGGTAACCTGAAAACGGCAGCAGAGAAACTGGAGACCTGGGACCTCTGGAAGAAAACCCTGATTGGCGTAACTCCGGCTTTAGTTATAGGCGGGCTCTTTGGCAGTGATATAGAGGAATATCTGTTCAATCCTCTTACCGTAGCGATCAGTTTATTGGTAGGCGGCATCGCTTTGATCGTTCTTGAGAACAGAAAGCCATTGAATAAGATATGTTCTATGAGCTCACTAAATTACAGGACAGCATTCCTGATCGGCGTGATCCAATGCCTTGCCCTGATACCGGGAACTTCAAGGTCGGCTGCAACCATCATTGGAGCAATGCTTCTTGGAGCTTCAAGAGTAATAGCTGTAGAGTACTCGTTCTTTCTGGCGATCCCTACTCTGTTCGCAGCTTCGGCATACTCTCTTTTCATGACAGGTCTGACTTTGAGCTTGACCCAGGTGCAATTGCTGGCAGTGGGCTTCATAGTGTCTTTCGTGGTTGCCTGGTTAGTGATAGCTGAGTTCTTGAAGTACAGTAAGAAGTATGATTTCAAACCTTTCGGCTACTATCGGATCCTGTTATCTGTTGTGATCCTGGCCTATCTGGTCATCATCGGATGATCAAGAGGGGTTTACAGAGAGCTTTAGATCAAAGCTCTCTTATTTGCACCGAATCCTTCAGGTAGTGCTCAAAGAGCTCTTTTCCCCATTCAAGAGCATCCGGACCGGAGCATTGCATATGGTCGACATCAATATGGCCGTCACTGGTCAACAGGCGCAGAAGAAGATTGTAGTCATTGTATGCGACCACCTGCAGATCCATTTTCTCAGGGTAAAGGAACAGATTGAACGACCCTGTTTTAAGAAGCCTATCAAAAACTTCGTAGTGATATTTCTTCATTGTATCAAGTACATGCCTGGTGGTGATGATGTATAAGATGACACCTTTTTGGCTCATTTCAGGGAATACCGCAGGATAGTTAGGATGAAAGAATGAAGTAAGTACATGAAAAGATGCGGACATAAAGGTCGATCTGACAACATCCTGATTAAGCTGATATGACTCTGTAAGGGATAGCTTCACCTCTTTGCATTTCCCGATCTCCCGGATCCTTTTCAGAAGATGGGGCGGGATGAAGTCAAGTTTATGTGTTCCCCAGTAATCCATATCACCATCAAACACTTCAAGAGTGCCCATCAAAGGTCTCATTTTGTCAATTATCTGTTTCCCGAGCACCGTCAGCTCATAAATATCATTTGAACCGGTGACCAGATGATGGTCTTCCAGGATCCTCACCTGCGGAAGTAAAGCCGGTCTTGTTGCCTCGAGCTCGCGGAGTATTAACTCCATTTCTGTAGGGCCATCCTGCAACAATAGCAACATATTTGTTCTTTTCTCAGAGGCAAATATGACATCAAGCAACGATTTCTTCATTATAGGACATCCTGCGCTACACCTATATCAATTCTACTGATTGTGTTATTTATATAGATCTGTCATCGAAGTATTATTATGTTCTATCAATTTGTAACCTTGAACCACAATTACATTAAAATATAGAATTTATAAAGGTTTGGATAGAAAGGACTTATCTTGAGCAGGTTATATCTCGGTTATTGGCACGGAGTCCTTCAGGTAATATTCGAACAGCTCTTTTGCCCATTCAACAGCATCGGGATTTCTGCATAGAACATGTCTGTTGTCAAATTCGTTATTGATTTTGAGCGGACTCATCATTACTGTGCTTTGGTTGAATACGAAAGATAGAAACTCCATTTTCCCGGGGTATACATAAAAACGAACTAGCTTATCAGCTATTAGTCTTTTGAGATTAGTGTAACTATCAGTCCTTAATTTATCGAACAGGCTCTGGGAAACAATTACATACATATCTACATCGTTTGAGAGCAGTTCAGAGAATATATCAGAGAAATTCGGGTAGAAAAAGGTAGTAATTGAAAACTGGGACTTTTGCTTTTTAGACTCCTGATTGAACTCGTGGTGAGCCTCATACATCTTTTCAGTAGAAGGGCTCATTATCCTGCATTCTCCCAGTTCATCTATCCTTTTCAGAAGGTGGGGTGGGATGAAAGCAAGGTCGTGGGTTCCCCAGTAATCAATATCAATATCAAAAACCCCAACAACTCCTAATAGAGGGAACATATCATCAACTACCAGTTTTCCAATAGTTGTCAATTCATAAGTATCCCTGTCATGAGAAACAAGATAGTGCTCTTCAAGTATCCTTATCTGGGGAAGCAATGCCTGTCGGGTGGTATTCAGGGATCTGAGGAGGGTTTCCATTTCCTTTGCCCCTTCCCTTAGTGATAAGAGAACTCCCTTTCTCTTCTCTGACATGAACAGAACATCAATTAATGATTTCTTCAGTGACTCAACCCCAATGATGAATCGATATATTTATTCCTGTTAAGAAAGTATAGAGCTCGTGCTATTTATAGGAATTTATACACTATTACCTTTAAAATATCACCCATATCATTAATGACCAATAACTGTTCAAAAGAACATGATTCAGATCCTGAAACGATCTTTTTTCATGATCCCTTATATTCCCCTTATCCGCTCTGACCTTGCTTTATAGTATTCAAAGAACTCTTCTCCCCACTGATGAGCATTCCCCTTAGCGAACATGATCTGTTTGTTATCATAATAGCCTTCCTGCGTTAAGAGCCGTAATAAGATCGTGTGGTCAGCAAGCGTAAAGGATATGAACTCAAAATTCCCGGGATAAACATATAGTGTAATGCCTGAATTCCCCAGTATTGCCTGGAACTCTTTACAGTTGTCTTTTATAAGTTTCTCATGAAGGCTTCTTGAAATGATCAATGATATGTTCACACCTTCGGCTGTTAATTCTGAGAATATATTCCCAAAGTGAGGGTGAATGGATGAAGTCACCTCATAGTAAAACTTTGACTCTCTTGCTTTTTGTAGCATTTCCTCATTCACGTCAAATAATTCAGGTAATGTAGTCTCAACTACATAGCATTCGCCCAGTTCATCTGTCCTTCTTAAGAGGTCCGGAGGAATGAAGTCCAGGTAATGAGTACCCAGATAATCCCACTCACAACTCAGCAAGGTGGCCATTTCTGTTAAAGGCAGCATCCTGTCTACTATGAGTTTCCCCAGGGTCGTCAGTTCATAGCTGTCATCAACCCTTCTGATAAGATGCTTTTCATTTAATATCTTCGTCTGAGGGAGTAAAGCCGTTCTTGTCGTGTCCAGGGATTCTGTGAGTGTCGTTATTCCTTTCGCCCGTCATGCAGCATTAAAAGCAGGTTCATTCTCTTTTCAGATGCGAATATCAAGTCCATTAGCGGCTTCATTCCACATTCCAGCTCCTGAAAGACCTTTCTTTTTCACTATATCTTATGAAGGCCGTAGTATTTAAAAGAAACAGAAATTTAAATGTGATCAGCTAAGTCCTTTATTACATCTGAGCGCCCTGAACTTAAGGCCAGCTAAGATCATTGCCCTGCCATATGTCTCTTTTATCTTCCTGCATAAGCCAGGCGAGTGACATTCCCGTAAAGCCGGCATAGTTCTAAGTGCTGTCAGGCACCCTGTATTTATGCTTCCCGCCGGCTTATCAAAGCGAATAATTTAATAACTGCTGCATCCTTTCTTAACCCACCTGGGTTTATAATGGGCCTTACCTGTAGTATGCGAAATATTGCAATAAGGTAATTCTTATAACTCAAAAAGCCATACGCATTACGTTATCCTATTATCTGTTCATTCTATTTAGTCGAATATATGAGGACAGTACCATGTCGGAAAAAAACCTGATAGGCAATAAGATACGCCAGATTAGAGAGACGCAGGAAATGTCGGTGGAAGATCTGGCACAGGCCAGCAACACAAATGCGGAACTCATAGGCGAGCTTGAAAAAGGAGCGCTCATCCCATCACTGACTCCCCTGATGCAGATAGCCAGGGCACTTGGGGTCCGTCTGGGCACTTTCCTCGATGACGCTCCGCATAACGCACCTGTCATTGCGAGATCAGGCAGATCAGCCAATGTGGTGCGCTTTTCCGGAAACTGCGAAAAGTGCAAGACCAGTACCCTGGACTTTTTCTCTCTTGCCAGGGATAAGGCAGATCGTCATATGGAACCATTCCTGATTGATGTCCATCCCCCCATGTCAGATGAAGCCAAACTCTCTTCTCATGAAGGGGAAGAATTCATCTATGTACTGAAGGGAGCTATCGAGATCCTTTACGGAAAAGACAAGTATAACCTTACTGCCGGCGACAGTATCTATTATGATTCAGTAGTACCGCATCATGTTCATGCTGTAGATGCCGACGCGCAGATCCTTGCAGTGGTGTATGCACCTTTCTGATCTTAACGGACGATATATATGTTTACAACAACGGTAACACCGCGATTCGGAGACATCGACGGACTGAAACATGCGAACAATATCTCAATTGCCATCTGGTTCGAACAGGCACGCAATCCTGTGTTCAGGCTCTTCACACCTGACCTTGATCTGAGCTTTGAGAAATGGAAACTCATCCTTGCCAGATCGGAGTATGATTATGTAGGCGAGATAACCTATGGCTTTGATGTGGACATCCGCACCTATATCACCAGGATAGGTAATTCTTCCTTCACGATCGGGCATGACGCATGGCAGAACGGGAAACTGTGTGCCAAAGGACAGGTAGTGATCGTTCATTATGATTTCATCAACAAGAGATCGGTACCCGTTCCGGACCCGATCAGGAGATCGCTGGAAGAACATCTTGTAAATGCGGAAGACATAGGAAAAAAATGACATTTTAGGAGCTGGATATCATGCCGTTTGTAAAAGATACCATTGGCGGGTTACTCGAAGAACAGGCCAGGATAGAGCCTGACAGGGAATTCATAGTATATCCTGACAGAGACCTCAGGTTCACCTATAAGCAGTTCGACGAGCGAGTTAACATGATGGCTAAAGGCCTGCTGGAGATAGGTATAGGGAAGGGTGACCATGTGGGCATATGGGCAAAGAATGTGCCTGACTGGCTGACCTTCATGTTCGCGACCTCCAAGATAGGTGCAGTTCTCGTCACAGTCAATACCGCATACAAGATCCATGAACTGGAGTATGTCATAGACCAGGCTGATCTGAAGACGCTTGCGATCATAGATGGTTTCAGGGATGTGAATTACATTGATATAATGTATGAGCTGGTTCCCGAATTAAAGACACAGAACCGCGGAAACCTGAAGAGCAAAAGATTCCCGCATCTGAAAAGCGTTATTTTCATCGGTCAGGAAAAGCATCGCGGAATGTACAACACCCGTGAACTGATGTTGCTGGGACAGCACACTACCGACGAGAAGCTTGAAAAGATCAAGTCGACACTTGACTGCGATGATGTGATCAATATGCAATATACATCAGGCACTACAGGTTTCCCGAAAGGCGTTATGCTGACACACAGCAATATCCTCAACAACGGGCTTTCGATCGGAGACAGGCAGAAGTTCACTTGCGATGACCGCCTGTGCCTTCCTGTCCCGTTATTCCACTGCTTTGGGATCGTGCTGGGGGTAATGGCTGTCCTGACACACCGGGCAACGCTTGTGATGCTGGAACTCTATGATCCGCTGATGGTGCTGGCGGCTGTCCAGAAAGAGAAGTGTACGGCCTTATACGGGGTTCCCACAATGTTCATTGCCGAATACACTCATCCGATGTTCAGGATGTTCGACCTTTCTTCCCTGCGCACGGGAATAATGGCGGGTTCGACCTGTCCTATTGATTCCATGAAAAAGGTCATCAATGAAATGAACTGCAACGAGATCACTATTGTGTATGGCCTGACAGAGGCCTCTCCGGGGATCACCCAGACCACAACTGACGACCCGATCGAACTGCGCGTGGAGACAGTCGGACGGGTCTTCCCTGGTGTTGAAGCAGCAGTGATGGATCCTGAAACCTATATGCCCCTTCCGCCAAATACTATTGGAGAGATATGCTGCCGCGGTTATAATGTCATGAAGGGCTATTACAAGATGCCTGAAGAGACAAAAAAGGCAATTGATGAGAACGGCTGGCTCCATAGCGGAGACCTGGGTACCTGCGATGAGAACGGCTACTACCGTATAACAGGGCGTATAAAGGATATGATAATCAGGGGTGGCGAGAACGTATATCCCAGGGAGATCGAGGAATTCCTTTTCACCATGCCCGGAGTAAAGAGTGCCCAGGTGGTAGGCATACCTGACAAGAAATACGGTGAGATAGTAGGAGCCTTCATCATACCTAGTACAGATGCCGCTCTCACCGAAGAGGATGTAAGGGACTATGCACTGTCAAGGATAGCACGCTACAAAGTGCCCAAACATGTTTTCTTCGTGGAGGAGTTCCCGCTGACCGCAAGCGGAAAGGTCCAGAAGTTCAAACTGAAGGACCTGGCTATTGAACTGCTCAGGAAAAATGACTTGACTTAAATTTTGTAAGCAAAAAAGTAAGCAAAATAGAGGGATGATGTGAGCTGTCACATCATCTTTTTATCATATTATCTTTTTCTTACCACATATGCTCCGGCCAGCAGCATAGTGACGGCAATAATGCCTGTAAAAGCCGGTATTGTCCTACCCTCATCTGTTTCCGCCGTTACCTCGGAGTACTCCTGATACTCACTGAATACCACTATTGAAGTGCCCATGAAAGCCGTGTCTTCGGAATAATAGTCCTGAAGCCCCTCAATAAGTTCCTGTACTTGCGTGTCGGTCATGTAATCCTCATCAACTGCAATGCCTATCAGAGCATTTTCTCCTGCCCCGCGGATCTCTCCCATTTTTGCAGAAACGGAATCAACTATCGTTGCAGTATCGTTCAGGTACGTTCCCTGTTCATCATAGGTCAGGAGGATGAAGAATTCGACATTTTCCGAGACTTCCTGCAATTCAGACCTGTCGTATGAAACAGGCACATCAACGGCTACAGGCAGGCTGCCGGAACTTGCACGCAGGTCTTCAAGCATGGCCAGGTTATCCTCGCATGCTTCATCGGGATCTTCACTGCATGGATTGAGTGCAATGTTTATCCCGTCAAAGCGCGCAAGGGACTTGTTGTTATAGTCGGCTATCTGCTGTGCCGTATCCGTTATGCTCCCGGAACTCCCGCCGTCCCTGATAAGCATCGCATATACCTGGATACCGTTCTCATGGGCCGCCTTTACAAATCTCTCAAGACCCCATATGTTATCTGCGGTTGTCCGGACCATTATAAGGTTAAAGCCACTGGCATTGAGCTCTTTCATTAAGGAGGCATCGTATGTCGTGGTGTCAAAGACGCGGACCGCATTTATCACTCCACCGGGTACAGTAACATTGATCTTTACAGGCTCTGGTACATCAGTTGTATTTTCCTGCACAGCAGCCCCGGCAGCCTTCCCGACGGTCACGGTGGGCTCGTCGGGAACGAACTTGCGTACATAGGCATGGTCAAAAGCTGCATAACCGGTGTTATCTGAAACGTCCGGATAGGTTCTTGCGGAAAGGTAAGCCTTCACGTTGATCAGATTCAGGTTATTGGCTTTCTCAGTGGTGGTGAGGTCCATTTTGCTGTCCCTTACGCCATTCCTGAAGAATGCCACTTTCCCCGTCTCGTCTTCAAGGTACCATGCAACCCCGGTGGTGTACCACGTATCTTCAGCTATGTTAATGTTTGTCAGGTCAGATGAGGTAAAACTGGTACTGGCTGTACTGTTCCTTATCACCCACTTGACACTTGCCTCGTTCAGGAATTCGGTACTGACAAGCATATAGCTCCTGTCCTCGTTGCGGGAGTCCACGAACCCCTGAACAATGACCGGGCCACGTGAGTCGGTCCCTGTGGTGACCTTCTTCCTTTTTACAACGAACACTGAGTTAATGGGGAAATTGTCTGTGGTCTTGATCCTGGCAATGTCTGCAGGATGGTAGTCAGGAACTATCAGTCTGGCAGTGCCGGAAACAACGCCTATCTGGCCTCCGCCTGTTGTAAACTGCTCCCAGTTCCCAAAAGCGAGATTATTGCTGCTGAAATCGTCAAAGAACTGAAAAGTTGAAGTGCCGGAACTTATGTCAGCTGCAAGCGGATTCCCGTAGTGCATCTGTATCATGGTATTTCCCCCGGAAGCCACATAGGGTATCCGGATCCATACTGTTGCCGTTTTTGACTGGGTATTCCACTCCTCCACCCAGTGCTGCAATTGCTTATCACCGGAAGTGAAACGCAGGTCCTGGCCACCGGCCTGGGCCCTGGAGAAATTAAAATTGGAACTCCTCAGGACAACAGGAACCTGATAGTTTGTAAGGTCCCGTCCGGAATTCTCTTTTATGGTAATCTCAGTTGAGTATTCCCACTCACCGCCGCCGGAGTACGTTAAAGCAGCACATACATGTATGGATCCAACAATAAATAACAAAGCTATCAAAGTATACCGCATTGTACATATTTTCAAGCAATCACCTTCGTTAATGGCTCTATTAGCAGTTTTTGATCATGGGTCCTTAAAATTGATCTTAAGGAACACTATGCATGATTATTGATATGTATAATAGATACATTTATTCTTTTGTACATTATTCTTTTGCTAACAGGCCGTTCCCATTGCCAGATGCGTGTTTTTCAATGAAATCGGATATAAGCCTCCCGGAAATGCTGCTGTTTTTGGGAACTGCCGGTATCTCGTCATGCCTGAACCAGCGGGCATCCTCTATCTCCGCTGCATCTATGTGTAATTCACCGCCTGCATACCTGGCAGTAAAACCTATCATCAGGGAGTCAGGATAAGGCCATGGCTGGCTTCCGAAGTACTTGATGTCTTTTATAGAAATACCCACCTCTTCCATTACCTCCCTGACCACGGCTTCCTCAACTGATTCCCCGGGTTCGACAAAACCGGCTATGAGTCCGTACAGGCCTGCCGGGAAACCGGGTGATCTTGCCAGAAGCGCTTCATCCTGCCTCTGTATCAGCACAATGATGGCAGGAGATATCTTGGGAAAGAAAAGCGTACCGCAGTCAGGACACTCTTTGGCTCTCTCCTGCTGGCGGCGGAACGTCCTTGAACCGCAGCGGCCGCAGAAAGTGGTTTTCATGTCCCATTCAAGCAGATGGATAGCCCTGCCTGCCACGGATGTCAGTTGTTCATCCAGCACACCATGCAGCTTTCGCAGGTCTTCGAACCTGATATGCTCATTCTGCCTGAAACCCTCACCCAACTCGGCTGCAAAACATGATATATCACCGAGTTCGCCAATATACTGCTCTCTTATCACTTCAGCACCCAGCTCTTTATA
>DANZ01000029.1 GCA_002501695.1 Methanolobus sp. UBA474 | reverse complement strand
AGGACCAGATATGTTATAAGCAGGGTAAGGACGGCCTGCTTGCCGTAGAAGGCATAGACCAGCACTATAATTACAGATGTAAGGTGAATGCCTTTGCGCAGGAGTTCGTTGACAAACGAATAATGGGCCATGGGGGTATAATCTGCGTTGCGAGTATTTAAAAGAATCAGAATAGAACAAAAGGTCATGTAAAAGGCTTAAATCTTTGAATGTATATTAATACCTGATTAACAGCTGTTTCTGAAACACGGAGATCTTAATTTATCGGCAATGATTGTCAAACAGACGCCGGCAAGCACACTAATGGATGCATTGCCCGGATTATGCTTTTCAGGGGATGTTCGGTATAAATACTGATATAGATTATTCACTACTTGAAGGAATGGATTTTACATGCCTGGAGGGCTGCGGTTTTTGCTGCACTTTCCCGGCCGAGGTAAGAGAATGCGAGCCTGCTTTCAATGCTATCCTGCAAATTGACCGCAACGGGCTGAAAAAATGGGATACGGATGACCCTTATTTTTGCAATGTCCATACAATGAGACAGCATAAGGACAGAGGTGCATGTATTTTCCTAAGGGAGGATCGCAGATGTGGCATATATTCCGTCCGTTCTCTCCTGTGCAGGATATTCCCGATAAAGATATTCTTCGGACATAGGGTCCAGTTATATACGAGCCAGGTATGCAGGGGATTTTCAAAGGATCGACAGTCCAATGGCCTTCACCGCACGGGAGAAGAGATCATGGAGCAGCTGCCGGTCCAGATGAAGGAAGAGATGATGCTAAAAGCCAGGGGGATGTACAGCTCCTTACCTGGAAAGCTGGCAGGCTACATACCTCCGGATGTCCTGCAGGCTAAGATACTTGACTACATAGGGACTATGGATATCAGTAATTCTATCGTTTCTGAAAAGAGCAGGGACGACTTTACATCCCAGCTCTCGTCCGAAGAATTCATCAACCTGCCCACATACCTTACGGAAGATATGCAGTGGCTTGTTTTCAGGCTGACTGGCGGCCTTTTGGAAAGGATCAGGCTGGAACGTACAGGTGAGATTGAAACCACTGGCAGCGTTCATTATGCCTGTTTATCGCTTAAACCTTTGTCTGCGGGTGCTGTCAATGCTTTAAGGGAGTACCTTAAACTCATTGTGCAGAGGGATCATTTTGCAGGAGTTGTATACCTGCGTGCACTGGAGCAGAAAAATAAAGTGTCGCTCGTTGATCTTGCGACCGCTTACCTGAATGATATTGCCGCTTCGCTCCTGTTAAGAGCAAATATGCTTGCGGCGTTTGAGGGATATGATATTATAGATACGGACATGATCCGGGAGACGATAATCCTCTCAGACGGGTACCTGGCTACAGAGCCAAGTTATGGACTCATATTGTAGAAATGCTGCATTCCACTTTGACAAGGCGCTAGTCAGAAATCATTGAAGCTGACCCTGTCAGAAGACGATCGTCTGGAGGAATCCCTCTCACCGGGCTCCCTTTGGTAATATCCCGGGAAGAATGCTTCCGGAGCCTTGATGCCATGCTGTGCGAAGACTTTCCAGCTTCGCCGGGTTATGTCCGACCGGAACTCGAACTCATACCGCAGGTCGTTCACATAAGCCTTTACACGTACCCTGAGGTGAGAAGGGAACTCGTTCAGCAGTGTTGTGATCCTGTGTTCCTCATCAAGAAATATATACTTTGATGTAAAAGCTGCTTCCTCCGTTATTTTCATGGCAAGGTATGCATCTGACTCTGGATCAATGAACATATCAGTGACAACCATCATCTCCTCATTTCCGTAGTTCCCACTGGCAACACTTTCTGTGAAGATCAGGCTGTTTGGGACTGTGACCGTATTATCATCTGGTGTAATGAGCTGGGTGGCCCTGAGCCCAATATCGGTAACTTCACCATAATAGTCCCCCATGCGGATCTTATCACCGACATGATATGTATTTTCAGTTATGACCACTACCCCTCCGGCAACATCTGCGAACAGGTCCTTGAGGCCAAATCCTATTATCGCACCTGCAAGTGCACTAAAAGCTACAAACTGGTCGGGCGAGAGGGATAGAACATAAGAGGCGATATAATAGAGAACAGCAAGATATACCGTTACCTTGAAAAGAGGTCCGACCATACGGATCTTGACCCGGTGTTCTTCAAATCTCTCGGATAGTCGCATAAGGATCAAACTGACCACTCTTACAAGTACGTAAGAGAATATGACCAGGAAGATGATCTGCAGGATAACCTGTAAGCTCAGGATAGATAGCAGAACTTCTGCGGGATTTGGAGTGTGATCCGACATCAGCTCATCCTCGCATGTTCAGCCAGTGATCCAATGTATCGGATAGCTTCAGGATTTACCGAGCAGATCCTGTCCTTGGTGTCGATCAACTCGTACTTTCGGAGTATCGCCAGGGATCTTGTCACATCGATCTCATCTCCGATAGCATCCTCCAGACCATCCTGGGTTATTCTCCCCATAGAGAGTATCAGGAAGCCGATAAAAGTGGTATCGTAGTCAAGCTCTGCTTCAAAAGAAGGTGAATAGATCTCATCTACTTTGACAGTTGAATTATGCAGGCTTTTGTTCCATACCATCTGTGCCAGCAGCATATTTCCGGAAGATATGTCCCTTATTCTGATGAATGCCATGTCCTCAGGTGTCTTTTTCCTTTCTTTTCCTTCATGCTGCAGCTTTTCCTCTATCATGCTGCGCAACAGACTGAAATCGAGTTTGAAGAATGGAATGTTGATGGTCTTACCTATATTTTTGATATGAATAGGGTATTTATCAAATACAAGAAAGCGTTCTATGGTATTTTTGTCTCCGGTTTCAAAGATGATCTCTCCGGTATCGTATGGAGACATCAGGACAAATCTTATCTCTTCTTTTTCAAATCTGGAGAGATATATCTGGCAGGGAAAGTGCTTTTCGACATGGAGCACTTCGCTAAGATAGTTCCACGAGAAACTGTTCCAGGAAGTTATGAACAAATGTTCCGGGTGAGTTGCAATATGATCCAGAAACTTTTCCATGATCTCAAATCCGCCCACCCTTCTCTGGTATAACAGATGGCAGTCATCAATGAAAATGATATTCTCCCGGACCCTGTTGAGTGATCTTACATGATCCTCGTAACTTTTCCATTCAGCAGGGATCTTTATTCTGGCGGACATCAAAGGAAATCTATAATATAAATTGTCCATGAAGGTTGTTTTCCCTGCATAAGGTCCGGAGATTATGGCTATGTTGGCAGCCGGCCCCGAGCCAAAATGCATGATATTCTCTTCTATCTTCTCGATCTCATCCTTATATCCGATAAACTCCCCAGGCATCCCTGCACCTCTTTATCCGGAATATACCCTTCAAGTAAGTCTGTGGAACAAATATAAGTATTCATCTCTTTGCAGAACGGTCGCGAAAATAGATCCCTTAATTTAAAAACAGGTCCAAACCTTCCGCTTTTTGAATGATATTATAGACCGGGGATATTCTACAGACCGAAACATGTTTAAAATATGGTCAACTTTTAGTAAATGCAAAATGTCTTACAGTTTTGAAATAGTCATTGTCATTGTTTTGATTTTACTTAATGGCATCTTTGCTATGTCTGAATTTGCCCTTGTCTCATCTAAGAAAAGCCGTCTCAAACAACAGGCAGAAGAAGGGGACAAGGGGGCAGCATCTGCGCTTGAACTTGCTAATGAACTAACTCCGTTCCTCTCGACGGTCCAGATAGGGATCACTCTGGTAGGTATTCTTGCCGGTGCATTCGGTGGAGCCACTGTGGCACAGGGTCTCGCAGCCTATCTGAGACAGTTCCCGGCTCTGGCCTCGATCAGCAATGCGCTCAGTATCACCCTGGTAGTACTCGTGATAACTTACCTGACCCTTATCTTCGGAGAACTTGTACCAAAGCGGATAGCACTCAATAAATCAGAAGCCATTGCATCTAAAGTCGCAAAACCCATGTTGTTCCTTTCTGCCATAGCAAAGCCGTTGGTCCTCATTCTCAGTGTTTCTACCGAGGCTGTGCTCCGCGTTATGAGGATCCAGAAGAGTACTGAGCCGCCGGTAACAGAAGAGGAGATAAAGATCATGCTTGAGGAAGGGACCGAAGCCGGGGTATTTGAAATGGCGGAACTGAGCATGATAGAAGGCGTGCTTGAGATCGGTGATCTTCGCGTAAAATCCCTGATGACCCATCACACTGATATTATCGCGCTCGACCTGAATGACAGCATCGATGAGAATCTGCAGATAATGATCCGCAGCGGCCGATCCTATTTTCCGGTGTATGAGAAGGATCTGGACAATATTATCGGCATGGTATCTGTAAAGCATGTCCTTGCAAAGATCGTGGAATCAGGTACCGTCGATCTAAGGGCACAGGTCACAAAACCGCTCTATGCGCCGGAAGCCCTCCCCGTCCTGAAGCTCCTGGAGTTATTCAAGGAGGTAGGAGTGCATATCGCTCTTATAACTGACGAATACGGAAGCATTGAGGGGCTTATTACTCTGCATGACATCCTTGAAGCGATAGTGGGAGACGTCAGATCTCTTGGAGAACCTATAGAGATGCCGGTGGTTTTGAGAGAAGATGGCTCCTGGCTGATCGATGGGGATACGCCTATCGAAAAACTAAAGGATACCTTATCTTTAGATTTCTTTCCACAGGAAGAACACGGATATTACAGGACCATTGCCGGTTTCATCATGTTCATCCTGCAGCGCATACCAAGAACAGGAGATCATATCGAATTCAAGGGACTGCGTTATGAAGTGGTGGATATGGATGGCAATAAAGTGGACAAGGTGCTGGTCATGAAAGCTCCGCAGCCTTCAGGAACAGTCAATGAGGACGTAAAGTGGCTCTGAGTGATCGAATAGTCCTGACTCCAATTGTGATCGGAATGAAAACGGATCCATGAAGACAAATAATGATCTCAGAATAAAGTGCATGCTCAAAACCACCTTCCGGCAAATCTTGAAGCTTTTCCGGAGTAGGGAGTGCTTATGAAAACTGAAGAGGCTTTTTTAAAGTTAGGTAGTTCTTCAAAGGGACTGGCAAATGAAGAAGCTGTAAAAAGGCTTGGAACATATGGTCCGAACCAGCTTGAAGAAAAGAACAGGATCACGCCTTTTAAGGTGCTGGTAAGACAGCTTGCCAACGTGATAGTATGGGTGCTGGCTGCAGCAGCTATTATAGCATTACTGGCTGGTGAAGTGATCAATTTCTGGGCTATAAGCGGTATCATTCTTTTTGTTATATTAATGGGGTTCCTGCAGGAGTACAGGGCAGAGAAGTCCATGGAAGC
Source organism: Methanolobus sp. UBA474 (assembly GCA_002501695.1). GTDB lineage: Archaea > Halobacteriota > Methanosarcinia > Methanosarcinales > Methanosarcinaceae > Methanolobus. Next base: position 5,520 of record DANZ01000029.1, on the reverse strand, counting down.
CCTCAAGAAATTCGTGCAGCCCCTTACAAGAGTGCGCAGAGGAGGGACACTGAAAGAAATTCCCTCGCAGGATGTTGTTCCGGGTGACATCCTTGTACTTGAGAGTGGAGATGTAGTGCCAGCAGATGCTCTCGTGATAGAAATGTTAGGACTGCAGGTGGAAGAAGCGGCACTGACCGGAGAGAGTGTGCCTGTAAGCAAGGAAAAGAATGAAATGATCTTTGCAGGCACCCAGATAGTGTACGGTAAATGCAGTGCACTTGTGACATCCACGGGTATGGGAACAGAACTGGGAAAGATAGCAGGACTGGTCCAGCAAAAGGAAGAAGCCACTCCTCTTCAGAAAAAGATCACAAAGCTTACCCGTACACTGGCCATCATAGCGCTGTTCGCCTCTTTAGTGACCTTAATTACGGGGATATATAAAGGCGCACCAGTGCCGGAGATGCTCTTGATCGCCATTGCCCTGGCTGTGGCCGCAGTACCTGAAGGGCTGCCTCTTACAATGACCATTACCCTTGCAAACGGGATGCGTCATATGGCACAACAGAATGCTATCATACGCAGGATGCTGGGTGTGGAGACACTGGGCTCCACTACTGTTATATGTACTGACAAGACAGGCACTCTTACCCGCAATGAAATGACGCTAAGGAAAATAGTACTGCCTGGCAGGGATATCAGTGTAACGGGAAAAGGATATGAGCCAATCGGGGAGCTACTTGATGGCGTTTCTTCCGTGGATATTGGAACCGAGAAAGGGCTGGAACTGCTGCTAAGGGCAGCTGTCTTATGTAACAATGCTGCACTGGAAGAATTGAACAATGAATGGAAGGGCATCGGGGACCCGACTGAAATAGCCTTATTGGTGGCTGCAGCCAAAGCAGGTATATGGAAAGGTAAGCTGGATGATGAACTGCCCAGGGTGCAGGAAATAATCTTCACCTCAGAACGGAAGATGATGAGCACAGTGCACACTATACAGGAGAAAGCAATAACCTTTACAAAAGGAGCTCCGGAGATGGTGGTTGACCGCTGTGCTCACATATATAGCTCCTCAGGTGTGCGGGAATTTACAGAGCAGGACCGGGAGGAGATAGCTGATAAGAACCATGCACTTGCACAGGAAACCTATCGTGTGCTCGCTTTGGCATACAGGACCATAAGCAGCAGTAGTGGAGAACTGGAAAACGACATGATCTTTTTGGGACTGGTGGCGTTGATAGATCCGCCAAGGGAAGAGGCAAAAAGATCTGTCGGGACCTGCCATAAGGCAGGCATTAAAGTCGTCATGATCACAGGCGATAACCAGGAGACTGCAAAAGCTATTGCCCGGGAGATCGGTCTCTCTGATGGTACTGTATCCCTTGAAGGTATCACAAATGAAAAGATAAGGCACATCCTGGCTGACGGTGCCATCACGGGCAGTGAACTGGATGAACTTAGCGATGAGGAGTTCAGTAGTATAGTGGAAAAAGTGAATATATATGCACGAGCGCGCCCCGAGCAGAAATTAAGGATAATCAACGCACTTCAGGACAGGGGACATGTTGTGGCAATGACCGGAGATGGGGTCAACGATGCGCCTGCATTGCGGAAAGCTGATATCGGTATCGCTATGGGCATTAAAGGTACGGATGTGGCGAGGGAGGCCAGTGTGATGGTACTCCAGGATGATAACTTCTCAACAATTGTTGAAGCTGTGAAAATGGGAAGGGGTATTTACTCTAACATCGAGAAGTTCACTACATACCTGGTGTCCCGTAACTTCACAGAGATCATGCTGATACTTATCACAATAGCACTTCTGGGATTCAATTACGTACCCCTGCTGGCACTGCAGATCCTTTTCATTAACATGTTCAATGAAGTAGTGCCAGCTATCTCTCTGGGTATGGAGCCTGTGAAAGATAATATAATGTCCAGGAAACCCCGTGATCCGAAGGAAGAAATTCTCGGAAAGAGGAATCTGACCCTTGTGATCAGCACAGCACTTACTATGAGCATTGTTTCCTTCCTGGTGTTCCTGCTGGCTGACCCTTTCGCGGACGTGCAGAAGGCAAGAACCCTTACGTTCGTTACCATAGTGAGCATGGCGCTATTCGTGCCAAACGCCTTCAGATCCCTTGAGGGCTCTGCCATCAACAGAGGATTGTTCTCCAATCGGTCGATGCTGATAGGAATGCTTATAACTTTCCTGCTTATCCTTTGTGTGGTATACATCCCCCTATTGCAGCTGGTATTCGAACTGACACCCCTGGGTCTTATGGACTGGGTGCTGCCTTTAGGAGCCGCTTTTCTTACCCTGCTCATTATAGAGGGGATCAAGTTTGTGATGAGGGGTGGCAAAAAGGAAGCAGACATGACATAGGTGTACTGAGAACAGGAGCTGTAAAAGCCATTCTGTCTAAAAGGTGGCTTTTTACTTAATGTGTAACCCGGTTAATTTTTTCATTAACCTGTGCTGCTTTCCTAAAGGTGAATGGAAACGGCTTCATAAAACCCGGTTATACTAAATGGTTTTATGAGATAGTAGGCACATCTTTCTTCAATGAAATTCTCTTCATCCCTTTTCAGGACACATGCTGTAACAGCTACAACAGGCGCATTCGGATTTAGGGTGTTCTTCAGCCTTTTAAGAACCTCAAAACCGTTGATCTTAGGAAGCTATAGGTCAAGTATAATAAGATCAAAATTATATGTGTTGGCGAGCTCCATAGCTCTTTCTCCGTCCATAGCTACCTCAAAATTATAATCTTTCATTTTAAGGAGACAAATGATCAATTCCATGTTCTCTATATTATCTTCCACCACAAGGACACTTGTCATTGTACACACTTCCTTATAGTTCTACAAAGTAGCTATTTCCCGAATACATTGTTTTTGAAGAATTATTTACTACAAATATGATGGAAATATAAATTTTAATAATGCCATTTTACACTAATAAAAAGAAATTTTTTTATTTATAGTTTATTACCATAATATTAGTTTAATCATATAACTCCAATAATTATCATGACATATTTAAGGTCCATTAGTTCGTTTTAAATAGCAAATATGCATACTTGATTTAGGGGTATTGCGGCGAGCGGATATCAGAACTTCGTTAAGGACAGGATAGAATAGCATTAGCCATAGTTTCCTGACCGCGGCACACAGGCGGGGAAACGAGTCCAGCAGCACACATCGCATGCTACTGAAAAGGATATATTGAGAAGTCACACCCACTTCATGGAATGACATTAGTGAAAATATCCTTAGAAAATATATGGGGGAAAATAATGCAGCAAAGTCATATACTTTCAACTCCTGTAAAGCTATTTTTGTTAAGCATTGGTTTAGTCTTCCTGACAAAAGAGATGCAAGAGATTTCATCAATACTAATCACTTTCATTTTTTCATTCTTTGCAGCACTTATCTTTTCCCCTCTTGTCCAATGGCTCCAGAGTAAAAGAGTTCCTGCCATATTAAGCGTCGGTGTAGTTGTCTTTCTGCTCATCCTGATCATCACGGTCTTCGGACTTCTGACCGCAGTCAGTGTTGCCCAGTTAAGTAGTCGGATGCCGGCATATGAGACTGAGTTGGAAGATTATATGGGAGCCCTTATAGTGTATCTTCCTTCCACTCAAGAGCTGACCCTTAGTATGATCTTTCGTGAGGTGGGGGGCTCTCTTATAAGTTTTTCAATGGGACTCCTTAATGGAATTATAAATGCTACTACAACAATAATTCTTATTGTTTTCATAACAGCGTTCCTCTTACTGGATTCTACGGGAACTCCGAAAAAGATGCAGAAAGAGCTTGAAGGGGAGTTCGTATTGCTGGCAAAACTGCATGAATTCAGCAAAGTTGTTGTGGACTACATGATAGTGAGAACAAAGACAAACCTTATTACAGGAGTGGCGATCACTGTAGCTCTTCTTATAGGCGGTATCGAGTTCGCTGTTTTCTGGGGTATTGTGATGTTCACATTCAGTTATATTCCCTATATTGGCCTGTTCCTGGCATCCCTCCCGCCCGCATTCCTTGCACTGCTCCAGTATGGGCCTTTTGGAGCTCTGGCTGTGATAATTGTCATCTTGATCATTAACATGCTCGCAGATGATGTATTGCTTCCATCATTGGCCGCAGGGGACCTGGGATTGTCACCGTCCGTTGTATTGATATCCATAGTCTACTGGGTCTATGTACTGGGACCGGCCGGCGCGCTGATCTCCACCCCTCTTACACTGTCTATCAAGATCATATTGGAAAGCTTTAAGGAAACTGAAGAACTGGCAAAGTTAATGAATTCAAAGAAAGTCAGATCAGCTAAAAAGCATGAATGACATAATCATTCCTTCCGGGGAACGCTCCTGCTGTCTTCAGGAGAGGTGAAGTATATAACCCGCTCCGGGGCCGGCATTGTAATATTTTTGCTTATAAGGGCTTTGTAGATAGCCATATTGAGCCTATCTTCGGAGATACGGATATCCACATAATCCTCTATCCACACCTGACCCTGAACTTCACCCCATGCTCTGTGAATTCGAAAAGTAATGCTTGTGCAGGTCTCTCCTGCATGATCCATTTCTCACTTTTCAGGAAATCCACGATAAGACCTCTTACATACTCTATATCCGCTCCATAGGATACGATCACATCAGTCTCTACTTTGAGAATGGGTTTTTCTTTCCGTTAATAACTTTTGTTGGAAGATAAAAAGATATTATGTGTCATATAGAAGAAATATGAAACCACCTATAATGTAAGAACAGATGTTGAGTGATTATGTCATTCTTTTAAATTTAAAATGTTTTTACTGCCGGCCAACCCATCAAAGATGGCAGGGAATGAACTTAGTTACAAGCCTGCGATCTCAGTCTTGAATAATCGGCTAACTTTATCTTTATCGAAATTAAGTTGCATTTCAGTTATTGGCCTGGAGTCCTTTAAATAATATCCAAACAGCTCTTTTCCCCATTCAGTAGCATATGGATTGGAGCACAGGATACGTTTGCTGTCATGTTCTCCGTTGTTTTTCAGCAGATGTAGCAGGAGATAGTAGTCATTGTACATAAAGGCTTGAAACCCCAGTTCTTTTGAACAGACATAAAAATGAAATGACTTGCTTTTAATAAGCTTTTCAACATATGCAGCATAACGGCTTCTCAGGTTGTCAAGTGCATTTTGGGAGAGGATCAGATATATATCCACATTCTTCTTAGCCATTTCAGACAAAGTTGTCAGACATTTTGTCTGAATGAATGCAGTAGCTATAAAAAGCGACCCGGATATGGGAGAAGTTTGAATTATCTCTCTGTTAAGCTCATATTCACCTGACAGGGGAGTGTTCAGTACCTTACATTTTCCCAGTTCATTCATTCTTTTAATAAGATGGTATGGAATGAAATCAAGGCTATGGCTTCCCCAGTAATCAATATCACTGTCCAGAACGTCAGCAGTGCTAAGTAAAGAGATCATTTCATCGGCTATTAATTCCCCGATCGTTGTCAATTCCCACACATCTTCAAATTG
>DANZ01000096.1 GCA_002501695.1 Methanolobus sp. UBA474 | reverse complement strand
CTTTACATGCTGTATATAAGAGGGTTCCTATGCTGTATGCCATGGAGAGGTCACTACGCGAGGGTGACAGGTTCGTCATGTCTCCTGTAATGAAAATGGATGATGTGCTGTTCCCTGAGGCCGGGGATATGAATGATATAGATAAAGAACTAATGACATTTATTAACATAAACACTCCGCAAGACCTGGATAGACTAAAAAATAACCGATCTTAGCACTCGATCGAGGTGATCCAATGGATACCGGCTTATTAATACAGAAAGCAATTAAAAAAATCGCTACAGTTTACGGTTTCGATGTGGCTGACATTGAAAAGGCTATCTCCGGATCTGTATGCCCTCCGGACCTGTCAAAACTAGTCGATGAGGGTATATATTGTTTTCGGGGACCTGATGACGAAGTAAAATATGAGAATGCTTCATTGTGCCTTTCAAATAAGATACTGGCAAATACAGGTGTGGCCGCAACCCTGCTGCCCGTCATTTTCTCAAAGGTGAGGCAATGGGACAGGGAGGATGTTAATGAGCTTCTTTTCTTCCTAAGGCAGGCTGTCAGTATAATGGAATTGAACCCCGATAGTTATGCAGGCCAGATATCCTGCTGCATGAACATGAATAACCTCCCTTCGGAAGATATACCTGCGGACCTCAGCGGTAAATACAGGATATGGGCCATGGATAAAAAAGGGATGTGTCTTGTGGGTATTGATGCCGATCAGATCATGCATGTGGATGATATAAGGAAGTCTGTGAAGGTACTTCAATGAACTGTGTATGGGACATTTATAGTGCTATGTTAGCCATTTCCGGCCTATATCAAATGCCTCCTCCCTGGCTCATTAGTAAGTTTGTATAAAACTGCCGAAAAGATTCGATAAGTTAATAAATAATGTAGATGTGCATTAACAAAATTGGAATGATAGCAATATACTGATATTGCATATCTGTATCCCCTTATCCTTATCTCAGGAGGCGATTGCGGGATGGAGAACGATACGCCGGAAGAATGGTTCAAGCTGGCCTTTGATGCAGAGGAGCCGGAAGACAAAATAGAGTATTTTAACCTCATACTTGAGTGTGATACAAGGGACCCTGTTCTCTGGAGTGATGAGGCTATTGCTCTTATATGGAACAATAAAGGTATTGCCTATACTTTCATGGGCATGTATCAGGAATCGGTGGACTGTTTCGAAAGGTCCATAGGGCTCAACAGGAAAGACACTGACGTATGGTACAATATGGGAGTCGCCTATTTTAACCTTGGAAAGTTCCAGGAGGCGATCAGATGCTATAACATGATCCTGGCAATTGACTCACGTAACGATAACGCGTGGATCAACAAAGGTGATGTCTTCATGTATACTGGAAGGCACAACGAGGCTATAGACTGTTACAGCAAGGTCCACAAGGATATAGAGCTCGACTGCAAGTTTGCTATCGTGTGGAATAAAAAAGGTATGGCTTATCTTGACCTTGGTATGTACGAGAATGCTGCTGAATGCTTCTTAAAGGTCCTTTCGATAGATCCCGAGCATTTAGATGCTGTTGAGAATATGAGACTCGCGATAGAAGAAGCTAAAATTAAGAATGGCCTGGCAGTCCAGGCACAGACTCAGACCTTCAGACAGTGAACCTTTCTCCCAGCTGGGGTGCATGCGCATCCAATCCTGTTTCGTTCCTGACCCATTCTGCAAAGCCTTCTGTATCTTCTCCGTGCATCGTGAACACGTGCTCTGTACCCCTGTCACTGAAATTCCTCACTATCTGCTTGAGCTCCCTGTCTCCGCAGTGGGCCGAGAAGTCATATTGCTCGACCTTTATCCCGAGTTGCTGAATAACCCCATCATTATCGATTATGCCGTTATCCAGGGCCATCCTGCCATTTGTGCCCTCAACCTGGTACCCTGTTATCAGGATCTTTGACTTTGGGTCTTTGTATAGCTTTTTAAGATAGTGCAGCACAGGTCCGCCGTTCAGCATTCCTGCGGTCGTTACTATGACGGTGGATTCAAGCGGCACCCTGTCCCTTTTAGGTCCGTCCACCATGATAGCATTGCTAAAAGCTCTTCGCAGATGCGCAGGGTTGCGCAGGGCATCCGGATGTTTTATCATTATCTTGTAGGCGGAAACTCCAAGCCCGTCAACATAGGCCTTGATGCCGTGTGCGTCCAGAAGCATTAGTATCTCCTGTGTTCTTCCAATGGCAAAGGCGGGAACTATCACATTCCCTCCCACGTTGATAGTATCCATGAGCGAGTCAATAAAAGCCTTCTCGATCTCTTTCCTGGGTGGGTGGTCTTCACCGAAATATGTGCTCTCTATTATGAGCGCATCGGCATCCGGAAATTCTGTGGCACCGGATACCAGCCTGGTATCAATGGTGTTTATATCTCCGGTATAGAACAAGCTCTTTTCATTTTTGTCCTCAAGATAGATGGCTGCAGCACCCGGTATATGCCCGGCATCATAAAACTGCGCGTTATAGCCGTGGGTGTGGAACTTCAGGCCAGGCTCGATACGGTGAGTATTCTCAACGAACGTCGAAAGGTCGGTGCTGTCAAATGCAGCTATTTCCCCGCTCCTTTCGGTTATCCTCAGGGTGTCCCTCGCAAGCATGCCTGCAAGATCGAATGTAAGGGGTGTCATGTAGACATCAGGTGCAATGTCCATTAAACTGGGGACTGCTCCTGAATGGTCAAGGTGTGCATGCGAAACAAGCACAGCCTCGGGCCGTGCGCCGTTCACAGGATACTGGGTGACCTCCCCCGGCTTTATACCGTAATCCATCATTATCCTGTCGTCGACCAGGACGGCCGAGCGTCCAACTTCCCTGCATGCTCCTTTGAATTCCAGTTTCAATCCTATCACCTTTCAAGGTTCAGGCAATTGCATCCTGCCAGCTCCTGATCTTCTTCACCGGGATGCTGGTAGTTTTTGAAAGCTCCAGCGGATCAATGCCGATCAGGTCCTTGACGTCGGATACTCCCGCCTCGGTAAGTTTCTCAGCGGTAACCTTCCCTATACCTGATATGTCGGTTATCTTTTTAGGTTTTATCTTACCGTTGTTATTCTTCTTCTCTTCTTCCTGTGATTTCTGCCACTCCAGGAAGTTACACTGCGGGCATCCCAGGTTCCATGGCCTTTTCCCTGAATTGATAATGCTGATGTGGTAAAGGTTATGCTGGTCGCAGGTCTTCTCTGTAACTATCACTTTCCCTCCGCGGGGCAGAGGCAGTGAGAAATTACACTCCGGGTACCCTTCGCATCCAATGAAGCGGGACCCTTTCTTTGAGCGCATGACCATAAGCTTTGAGCCGCATTTCGGGCATATTCCAATTATCTTGTCCTCTCTCAGGCCGATGCGTAAAGATTCGCTAATATTCTCCTTGTTTTCCTCAAGGTCTTTGAAGACCGAGAACAGCATATCCCTTGATTCTCTGAGTACTTCATCCTCAGGGATGTTTCCTTCCGCTATCCTGTCCATGTCTTCTTCCAGCTTGCTTGTCATATCTGGCTTTGATATGGTGGGGGCGAACCTCTCAAGCGATTCGACCACCGCAAAGGCTGTCTTGGTGGGCTGGAGGGGGTTTCCGTGTATATATGCCCTGGAGTACAACTTGCTGATGATCTCATGGCGGGTTGCCTTTGTGCCAAGGCCAAGCTCTTCCATGATCTTGATAAGCCTGCCCTGCCCGTACCTTCCAGGGGGTTGCGTATCTTTTTCTGCGGCGTCCTTGTTCAGGACTGCCAGTTCGTCTCCTTCGTTAAGTGCGGGGAGCAGCCTGTCCTCGGGCGCATTGTATGGATAGTACCACCGCCATCCGGCGTTCACAAGCCTTGCGCCGTTCGCTTTGAACTCCTCTCCTGTAATGTCGAACCGTGCCCTGATAGTTTCCCACTCCGCAGGCTCTGCAAATGTTGCAAAGAAGCGCCTGACGACCAGTTCATACAGTTTCCACTCCTGTTCGTTCAGCTCGGACTTCTTTGCAAGGGACGCGGGATAGATAGGAGGGTGGTCTGTTGTTTCCTTCTTGCCTCTTGTTGGCACTAGCTCCTTCTTTTCAAGGAGCTTTTCAGCGTACTCCCTGAAAGGGCCTTTGGCGAATATCTCTATCTGTTCCCTGAGGTCGATGCTCTCAGGATAGACCGTATTGTCAGTCCTGGGATATGAGATAAAACCGTTCATATAGAGCGATTCGGCGATGTTCATTGCACTTGAGGCCGTATAGCCCATGGTACTGGCTGCACTGATGAACTCCGTGGTATTGAAAGGTGTGGGCTGTTTGTCGGTCTTGGTGGAAGTGGTAATGTCTGAGACTGTCGCACTGTCTTTAAGTGTTCTAAGGATATTCTCCACCTGCTCTTTTTCCCAGAACCGGCTGGTCTTGTGCTCGACCTGGAACACCTCTCCCTTTTTTGTCTGCAGGCTTGCGGAAAGCTCCCAGTATTTCCTGGATACAAAAGCATCCCTCTCTTTTTCGCGCTCTACTATAAGGGCAAGCGTAGGTGACTGCACCCTGCCCACAGAAAGGAACATGTTACCCAGGCGCCCGGCAGCCAGGGATATATAACGTGTGAGGGAAGCACCCCACACAAGGTCGATGACCTGCCTTGAGTGGCCCGCATATGCAAGGTTGAAGTCTATTCCGCTGGGATTTTCAAAAGCATCATGTATCTCCTTGGGTGTGATAGCACTGTAATGGACCCTGTCAAACTGTATGTCGGGATTGATGCTCTTCAGTATATCCACAGCCTCCACACCGATAAGTTCTCCCTCTCTGTCGTAGTCAGTGGCTATGGTGGCCTTTGTAGCCTCTTTACCCAGCTTTTTGAGTGCAGACACTATCTTTACCTGTGTGGATGTGGTTATGACCTGGGCATCTACCAGTTCTTTTGCCTCTACCTTTTGCCAGTTGTTGTATGCCTTGGGGAAATCCAGCTTTACGATATGCCCGCTCAGCCCGATGAACACCATTCTGTCCTCTCCGGTACCGGATTCATAGGTATCGACCCCACTGACCCTCACCTGCTTCGTTCTGTCCTGAGTAAGGATGCTTGCTATCCTTTTTGCCGCTATATGTTTCTCTGCTATGATGAGATGCATATTATCTCCAAAGTCCCTCAAATGAAATGAATGAATTATAAAACGTTGTTCAAGCCGGAAAACACCGCAAAAAAGTTTTTGTTTTGAGCGGTTTCTCAATTTTAAACATAAAAATCATTCTGCTAAATATACTTATCGCAAACAAAGGTAGGGATAAGTAAAATATCCCCGGATATGATGCGAAAAGTGTAATAAAAAGGAATTCACATCCCAACTCACAGACAAAAGCTGTGAGCAGAGATGTGTGGATAAGCCCACTCCGGCTTTTTTATATTTACTGCAGAAGCTCGATGTATTCGAGAACTGCCTGAAGGTCGTCTTCGTGCTCTATTTCGTCTGTCAGTATCTGGAGCACCATATTGTAGGTCACAGGGTCTTTGTCCTTTACCTTGTTCAATATGCATTTATAGGTCTGGATCGCACACTGTTCTCCTTTGATGTTCTGCTCCAGGACCCTCTATAGAAAAGGATCGACCGGAGCGTCTTTTTCAATGATACGATATTCAGGATTGTTTCCTGAAGCACATGAACCAGTCAAGGCAGTATGTGTTTGCATCCTTTGACTCGACTCTTTCCTTTGCGACTCCGCATGATCCGGGTGGCGGAATGATGACATCTTCCCCCGGCTGCCAGTTAGCCGGTGTTGCAACACCTTCCGCGTCAGACTTCTGCATGGCTTTAAGCAGTCTCATGACCTCGTCCATGTTCCTTCCGTTTGAGAGCGGGTAGTAAAGTATGGCCCTTATCTTGGCCTTGGGGTCCATGAAGAATACTGCTCTCACCGCCTGCGTATCAGAAGCACTTGGCTGGAGCATGCCGAATTTCTTTGCAACGGTCATCTTGAGGTCTTCAATGACAGGGAAAGTCACCTCGACATTCTTCATCCCCTTGTATTCTATTTTCTCCTTGATGGTACGAAGCCATGCGATATGCGCATAAATGCTGTCAATGGACAATCCGATAAGTTCACAGTTCAGTGCTTTGAAATCTCCTTGCATGCTTGCAAATGTCATGAACTCTGTTGTGCATACCGGCGTGAAATCTGCCGGGTGACTGAACAGGATTACCCATTTGCCCTTGTAGTCTTTTGGGAAATTGATCTCTCCCATTGTTGTCTTTGCTGTAAATGACGGTGCGTCGTCGCCTATAAGCGGCATTGTGCATGCTTCTTCCATATTTAATCCTCCTTACATTCATTGCAGAAACCATAAAAGTTCGTATCTGTAGTCTCTACTTCAAAGCCTTCTATATCCCCCGCTATCTTCAGCGAGTAGTCTGTCAGTTCCTCTGATTCGTAATCAGATATCCTTCCACATCCTATGCATATGATGTGGTGGTGTGGTACAAGATTTGCCTCAAACCTGGAAACTCCCTTGATATTCACCTCTTTGATAAGGCCCTTTTCGGCCAGGAACCTCAGATTATTATATACAGTGGCTTTGCTGATCCTGGTCAGTTTCTTCCTGACCCCTTCGTACACATCATCGACGGTGGGATGCCCATCGAATTCCTTGAGGAACTCCAGGATCTCTATCCGTTGATTAGTGTATTTGATGCCTTCTGTGTCCGTCTGTGATCCTTCCTTCTCTGTTTGTCTTTGCAGGTTGTGCTTATTTTTAACAAATACGTTTTAACAACTAATGTTAGTTAATTCTTTTTATTATTTAAAGTTAATTACTGCTATACAGTTCACACTTGTCCGGATTAAACCAAATCAAAAATGCGCTACAAGTACTCTCAGCGGCGTTCAAAACAGAAAAGATGAAGGCGAATGGCAGATCTAAGCCATTCAGTCCTACTGCTCAGCTGATAGAGCACCTGGACCGCTTTTGTGCTTATCCAGCCTGTCTCTGCATTTACGCAGCGATCTTCTCAAAAGATAATTCATACTTTCCTTTGATATGGGCCTGGACTTTTTCACGATCAGTACCGGCTTTTTTGAATGCCTGGCTATTCTTTGCGACAGGGTCCCGATCAGGGATATTTTGAATCTCTGGCTGGAGTCCCCGATTATTGTCACATCGCTGTCTTCAGCTGCTTCAAGTATGGCGTCTTCGACAGAGTACCTTTCCAATATCCTGAACTCAACAGGCCTCATGTTCTCCTCCGCCGCCAATTCAGCGATCTTTGCAGTGATCTCCTCTTTCCTGTCCTCTTCCGCATCGGGGCTGATCACTGCGATCACTGTCATCTGAGCCCCGGTATTGACAGCAAGTTTCCTGGCCAGATATAGTCCATATACAGAGTTCTCTTTTCCATTATATGCCACCAGTATCCTGTTTATCCTGTCTGGCAGATATCCCTTCAATAGCACGATCTGCTTTTTAGATGAAGCAAGTACATCACTCGCTACTTCTCCGAGGGAGTACTGGAACCTGCTTGCCTCATGCCATCCCATAATAATGGTGTCTACATTCTCTATCTCGGCCTGTTCTATGATAGAATTCGCTATGTCATGGTCAAAGGCAACAATATAGTCCCTTTTCTGCCCAAGGATGACAGGGTATCTGTCAAACTCCTTTTTAAAACGGGCATCCATCTCGATGTGCGTGTCATGATATGCTTTTTGAGCCACCTGCAAACTTGTCTGGTCTGGCACCTTGATCACATGGAGGCCGATTATTTCACTGCCCAGGCAATCCGCCAGTTTCAGAAGGTCGCGCTCGTGCCTGGGATTGGATATGGGCACCAATACCTTAACGGTGGATTCCGGCTTTATGTTCGTTTGTTCGACCGTATTTTCCAGCAGATCGAATAAACTATATCCAGGTATGGCTTTCCCCCTTCCGTAGTACCTGAACCAGCCCACACCGGCAAACACCATCACCAATGCAAAGAACAGGGGCAGGACCCCGAGGAACGGCATCAGTATAAGGCTTCCCGCGATCCCCACTATCTGGGTGAATGGAAAGAACGGATCCCGGAATGTAGGCTCATAGCCCGGCAAAGTCCGCTTCCTCAGGATTATTACAGCCACGTTCAGCAGGACAAAGATAAGTATATTAAAAGCACCTCCAAGTCTTGCCAGCTGTTCAATATCGAACAGGAACAAAAGCAGGATCATAACTGTACCGGTCACCAATATGGCATTAGATGGCGTCTCGAATGTTTTATGGATCTTTATGAACCATCTTGGCATCAGTGCATCCCTGCTCATGGCAAAAGGGAACCTGGAGGACGATAGTATGGCCCCATTGGCTGTGGAAAGTGTGGCGAACAGTGCACCAAGGACCATAATTAGCATGCCGATCTCTCCCCCCATCATGCTTGCTATATCTGCAAGCGGGGTAACCGTGGATGCAGCTCCCGGGGTTGATACTCCCACCACTACTACCATTATGCCGACATACATCAAGGTCACTGCCACTGCCGAGGCAATAAATGCAAGCGGCAGGTTACGGGAAGGATTCTTGACCTCTTCGGAAACAGTGGAGATCTCTGCAAGTCCGAGGTACGATATAAAGATTATCCCGGTCGTGGTCAGGATGGACAGGGGGCCATAAGGTACAACAGGCGTTAAATTGCCTGTTTCTCCAATAAGGGCCACTTTATATATGAATGCCAGGATGATCACTATTAATATTGCCACAATGATATTCTGCAATGAGCCACTGCTCTTTGCACCACGATAATTTATCACAAGCAGGATAATTCCTGCAGCAACTGCGATCAAATACAGGGGAAGGTCATAGTAGATCTTAAAATATTCCGCCAGTCCGATGAGAGCAAATGAGCCTTTGAATATCAGCGCCAGCCAGGATCCAAGTCCTATTACAGCACCAAGAACAGCTCCCATAGTCCGGCTGATATAATAATAGCTTCCACCAGCAGAAGGCATTCCAGTCGCCAGTTCTGCCATGCTGATGGCTGTGGCTATTGAAATGATCCCTCCCAGCAGAAACGCGATTATCGCCCCAGGGCCTGCATTTTCCATAGCTATTCCCGGGAGGATGAATATCCCGGCCCCTATCATCGTGCCGGTACCAAGCGCAAAAGTTGAGAAAAAACCCATGCTGCGTCCCAATCGTTCCTGCGTTTCAACTGCGGCCATTTCTCTCCTCATTCCGGTGATCTTTAAATTATCTAACAGGAAGCTTTCAGAATTGTCTGCTATATTCTTCTGATCTCATATAGGGGATGGTGCTTAAATCTGTGATAAATACGATAACAGGCATGGATGTAATTTGCACAGCATATATATGAGGTTTATCTATATAGATAATGTAGTTCGTGTCCGATATCTAAAACATTCTTTGTCCCCCTGTATCTATCGCCTGCACGCCCAGAGAGGATTATAACATAGCAGGTTTATTGTACATGGGTCATGCTATGGAAAAAATAAGGATAATCTCATGGAATGTCAATGGAATCCGATCTGTGCAAAAAAAGGGTTTTTTGGAATGGTTCCGGAAAGAACAGCCTGATATCCTCTGCATCCAGGAGACAAAGGCACAAAAAGAGCAGCTGGGACTCGAGCTTATTGAAGTGCAGGGTTACCATAGCTACTTCTCGTCTGCTGAAAAGAAAGGTTATAGCGGTGTGGCACTCTACGCCAAAAAAGAGCCTCTGAGCATAAAATGCGGCTTTGGCATTCCAAAATTCGACCGCGAAGGACGGATACTCATAGCTGATTACGGGGAGTTCATATTGTTCAACATCTACTTCCCCAATGGCAAAGCCTCTCAGGAAAGACTCGATTACAAAATGGAGTTCTATGATGCTTTTCTGGAATATGTCCATATGCTGCAAAAGCAGGGAAGGAAGATCCTCATCTGCGGCGACGTGAACACAGCCCACAGGGAGATAGACCTTGCACGCCCTAAAGAGAATGAGGCCATCTCAGGTTTCCTACCCGAGGAACGGGCATGGATCGACAGGTTCCTCTCAAAGGGCTATGTGGATGTTTTCAGAGCCTTCCACCCGGAACCCGGACACTATACCTGGTGGAGCATGAGGTCCGGAGCAAGAGCCCGCAATGTGGGCTGGAGGATAGACTACTTCTATGCAAGTCAGAATGCTGCCGGGAATATCCGCGACTCATTCATCATGCCGGATGTTCCGGGTTCTGACCACTGCCCTCTGGGCATTGTAATGGAATTCTGACCGGGAGACATGGATCATTCAAATGCGCAGAGGCCCGCTTTAAAGAGGCAGTTCACTCATTGCCATCTCAACAGCTTGCGCGGGGCTGTCAGCTTTTATAGTTCCCTCTATATCCCACTTTGTCAGGAGCGTGACAACCTTTTTTCCCATTTTCAGGGAAAGTGCTATCTCGGAAAGCGTCCCGTACCCGCCTCCGATAGCTATCAGCGCATCACATGACTGCGCAATGATGGCATTCCTGGCATGTCCCATATTGCTCAGGATCGCAATATCTATATATGGGTTCGCACTCAGGCGGCTATCTCCAGGGAGTATTCCCACAGTAGTGCCGCCTTCCATTTTTGCTCCGCGGGCACAAGATCCCATAACTCCTCCGCGTCCTCCGCATACCAGAAAAGCGTTTCTCTTTGCTATCTCCCTTCCCACGTCCTCTGCCACCTTCCCGATGATCGCATCGCATGTACCGGCACCTATCACTCCGATCTGCATCTTCATGCGGACACTCCGTATCTATTCAGATGTATTCGCTCTGTATCTTCAGTATCTCTTTGCTGTCCTTTGCTTTTGAGTACTCTTCCAGGGGCTCGTGGTTCAGTTCAAGGAAAGTATGCCCCCAGTTGAACTTGCCCATAACTGCCTGAGCCTGATGTTTATTACCCAGTATATACAGGGCGGCAGCGAAGGCTTCCGCAGATGTGAGTTTAAAAGGCCTGCCAAAGTTTACAGGATTGCCTGCAATCAGGTAAGGAAGCGCACGGTGCTGCAGGTTGAGCCTGACCAGCTGGGGGAACACCTCCTCCACATGCTCCCATGAACAGTCAAGGACAGTGATTCCTTTAACGGCACTGTCTTCCGGGGAAAGCGCCTTCTCTGCCATCGGATCCAGGAGAATGGACCCGCGGGGTATCCTGTTCACCTGGTCGGAAAGGCGGGCAAGATCAAAACGTGCCATTTTCTTCCCTGTGCATTTTTTGGGATCGCACTGGCTTGCATGGTAAATGAAGAGCTTTACATTCTTTTCGTTTGTTTCTTCCATGAGCATTCCTGTCTGTATCATAGTATATATTGATTGGTCTGCTGAAAGCGGTCCTGATATATCATGGATATCTTTTTATATTTATGAAACCTTGATTAAATAATTATATCTAAATACATAATATGCTGACCAATTTAAATGAAAGCATCATTAAAAATATAATTACATATCCAAAGGGGTGTTCGATGACCGCAAAGATATATACAATTGTTTCCGGAAAAGGTGGTACCGGCTCAACCACAGCTTCGATAAACCTTGGTGCTGCGATCGCAGGTTTTGCCAAGAAGACACTTCTGATCGATGCAGATATAGGGATGCCCACAATAGGGCTGATGCTGGGCATTGAGACGTCCAGATCCTCATTACATGATGTGCTTGCAGGTAATGCCGGTATCGCAGAGGCAGTCTATGACGGTCCGAATAACATGAAAGTGATACCCGGCAGTATCTCCCTGCAGAGCTTCATGAACACAAATCCTGATAATCTGGCTGATGTCGTTGAAAGTCTCAGGGAGAATTATGAGTTTATAATTATAGATTCTCCCACAGGTATAACTAAAAATTCCATTTCTGCAATTTCCCTGGCCGATGAGGTAATACAGGTCGTGAATCCGGATATCGCCTCTCTTGCAGGTGCAATGAAAGTAAAGACCATTGCAGAATCCATGAACAAACAGTTCCTTGGATTTTTCCTGAACCGGACAGGTGTGTTCTCCAATGAGCTCAGTGCTGAGCGGATAGAAGGTACTCTGGGTATCAAGGTGCTTGAGAACCTGCCCGAAGATGCCAATGTCAAAAACTCCATGGCATTTAAGGCTCCTGTTGTGGTCAAATATCCTGGCTCTCCTGTTTCGGTTGGGTTTAATCGCTTCTCCGCATCTGTTGCAGGAATAAAGGTCCCCGCAGTTGCGACCTTCCAGGAGGACAAGAAGAAGAAGGTAAAGAAGGGTAAAAAGCTCTCACTCTCTGCAAATAAGAGTGACTGATCTTTACAGGAGCAGGTAATAATGGACCATCACTCAGGTAAAGGCAAAGATGAAAAAACAACTGCTTCGGCAGTTCCTGACAGTAGTGAAGATGTCGGAGCTGTGCAGTCTGTTTCGGGTATGAATGTAGATGACGTCTCGGAGGGTAAGGTACATTGTGAAGATCTCGCGAACGACAATACAAATGAGTTTATCCCTCATATAAATGAGGACTCTTTTGTGGATGAACTTGCAAATCTTATATTGCCTGCAGATGAGACTGTAAGTATCGAGGAACTTAAAGGCAGAGTAAATGTATCTTTTGAGGACCTGCAATATGAGGAAGAAGTCCCCGAAGAAAAAGAAACTTACTGGGGTCTCGTCCTTAAAGAGATATTTGAACTGCCTTTTATTGAAGAGGATATCTACGAAGAGGAGGAAGAGCGTGAAAGCCTGAAGGACCGTGTGAACAAGCTCTTCGTAAGGACAAAGATCAATACCGATCCTTACAATATTATAGAGCACGGGCCTATAGTTGATTTCACAATTGATCCGGGCAGCCCTTATAAGGAAGTGGAGCTGTACGAGGTAAATGCTCCCTATGCATATGTAAGGATAGCCTACAACCCTGAATCTCACGAGTTCCAGTATCAGGCACTGGAGCCACGCCTCTCCCCTAAGGAGAAGGAACTGCTGGATACCATCAAGATAAAGTTCATTGAGACCCTCGATATCAACCTAAAGGAAGTTTCCCGCAAGAACGCAGAGTTTTTCCTGCGGGATAAAGTGATGGCATATCTTCAGGAGTACCAGATCGATATATCTCCAAAGAAACGTGAAAAGATAATGTACTATATCGTCCGTAACTTCGTAGGATACGGCGAGATAGACGTCTTCATGAGAGATCCCAATCTTGAGGATATATCATGCGACGGTCCGAATACTCCGATCTATCTCTATCACAAAGTTTACAATTCTATACCTTCCAGTGTAGAATTCCAGGATGATGAAGAGGTCGATTCGTTTGTCATCAGGATCGCACAGATATGCGGAAGGCATGTCTCCATAGCAAATCCGCTTCTGGATGCAACCATGCCGGATGGTTCACGTATACAGCTTACCCTGGGGCGTGAGATCACGACCCGCGGCAGTACATTCACTATCCGGCGGTTCAAGGACAACCCTATAACACCGGCAAACCTGATAGATTTCCATACGTTCTCCACATCGATGCTGGCCTACATGTGGCTTGCAGTGGATTCCAATAAGAGCCTCATATTCGCAGGCGGTACCGCATCAGGGAAAACGACTGCAATGAATGCCGTATCTCTTTTTATCCAGCCCGAGATGAAAATAGTCTCAATAGAGGATACAAGAGAGCTCAACCTTTCTCATCCAAACTGGATCCCGGGTGTCACAAGGCAGTCCTTCGGAAGCGGCGACAAGGGTTCTATCGAGATGTACGAACTTCTTAGGGCGTCCCTGAGGCAGAGACCGGAATACATAATTGTGGGTGAGGTGCGCGGAGTAGAGGCACTGACACTCTTCCAGGCAATGTCCACAGGACACACCACATTCTCGACTATGCACGCCGACTCGGTTGCTTCAGCCATTCACAGGCTGGAAAACCCTCCGATCAATGTTCCACGGATAATGATCCAGGCGCTTGACCTTGTGGCTATCCAGGTCCAGGTCAAGGTCGGTGACAAACGTGTCCGGAGATGCAAGACGCTTACCGAGATCGTAGGTGTTGACTCCCGTACGGGCGAATTGCTGACAAATGAAGTGTTCTCATGGGATGCATCAAGAGATATGTTCCAGTACTCAGGCAGGTCCTATGTGATCGAGAGTGTGATGGAGAACAGGGGCTGGACCGAAGAAAGGGTGCGCGATGAGCTGAAGCGCCGCCAGGAGATCCTGGAGTGGACCCGGGAGAAGAAAGTCACTTACTTCAGGGACTTCGCCAAGGTAGTTGTCGCATACAACCGTGAACCGGAAACAGTAATGAAAATGGTGAGGCAGGATATGCATGTCTAACCTATATTTCACCTTTGCATTCAATATATTTGGTAAGTACTATGCCAGGAAAAGGATCGATTATTTCGGCCTTCGTTATAACCTGATGAAGAACAGAATGGATCTGGCTTATGATGCCTACCTTTCAGGTGCGTTGCTAAGCTCCATCATCTGCTCTGTTGTTGCCCTTGTTGGCTTCAACATCATCATCACATTGCTTGGAGTGCCTGATATAAAGGCCACAAGGTTAACCTTTCCTGCATGGACAGCACCTTATATTGCATATAAACCCATAGTGATCGCTATTATTGGCAGTATTCTTCTTATGGGTCTGGTTTTCCTTGTAGTCTACAAGACCTTTATGCTCTACCCTGCAATAATGGCTGGTGACAGAAAACGTAACATAGATACCATGCTCCCATATGCTGTAAACTATATGTCGGCAATGTCGGGTGCAGGAGTACTTCCTGTTGAGCTTTTCAGGTCCCTTGCCAATAATAGTTTATACGGCCAGGTTTCCGTTGAGTTCAGATTCCTTGTGCGTGACCTTGAAGTGCTTGGTTACGACCTGGTGACGGCTATGAAGAGTCTTTCGGCAACAACTCCTTCAATGATGCTGCAGGATTTTCTGCAAGGGGCGGTAACAGTTGTAACTTCTGGTGGTCAGGTCGAGACTTATTTTCAAATAAAGGCAGATCAATATATTGTAGAGAACAGGCAGAATCAGAAAGAGTTCCTGGAAACCCTGGGACTTCTGGGAGAAACGTATGTAACTGCTTTTGTTGCGGGTCCGCTTTTCCTGATAGTTGTGATGTCGATCATGTCTATTATGGGTAGTGCTCAGATGGTATTCCTTTATTTGATCATCTATGCGCTGATCCCTATCGGAAGTATCATGTATGTCGTTCTAATAAGCAGTTTGACCCCGGAGGCATAATATGAAGATAAAGGATTTTATTACGAAAGATCTGACCTCTGATGTGTCCCTGACCGAGGAGGAACTCTGCAGACTTGAAGATGGCCTGATCGGCTCCAGGATGGAAGATGCAAAGAAGAATCTGGCAGTCAAGGAATTTTTAAAGCGGCCTGGCAGTACTTTTTACGAGCATCCTGAATACACACTTGTGATCAGTCTGCCAGTGGCTTTGATCGTCTTTATTTTTGGGATGAGGATGACCTGGGGTACTCCGCTTATAGATGATGTTATAATCTTTACTGTACTTATCATAATCACTCCTCCTGCTATTGCATTCCATAAGAAGTTCACAAACATAGACAAAGTGGAAGAGTACCTGCCAACTTTTCTCAGGGATATCTCTGAGCTGAGCAGGGCCGGCCTGACCCTCTCAAGGTCTGTAGGCACGGTTGCAAAAGGCGAATACGGAGCTATGACCAAAGAGGTTCAGCAAATGGACTCATCCATGTCATGGGGTATCTCTTTTGAACAGACACTATCAAATTTCGCGAAAAGGGTGCCAACTCCTGTGATAGTAAGGTCGGTCTCCCTCATCAACCAGGCAAGCAGGGCTGGAGGTCGTGTGTCCTCTGTGCTGGAAGCCGCTGCCCGTGACGCCAGGGAAGTGAAATTGCTTGAGCGTGAAAGGCGGGGGAACATGCTAATGTATGTAGTGATCACCTACATATCGTTCTTTGTATTCATTTTCGTTATAGCGATGCTTACCTCAACATTCGTCCCGACCATGGCAGAAGCAGCAAAAGCTGCACAGGCTTCCGGAGCAGGCTCCAGCTTTATCCGTTCGTTCGATCCTGCCCAATACACGAGGCTCATGATGCATGCGGCAGTGATCCAGGGTTTCATGAGCGGGCTTGTAGCAGGACAGATGGGTGAAGGCGCTGTGACCCAGGGCCTGAAGCACTCTATCATCCTGACCATGATAGCCTGGGTGATCTTCACATTCTTTATCTGAGGCCGGAAAAAACCTTCCTGGCCTTTTCTTCTATTTTTGAAAAAAGATCATTGCCCTTTGCATCTATGCCGACAATGAGCGGCCCGAAGTTCTCGACCTTCAGCACCCATACGGCCTCAGGCATCCCCAGGTCCGGCCAATGTACGGTCACGACCTCCGAGATGTTCTCTGCCGCAAGGGCGGCACACCCTCCCGTAAATGCAAGGTACACGCATTTTCCTTTAAGTGAGCCGGCAACATTGTCCATGCCGCCCTTTCCTATAAGTGCGGTAACATTGTATTTCTCAAGGAGGCGGGGCGTCATCTTTGACATGCGTGCGCTTGTGGTCGGGCCGGCAGCAATGACTTCCCATCTCTCCCCCTTTTGCTGCATCAGAGGTCCGCAATGGTAGATGGCAGCACCCTCCAGATCAAAAGGAAGTTCTTTTCCCCTTCCTGCAAGTTCCAGTATGCGGGCATGGGCTTCATCTCTGGCTGTCAGGATCATGCCTGTGAGGTAAACGATATCCCCTGTTGAAAGCTTTTCAATGTCCGATCTCTTCAGAGGGGTGGTAAGATGGAATTCTGTCATTTGCTGCCTCCCAATGTCACAGACGCGTGCCTGTTGGCCCAGCATTGTATATTGACAGCCACAGGCAGGGATGCTGTATGACAGCATGCCTTTTTAATGTGTACTGCAAGGGCGGTGTTATCTCCGCCAAGTCCCATGGGTCCGATACCAAGGGTGTTTATATCGTTCAGTATACTCCTTTCAAATTCATCCATTTTACCGGTGTCTTCCAGCAGGGCAAGTTTGGAAAGCCTTGCAGCTTTGTCAAAAGAACCTCCAATGCCAATGCCTACAATGATTGGGGGGCAGGGCTTGCCGCCTGCCTTCAGTATTGTCTCAACCACAAATTCGCGGATGCGGTCCGCTTCCGTGGGATTGAACATCCGAAGTGCGCTCATGTTCTCGGAGCCTGCGCCTTTGGGGGCTGCTGTGATCCTGATCTTATCGCCTTCAACGAACTCGTATTTTATATCAGGGATGCCGTTACCTGTATTTGTTCCGGTGTTATGGCGCGTTATAGGGTCCACTGCATTTGGGCGCAGGGGAATGGACTCAGTGGCGATCCGCACTGCCTCATTGATAGCTGCCTCGATACTGAAATCCAGCTTCACATCCCGTCCTATCTCTACAAAAAAGATGAGTATACCTGTATCCTGGCACAGGGGTACCTGTTTCCTGGCTGCAATATCGATGTTCTTCAGGATGGCTTCCAGCTGCTCTCTTGCAATAGCTGAGGATTCCTGCGACCTGGCCTTTCTTAGGGCATCAATAACGTCCTGTGGCAGGTGTGTCTGGGCCTTTTTTAATATATCAACAACAGAATCCACCACAATATCATAAGAAACGTCTCCTGTCAAAAAAGATCACCTGTATGGTGCGGGAGAAGGGATTCGAACCCCCGAACGCCTTCGCGAGAAGATCTTGAGTCTACCACCTTTGGCCGCTTGGTTACTCCCGCAATCTGAGATTTTCGACAATTCTACAGCGGTATTTATTATAAATCTATCTATTATCTGCCTGCTGCCTGGTATCTTTTAGTTCTTTACTTATATTCCTTTTATATGAAACGGTTTTTTGTTCTTGAAAGGTATTTGGAAAGAATATTCCAAAACGATTAGGTTAAATATTTGCGTCTCAATATACTTTTATCAACCCGTGGAGTACTCAACCGGGGACCTTACTGTATAAAAGAAGCTGGGGGGCATTCTTATCAGAAGAAGTAGATTGGATATTACGCTTGCGATTCTGAAGATCGCTATGAATGGCGCCAAGAAAACGCAGATCGTATACGGGGCCAACCTTAATTCAACAATAGCAAACAAATATCTGGAACGGCTGGAAGACAAGGAGCTGATCGAACAGAGAGGCAATATGTTCGTTACCACCGATAAGGGCCGCGTGTATAAAGACCTTGCAAGTGAGCTTGATGTTCGCTAACTGGCAGCCGTGCTCTAAAAGGCTTTCAAAAACGGCTAATTCCATTTACTAACAGGCTTTATGAAAGCCGATAGGTGCAGTATCGGTGCTCTGCCGGCAAATCCAAGCCATCATTCCTACGTGTCGTTTTAAATAATGGAGAGGCTGAGGAATTTGAGCAGGACAATACTTTTTATCCTCAGGCACATAGTACCTAGATTAAACAGGTCATCTGCAGAGGTCATGAATGGGCGAGATAGTTGTAAGCGACTCTATGAAGGCGTATTTTGAGGATCTTGAGTCAGATCTCAGGCATGAAATAGAGATTGCCAACAGGGCACGCTCCAAAGGCAAGGACCCAAAACCCTGGGTAGAGATACCGCTTGCAAAGGATATGGCGGACAGGGTGGAGAACCTCATAGGTGTCAAAGGCGTGGCTGCGCAGATACGCTTATTTGAAGAGACAATGTCCCGTGAGGAAGGCGCTCTTGCGATCGGGAAAGCAGTTGCTGAAGGTATTGTCGGTGAATTCCCTTCCAGGGCTGCGGCCATTGAGGCCGCTATCCGGGTTTCTGTTGCAATGCTCACTGAGGGTGTTGTTGCCGCACCTATCGAAGGTATCGACCGTGTGGATATCGGTAAGAACGATGACGGATCGGAGTACATCAGTATCTTCTATGCGGGTCCCATACGCAGTGCCGGAGGCACAGCCCAGGCATTGTCCGTGCTTGTCGGGGACTACGTGAGGCGTGCCGTGGGAATTGACCGGTACAAGCCCCGCAAGGAAGAGGTTGAAAGATATGTTGAGGAGATACTCCTGTACCGGCGTGTGGCTACACTGCAGTACACTCCCACAGAAGATGAGATCAGGCTCATAGTTGAGAACTGTCCTATATGCATTGACGGGGAGCCCACTGAGGCTGAAGAGGTGGAAGGGCACCGTAACCTGGAAAGGATCGAGACTAACAGGGTACGCGGAGGTATGGCTCTTGTGCTTGCTGAAGGGCTGGCACTGAAAGCTCCCAAGGTGCTAAAACATGTCAACAAACTTGAACTGGACGGCTGGGACTGGCTTAACCGGCTGATATCCGGAACAAAGGGTGATGACAGCAAAGATGAGTCCAAAGGTGTCAAGCCTAAAGAGAAATATCTTACTGACCTTATAGCAGGTAGGCCGGTATTCTCGCATCCGATGCGTCCGGGAGGTTTCAGGCTAAGGTACGGCAGGTCAAGGAACACCTCATTTGCTGCGGCCGGAATAAGTCCGGCAAGCATGATCATACTGGATAGTTTTATTGTTGCGGGCACACAGATCAAGGTCGAACGCCCTGGAAAAGCAGCTGGCATGGCTCCGGTTGATTCTCTGGAGGGACCTACTGTGAGGCTCAAGTCAGGGGATGTGCTCAGGATAGATGATGAGAAGTCCGCTTATGAGTTGCATCCTGAGGTTGAATCGATCATTGATATCGGCGAGATACTCATAAATTATGGTGACTTCCTCGAGAACAATCATCCTCTTATCCCCGCTTCCTATTGTTTTGAATGGTGGATACAGGAATATGAGAAACTTGCAGCTGATAAAAATCCTGATATGCCTGCCCTGAAGGACCCGTCGCAGGACCTTGCACTGGAGCTGTGCAGGATATACGGTGTTCCGCTGCACCCAAAGTTCACTTACCTCTGGCATGACATAACTGTGGAGGAGTTCTCGCTGCTGTCCTCTTTTATATCTGCGCACGGATCGCTTAACGGGGAAGAGGCCTGCATCGAACTTCCCTTTGAACTGTCTGCGGAGGGCGGTATCAAGGTCATCCTTGAGAAGCTGCTGGTCTGTCATAAGGTGAGGGGTGAAAAGATAATTATCGAAACTCCAAAACCATTCATTAGATGCCTTGGTCTGGATGGAGACCTCAGGAAGCAATGGGAATCCCCCGAATGCGGGGATACGCTCGATATGATCAACCTTGTCAGCGGCCTCACGGTCCGTGCACGTGCTCCTATGAGAATAGGTGCAAGGATGGGAAGGCCTGAAAAGTCCAACAAGAGAAAGATGTCGCCAGCTCCCCATGTATTGTTCCCTATAGGCGATACTGGCGGCAATACCCGAAAATTGGAGACCGCTGCCGGCTATAAGGCGTCCATGAACGAGAAGGTAGGCCTTATCCGTGTGGAGATCGGTAACAGGATATGTCCCTCGTGTGGTGCCCTTAACTATGAATACAGATGCGGTTGCGGGGAGTTCACCGTTCCGAAACTCTCCTGCCCAAGATGCGGCATATCTGTGCAGAAGCCGGAATGTCCCAAATGCGGTACAAAGACCACTTGTGTGAAGATGCAGGCCATCGATTTTAAAAGCATTTACCAGGGCGCGTTCGACAGGCTTGGAGAGCGTGAAAGCAATATAGAGCAGCTTAAGGGTGTCAAGCGGATGATGTCCAGGGACATGACGCCGGAACCTCTGGAAAAGGGCATATTGAGAGCAAAGCATGACATCTTCACGTTCAAGGACGGAACTGTCAGGTATGACATGTCCGATATCCCTCTGACACATATCCGGGCTGATGAGATAGGTCTGACTGTAGAGATGCTGCATGAGCTAGGATATTCCGAGGATATTTACGG
>DANZ01000100.1 GCA_002501695.1 Methanolobus sp. UBA474 | reverse complement strand
CGTCCGTACCTGCACCGATGGCTATTCCCACATCCGCCTGTACAAGTGCCGGAGCATCGTTCACCCCGTCCCCTACCATGGCAACAATATACTTTTGCTGTACTTCTTTCACTTTCTGGGCTTTCTGGTGTGGCAGCACCCCTGAGAAGTACTCGTCAAGCCCAAGCTCCTCAGCCACCCATCTGGCAACGAACTCGTTATCGCCGGTGAGCATCATGCACTTTATGTCCATGGATCTCAGCCTTTCTATCGCTTCCTTTGATTCTCTCCTCACAATATCTGCAAGTCCCAGGGCACCGAGCGGCCTGTCGTCCTCAAGAAGGAACACAACGGTCTTACCCTGACTTTCCACTTTCCTGATGTCCTCATTATTTATACTGATCCCTTTCTCCTGTAGATACCCGGGGCTGACGACTTTAAGCATCCTTCCTTCAACAAGGCCCTCAACACCCTTTCCTGGAAGGGAGATGAAATTTTCCGGGCTTTTCATATCAAGCCCTTTTACCCTGGCACTATTAACGATCCCCGCAGCAATGGGATGCCCGGAATTCGATTCCAGCGAGGCGGTCAGCCGCAGTATGTCGTCCCGGTCAATGTCTGTGAGGGGTACTATATCGGTAACCCCGAACTTACCTTCGGTCAGGGTGCCGGTCTTATCGAATATTATGGCCTGAATGTCCTTTGCCCTTTCGAATGCCTGTCTGTCCCGTATCAACAGGCCGGAATTAGCTGCCAGGGAAGTGGATACTGCCACAACCAGGGGTATGGCCAGTCCCAGGGCGTGAGGGCAGGCTATGACCATAACGGTCACTGCCCTCTCCAGCGCAAAGACGAACGGGCTGCCAAAGTATGTCCAGGCCGTGAGTGTCAGGATACCTACGCTTAATGCTATTATTGTAAGCACCAGCGCCGCCCGGTTTGCCAGGTCCTGCGTTTTGGACCTGCTGCTCTGTGCGCTCCTGACAAGCTCGATGACCTGGTTCAGGTATGTGTCCTTTCCTGTCTTGCGGACCTCCACATCGATAGAGCCCTCACCGTTTATGGATCCCCCGATAACTGCATCTCCGTCCTTTTTTTGAACAGGCAGGGACTCGCCTGTGAGCATAGCCTCATTAACGCTGGTCCCGCCTCTGGTAACAATGCCATCGACAGGAACCTTCTCTCCGGGTTTGACAAGCACTCTGTCGCCCACTTTAAGTTCATCGACAGGCACATCAGCGATAGCATCATCCTTTATTAGATGAGCCACCGAAGGCATTATCCTTACAAGTTCTTCCAGCGCCCTTGAAGCACCCATTACAGAGCGCATCTCAAGCCAGTGTCCAAGGAGCATGACATCTATAAGGGTGACCAGTTCCCAGAAGAACACTTCTCCCTCGAGTCCGAAGACCACTGCAGAACTGTATACATAGGCTACAGTTATGGCTATAGCTATCAGCGTCATCATTCCGGGGGTCCGGTTCCTGATCTCAGTGATGAACCCGGTAAGGAAGGGGAATCCTCCGTAAAAATATACCAGCGAGGAAAGCAAGAACAATACAAGTACAGATCCGGGAAATGTTAATTCAAAACCAAAGAAACCCTGTATGGGGGGCGATAGGATAAGCACGGGAATGGTCAGGACCAGAGATACAATAAATCTTCTTTTGAAATCTTCCAGCATGCCGGTATGATGATCCTTATGCCGGGCCTGCTTCATAAGCTCCTTTTGCTCTTCAGGTGTTTCCTTATCTGTTTTATCGTCATGCATGTGTTCATGCGCTGAATTCATATTGCTGTCACTACCTGCCTGTTCATTTCTTCCCGGCAAAGGTCTTTATCCGCTGTGGCCCCGACTATCGAATGATGCGGAAATATGCCCGGATGGTTGCAATCTGACCCTACTTTAAACTCTTTGTTAGTACTATTATATAAGCAGTCATCTTTTGCCCGAAAAAGCTGCGAACGGAGCTGTAGCTTAAACAATGCATAAATATCCGGGATGCTATTCTTTACATATCGGAGGAGATCTGATATGAAAAAGACCTTATGTCTATTGCTTATCATTGGAATTGCCGCAGTTGCGGTCCTGACATCGGGATGCACTGATAATAGCAGCGTGAGCGGGGACACTGCCGGGGGAGATGGTCCGCAAGGGCAGGATGCGCCGGGAAACGATACTGCAGAGATTGAACCTGTGACCTCTGTATACACAGGAAATAACAGCACCAGCAGTGTCAGGGCTGTAAAAGGGGATACTATCTTAATTATGCTTGAAGAGAACCCAACTACCGGATACTCATGGAACCTCTCTGCAGGTTCAGGTCTTGCTTTGCTGGATGACCAGTACGTGCAGGACCCTGCAGTTGAAGGGATGACAGGTGCCGGCGGAGTCCGCAACTGGACATTTGAGGTCACGGAGGACGGCGTTCAGAATGTTTCAGCAATATACAAGCGTCCATGGGAGAATATCACAGGTGATGAGGATATTTTCGAGCTTACAGTAGAGGTGGTACCCAAACATACGATAATACAGGCAGCGGGCACTGTTGCTTATGTAGACATTGAAGGCGGGTTCTATGGGATAGCGGGCGATGACAATACAAATTATGACCCTGTGAATCTTGGAGATGAGTTCAGGAAAGATGGGCTCAAAGTAGAATTCACAGCATATCCGGCTGAGGACATGGCAAGTTTCCATATGTGGGGCCAGCTCATTGAGTTAAGGTCTATTCGATCAGTTGCCTGACCAGCCTTAAAAAACTGCCTGCAACACCACCATCATCTGCAGGCAGGAAAATACTTCTACTTTTAAGATAAGATATCAGTCGAAGGGATCCGGATGAACGATAAAGATAAGAAAAAAGAGGCCTCCGTAAAGGATGTTGAACTTCTGTCTGTTGACAATGAGATCGAGAGCTGGTGTAAAGTGTCTGAAGAACACTCGGCTACGGGGAATGCTGATGATCTTCTGATCGATGCCTGGTGCCAGGATTCTCAAAAAAGCAATAAAGATAATGAAAAGAAAAAAAAGTGAACCTTCTTTTAGCCTTCATTTACGGTTGAGATGATAGGATCGCTTCTATGTAGAGTATGCATCTTATTATATATCTATATAGTAGGCTGCTTGCCTTATATGTATCTATATAGGTATCTTTTTGTAGTATTGGCACAATCTGTTCGCTAGATCAGTGCTCCAAGAAAATTATTTTCTTTGGTGATTGGTCGTAAAAACGAAACTGAATGAAAAACGGTATATTGAGAAAAACGGAAATCAAGGAAAAGTGAGGCACCCGGAAAACCACCACGCTTTTGGGTGCCTCTGTTCTTGCATCGGATCTTTCCTGCATCCTTACATATTAATTTGACCGTTTTCGCTCTCCTTAACTGCAGAAAAGAGCTCCATATTATGTTGCCTGGCCTGAGAGCTTTTTGATCTGTAATGCTTAACTACATTTCAGAGGTATTGAAAACTTCTCCTTATGTATATATTCTGTATCTCACTGCCTTGTATGCCATCCTTATATTACTACCCGTGCTTTCCTTATACATTACAGAAGGCACATTCAAAAGAAACTCTGACAAAAAGATATATGAACTTTTAAAGCAGATATCTGTGTAAATCATATATTGGAGTGAGAGAGTGAAAGAGTTTACAAGAGAAGAGCTTTCAAAACACGACGGCAGGAAATCAAAGGACATCTATGTAGCTTATAAAGGGAAGGTCTATGATGTGACAGACAGCGGGTCATGGATGGACGGGGAGCATTATGCACATGAAGGCGGGCTTGACCTGACAGAGCAGATGGATGATGCATCCCACGGGGATGAGGTATTCGAGGGGTACAAGGTCGTTGGAGAACTGATCGACTGAGTGTTCACTCAATATCTTTGCCTTATTTTATTATATGTGCCCGTCAACTGTAGCTAACTAAGAATAGTTGTCTAATTGGTTTGAACTGAAGGCCCTCAGCAAGATCTTATCCTGCTTTTCTGTCCTGCGCCGAAATATGACTGCCCTGCTGAAATACGGGACAGCCGTCAAGTACATCGCAATTTCCGGGAATAACAGGTACCGGGTTCTCCATATCCGGGTGACTGCAATAATAAGACGTTCCGGCCCTGGTCCTGCCGGCTATCCCTGCACATTTGGTGTACAAAGGGATGGATTTTCTATAATTACACATAGAGCAATTTATTTTCTCATCTCCAATCAGATCCTGTATGCACTTAAGATCATTATATTATAACAGCACTTTTACGCGCCCTTTACATATGAACTAGTTCCCGGGTTTTAATAAAACTAATTATACTTACTGTATTATAAATATATTGCAGCACTTTTGCTATTCAGTAACAGTGGGTTTCATGAAGTATGTTTATATAGTACCCTCCTAATAATAGTGTGGGGAGAATGGGGCGCGAAGTGCTGATCAGCGCATTCTTTTATGAGATACTATGCAGACCAACCAACACTAGTGCTAAAACACCAACCAACATCAAGTACTATTCTATCTCAGTTTCGCGCCTCGCACCCAACATCAGTTCGTTTTGACCTGACTTTAAGCATATTTATGTAGCATTGTGTTATATCCACACATGATCTCACATGGATAAGAGCTTTCTTTATTGCGCTATTGCTTTTACTGCAGGTGTCCTTGTAGGGGTCGGGCCGCTCCTGCTGGCTGCTGAACCTGCCATGATCGATAACCTCCTGATAACGGAGAGCACAGCTGCGATAGGCGCGCTCAATGAGACCAATATTGACCAGCAGCTTTACTCCTATAGTTTTGTATTGTATAACGGAAAAAGCCAGCAGATACATATTGATGCTGTAGAGCCTGTTTTCCGCCAAGACTTTTCCGGCAGACTTCTGGCCGCTGGTTCCCCGATCGATGTCAATAAGACCATGCATCCCAACTCTTCAATACTTGTGGAAGGGCAGGTCATATTCGATGCCACGGGTCTTACAAAAGAAGAAATTCTCAAATACGGGCCTCTGATCGACCACGTGGAAGTCAGATCAACCGAAATTATCCCTTATCCCTGATATTTTTAGTGCCTCTTTCTTAGTTCTCTTATATAGTATGTTATAGTATATTTGTGCGGAAATCTTATATAAAAATAAATTTATACTATATTTTGTATATGACTTCCGGACCCAGACACAAGATACTTGTTGTTGATGATGAGCTGCTGAATGTGGAGCTCATGCGCGCATACCTTAGCAATGACTACGATGTTATTACTGCGTATAACGGTAAAGATGCGCTCGAGAAAGTAAAGACTGATGAGCCGGACCTTATTCTGCTTGATGTCATGATGCCTGATATGGACGGCTATGAAGTTTGCAGAGTCATCAGGCACGATTATCAGATAGACTTCATCCCCATCGTAATGATCACAGCTCTCACTTCCAGGGAGGATCATCAGAAGGGTATTGAAGCCGGTGCGGATGAGTTTTTGAAAAAACCCGTGGGAAAGTTCGAACTGGACAGGAAGATATCCTCTCTTTTAAGGATCAAGCAGCAGCATGATGCTCTGCTCATGGACCGCAACAAAGCTTATGAGTACCTGGACTATGTGGGGGTACTGATAGCAGTTCTGGACAGGGATTTCAATCTTGTGCATCTCAATAAGAAAGGTTCGGAGTTCCTTGGGTACAAAAAGGACAAGATACTTAACAAGAACTGGATAAATTCTTTTGTCCCGGAGAATTATTCGTCCTCTGTGAGAGGAACCTATGGGGATCTTTTAAGGGGCTCAGCCAAAGTGCATGAGTATCATGAGTACCCGCTCATTATCAGTAACGGGGAAGAGCGTCTTTTCTTATGGTATGATTCTCTGCTCCTGGATGAAAAAGGTAACTTCTCAGGGATACTGATATCCGGGGAAGATATTACCGAAAGAAGAAAGGCGCAAGTCCAGTTACATGAATACGCACATCAGCTGGAACGCTCGAATGAGCTCAAGGACCTCTTTACTGATATCCTGCGACATGACCTTTTGAACCCTGCAGGGATCATTAAGTCCTTTAGCGAGCTCCTTATCGAGGTCGAAATGGACGAACGCAAGAGGTCTATCATTGAGAACATATCCAGGTCCACTAACAAACTTATCGATCTTATAGAAGGTGCTGCCCATCTTGCAAAACTTGAATCTGTTGAAGAGATCGGTTTTGTCAGGATGGACATTGCTTCGCTTTTAATGGATTCTGTCACGAATTTCTCACTGGATATGCAAAACAAAGGCATCGATATTGACATTCATCTCGAGGGAGATTATCCTGCAGTGGTCAATCCCATGATCGAAAGGGTATTTAGCAATCTAATGTCAAATGCCGTAAAATATACTGCTGATGAGAGCATTATCAAAATAAAGATCGATGATACGGGGGATCGGTGGAAGATAAGTTTCACTGATCAGGGTGAAGGTATTCCTGATAAGGATAAGCTTGCAGTCTTTGAGCGCTTTAAACGGCTGCATAAGGACAGTGTAAGAGGTACGGGCATAGGCCTTGCCATTGTTAAGAGGATCATTGACCTGCATAATGAGCAGGTTGGGGTAGTCGATAATCCTGAAGGGCCTGGAAGTGTTTTCTGGCTTACTCTGAAAAAAGCTTAATGGCCTGCCGTAAGTAATTATTGCAAAGTACGGATCCGCCAGCTTTTACCGGTGCTCACGAGCATTCCGATTTTCGAAACTTATATATGCTTACCTGTACAATGACAGGCAACCAACTGTATAAGAGTGATAATGTGATAAGTGTCAACGAAAAAGGAATTTCGATCATCGATGAGATGCTTGACTGGGAAGAGGAGCTTAAGATAAAATCCACTGAGCTTGACAACGGTGCGACAGTGATTGACTGTGGTGTCAACATGGAAGGCGGATATGATGCAGGTATGTACCTGGCACGTCTTTGTCTTGCTGACCTTGCAGATGTCAATTATACTAAGTTCGACCTTGACGGGCTCGTAGTACCTGCAATACAGGTCGCCACAGACCACCCTGCAATTGCATGCATGGGCTCCCAGTACGCAGGCTGGAGGATCTCCGTGGGCAAATACTTCGGAATGGGTTCCGGTCCTGCCAGGGCACTTGGCCTCAAGCCAAAGGAACTCTATGAGGAGATCGGTTACAAGGATGATTCCGAATTTGCCGTACTTGTAATGGAATCAAGCGCCCTCCCAACTGAAGAGGTAGTTGAGTACATAGCCAAGCACTGCAGCGTCGACACAGAGAATGTTTACATTGCTGTTGCACCTACGGCCTCCATCGCAGGCTGCGTGCAGATATCCGCCCGCGTGGTCGAGACAGGAATACACAAGCTCGAATCCATCGGTTTCGATATAAATACCATTCAGAGCGGCTTTGGTGTTGCACCGATAGCACCTATAGTCGGGGACGACACAAAGTGCATGGGCTCCACCAATGACTGTATCATCTACTGCGGCGAGACCTATTACACTGTAGAGTACGGAGATGCCGAGAAACTCGAGGAATTCGTGAAGAAAGCGCCATCCACAACTTCAAAGGATTTCGGCAAGCCTTTCTATACTACCTTCAAGGAGGCCAACTTTGACTTCTTCAAGGTGGACCCGGGTATGTTCGCACCCGCAAAGATAACAATTAACGACCGCAAGACCAATAAATCCTTCACCAGCGGGAAGATCAACCCGGGTATCCTCCTGGAATCCTTCAAGGTCAAGGAAGTATAATACGCGATCCATCGAAGCGGGAAGGCAGTTTAAAGCTAAACAAATAATAGTATCTTTTTGATACTATTACCCCTTCCATGATCTTCTGCCATGCCTTGATCATGGGATCCATGCATTTACCTGATCCTATCCTGGATCCTTTTAGATCTATTTCAGAGCATTCCTGTGAATTTCAAGAAAGCTGCAATTTGATTTGTCCCTTGAGAATATGTTTTTTTCTAGAGGGCCCTGATCATATCTTTGTCATGGGTTATGTTTATGTCTTTGCAGGTATAATTCCAAGTGAATGAGAGAATTTCCAAGGCCGATCGTCCTGGTGAGCAGATGCCTTGAATTTGATAATGTGCGTTATAACGGACAGGTTATTCCTTCCAGGATAGTAAGTGACCTTATACCTTTTGTAGATTTCATAAAAGTATGTCCTGAATTTGAAATTGGCCTGGGTGTTCCAAGGGATCCTTTGAGGATCATTAAGAAGGATGGTGAATATCGCCTTGTCCAGCCAAAGACCGGGGAGGACCTTACAGAAAGAATGAATGCTTTCACTAAGGGATTCCTTGACAATATCACGGCACTGGATGGTTTTATATTTAAGGGCCTCTCCCCCAGCATGGGTATCGACGACGTAAAGGTATATTCAGGTGCAAGTATGGCCCCGGTTATCGAGAAAAGCGCAGGCCTGTTTGCAAGGGAGGTAATTCTCAGGTATGCCGGTTATCCCATTGAAGAGAATGAAAGACTGCGTAATGCTCATATACGCCATCATTTCCTGACCCAGTTGTACACCTTTGCAGCTTTCAGGCAGATAAAGGCAGCATATTCTCCGGAAGCTTTGCTTGAATTCCATAAGCACAACAGTTTCCTTTTTATGTCCTATGATATGGCAGTGTTCAATGAGATGTCAGAATCACTGAACCGGGACACAGAAGCCAGCCGAAAATTAGCAGAATATGATCCAATGTTAAAGAGGCTTATGAAAGCGCCTGGCAATCTGGCTTTGAAAACGGATACCGCAAGAAATATGTTTTTCGTGTTTCAGGATGTAACTCCGGCAGAGAGTTCTTTCTTTGAGGATATGCTCGGCCGGTTTACAAGTAACCGGATAAGCTGGGATGCTGTTATTGAAATACTGAGAATGCTCGCATCACGTTCTTTTGGAGATGATTCTTACAAGGATACATTCTTATATCCGTATCCTGAAGAACTTAAGGCAGCTGTCGATGATAAAAGAGAAAAAGATTACTGGGATAAGTGAGTATGTCAAAGTTCATTCTATTCCAAATATCCCTTCATCAACGCAGGATTCTCTTTTGCCTCTGTGAACTTTAGGGCGGCCGGAGCATTTCTTCAAAGTCATCATGTCAAGACCGGTTTTGATCCAATTTGACAACGGTCTGAAAAAGCATAAATATACAGGGATCAATGTAAAAACAGATCCAAGTGGTGGTTTTGGAAATGCAAAAAAGCGATTTGATGGAAAGTCTGAAGTCCCTCATGAAAGAGCAAAAACTTGCAGTGCTTGCAAGCTTTCACGATAATGAGCCTTATACGAACCTTGTAGGATTCGCAGCCAGTGATGACCTGAAATACATATTTTTTGTGACCCCTGTAGCGACCAGGAAATACTCTTATCTCATAACCTCCCGGAAAGCATCCATAATGATCGATAATCGGTCCAACAACGAGTATGATTTCAAGGATGCTATGGCTGTGAATGCTACCGGGAACGTTATGGTGGTTGAGAAGACGGATGACCATAAAGCGCTCTATCTTGGAAAATATCCATATCTTCATGATTTCCTTCTCTCCCCTTCATCGGCCCTGATGAAAATGGAGGTCAGAAGCTACATCGTTGCAAGCAGGTTCCATAATGTGGTGGAGATAGATATGGCATGAACGAAGTTGTCATTCCGATGGAGGATATACAGGAAAAGGACAGGAACACTATCGGTTCAAAAGCATTCTCACTTCATGCTGTAATGAGCACGGGCCTGAATATTCCGCCCTATAGCTGCATAACCACCAAAGCCTATGAAAGATACCTGGACTCAGGTTCTCTGCAGGGCAGGATAATAATGGAGCTTTCAAGAAAGGATGCCGCAGACATGCGCTGGGAAGAGATGTGGGACACGTCCCTGCGAATAAGGAACATGTTCCTTAACACACCAATGCCTGAAGCTCTTGCCAGCGAGATAAGGAAAGGTTTAGACAGGCATCTCACCCGGGTCCCGGTAGTGGTCCGTTCATCTGCTCCGGGAGAGGATTCAGCAAATACCTCTTTTGCGGGTCTGCACGAGTCCTATGTGAACATAAAAGGCATGGACTCCATAATCGAGCATATCAGGCTTGTATGGGCTTCCCTGTGGTCAGATGCGGCTTTCCTGTACAGGAATGAACTCGGACTTGATATAAAGAATAGTACAATGGCTGTGATGGTACAGGAACTTGTAGCAGGCGAGGTATCAGGAATTGTGTTTAGCAGCAACCCCGGCAACAGCCTGCAGATGATCGTCGAAGCTGTCCATGGCCTCAACCAGGGGCTCGTGGACGGTGATGTGGAACCTGACAGGTGGATAATCGACAGAAATACAGGCACTCTGATCGAGCATGTAAGCCCTTCCGGACGTGAAAGGATATCAAGCCTGAGCGACACAGGCACAGTCATTCAAAGGACCTCAGGGAATATTTCAGTTATTGCCCCCCTCAATGAAAGTGATATCCATAAGCTACGTGAAGCGGCCCTTCTCCTGGAGAAGAAGTTTGGCCATCCACAGGACATTGAATGGACTAAAAAGGAGGGTGAGATATATATTCTCCAGTCAAGGCCCATAACAACTGATACCGATACGGAAAAGCTCTGGTACCTTTCCCTGCGGAGGACTCTGGACAATCTACAGGATCTCCGCAAAAAGATTGAGAGCAAACTTATTCCTGAAATGATCGGGGATGCGCAAGCCATGAGATCGGTTGAATTAAGGACTATGGATGGTCCGGAGCTTGCAAGAGAGATAATGCGCAGAAAAGAACTGTATGAGCGCTGGAAAAAAAGATATGCCGATGACTTGATCCCCTTTGCCCATGGTATGAGGATGTTCGGCCGGGTCTACAATGATGTGCTAAAACCTTCAAATCCTTATGAGTTCATGGACCTCCTTTCGGGCTCCGGTCTATTGAGCGTCAAAAGGAACGAAGAGCTCAACAGGCTGGCTGGGATGCTGAGAAGGGATGATTTGCTTATGCATAAGGCAAGGAGTAATGCCATTGAAGGAAATTTCAGGAAGGAGGTCGATTTCTTCCTTGAAAATTTCGGGCATACTGGGATCTACAAGAGCGAAGAGGAACTGCTGAAGCTGATCGTTGAACTGGCTTCCAGTCCCAAGAAAAGGACGCCTGCCAGAAAAGATACAAGCGGCCTGCAAAAAAAGTTCATTTCTGCTTTTTCCCAAAAGGACAGGGCATTTGCAGAGGAAGTACTTGATATCGGACTTGTGAGCTATCGTCTGCGCGATGACGATAATATCTACCTTGGAAGGATAGAGGGGCAATACCAGGCCTCCCTGAAGGAGGCAAAACAGAGGATCGCAGGCAGGATAAAGGATTTTGACGTGGAAGGGGATGTCGGGGAAGAGGAATTATTGAAAGCGCTTGCTGATAGTGGCTATGTTCCTGCGAAAAAAGAGAAAATAACAACGGAGAGCCCTCCTGACAGGGAGTACACCCGGCAGGTAAGGGGACAGCCTGCAGGCGAAGGGCTTGTAACAGGGGTCGCAAGGGTCATAACAAAGAACGAGGAACTTTTTAACATCAAATTCGGCGAGATCTTGGTGTGTGATGCCATTGATCCCAATATGACCTTCGTGATCCCTCTTGTGAGCGCTATTGTAGAGCGCAGGGGCGGAATGCTGATACACGGGGCTATCATTGCAAGGGAATACGGTATTCCCTGCGTGACAGGTATACCTGGTGCAACACAGTTGATCCAAAACGGCGATGAGGTCACAGTAGATGGTTATCTTGGAATTGTTACGATCAGGAGAAGTTCTCCTCGATAGCAGTCCTGTGAACTCCGGCTATCCAATATAATCAGATGACCATATATTTATATAAAAAAAGCATATACCCGCTATTCTATTCATAAAAAGAGACCTCACGTTTATTTTCAAGGTGGATCTGCATGAAGACACTTAGCACTTCGAAGGGCATAGGCGGCCAGCTGACCGATTTCCGGAAACTGTCCCGGGATTCCAACAGGATCGCATTCATCGGAACTGCGGGGTTTTGCACGCCCTTTGCCGAGCTGATGGCTTTTGTGATAAGGGACACTGGTAAAGACCTGAAGTTCATTCCTGATCTGAGGCTGAATGATGCAAGATCCATAGTCCCTAATGCTTGCGGAATGCAACTTGGGGAACCGGTGGATTTCCATGCCGACACGGTTGTCCTGCTTGGAGGGCTTGCGATGCCAAAGATAGGGGTCGAACCTGCAAAGATGAAGGCAACAGTTGATAGCATTCTTGAAGGCTCCGACAAAAAGCTGATAGTTGGGGTATGTTTCCAGTCCATCTTCCAAAATCAGCAATGGCCGGACATAATAAGCTTCGATTATATTATTGATGCAGATCTTACCAGTGAATTAAAGCAACCCTGATCAGGCTTTAGTTTGTATCGTAATTGCATCAGTTGCACGGTTATTGTATCCAGGCATCAACTACGATGTGCCATACACCCGGAGAATACTTCTTCACCTTGCGGCAATCCTTTACAGTCACTTCTCTGCCTTCCCGCATGACTGCTTCGCTGATCCGGGAAACGGCTCTCCCGAACATAAGACTCTCCGGCACGGTCTCATGGTAATGCAACATGCCGCCGGTGCTTTTGATGGCTTTGATCCCCTGTTCCAGATACTCATGGGTAGTGCCTACATATCCCATCAGCACCCGGTCTGCGACACCCCTGGGAGTGATCATGGCACAGTCTCCGTTCAGGGCTTCCACGATATGCTCAACCTTATTCAGCCGGATGTTCTCCTGCAGGTATTCAAAAGACTCCGGGTTTATCTCTATAGCATAGATCTTTGCAGGCCTGGCATGAACTGCAATAGGTATCGAAAAATAACCGATGCCTGCAAACATGTCAACGATAACCTCCCTGGAGCCTACTTTGCTCATGAGCTTCTTTTCGTAAAGGTTCCCTTTTGAGAACATCACCTTTGTGACATCAAGGCTGAAAAGGCAGCTATTCTCCTTGTGAACGGTTTTCGTAGATGTTCCTGCCAGGATCTCCCTTTTTGGCTGCCTGAACTGCCCTTCTATTCCAAGGTCCCGTACAACGGTATGGCAGTGAGGGTATATCTCAAGCAGTTTGAGGGCTATGACGTGCTTATGCTCTTCGATCCTCTTATCTATGCTGACGATGACCGTTCTTCCCAGCACGTGCCAGCCCGACGGGAGCAGCTGCAGGTCTCTTTCGGGAATGATGCCTTCTAAGCGTCCCGTGAGGGACTGGTGTTTCCTGTAGTATTCGGGACTGGACTGCTCGATGGTATCCATGCCGTTAACATTGCCTGTCACCGGGATCTCGAGAAACATGTTCCCGTTGGAGTTGACTGTCCTTATCTTTCTTTCATGGTCCAGCATCCCTTTGACCAAAAGTCCATTCCTTACAGCCTCTGCATCTGAAACAGGGACGACAACTGCTCTTTTTTCACTCATGGTATACCCTTATGATGATATTGTCACGCAAATATCTTATCATGCTTAAAGTATTTATTCGTTAATCAGCGAACATTTATATACATTGTTTAGTAATTACGTAATACATGAATAATGGAGACAGTACTGCTATTTTTTCCACAGAAGCTGGTTTCATTGCACTGAACGGTTCTGTCAAAATAAAGATCCTGGATTTCTTAAAAACAGGTTCCAGATCTTTCGATGAGATCGTTGCCCATACCGGGAAGGCAAAGGCTACCATATCTGTTCATCTTAAAGACCTCAAATCATGCAACCTTCTTGGCGAACAGATAGATCCTGATGACAAGCGCAAAAAGATATATTCGCTGAAATGCCAGTACCTGGCATGTTCCCAGGAACCCGGGGTCGGGTACTATACTGATATGCTGGATATCATTGCCTCCCGCGATCTTGAAAAATATGGCAGTCTCAAATGCTTTTTCTATGCGGTCCAGTATGGTTTCCTTGCTCACGGCATAAACTGCAATCCCATCATGAGGGACATTGGCAGGGATGTCGGAAGGAGCCTTTCCAATAACCTTACTTCAATACATCCTGATGACCTTTTTGAGGAAATGGTGATCTTCTGGGAGAAGAACAATATAGGTAGATTTGCCGTTATTGAAAAAGAGCCCCTGAAGATCGCGGTCTATGACTTCTTTGACTGCAGGTCGCTTCCTATAAAAGCCAAAGTGATCTGCTCTTTTGTACAGGGCGTATTCGAAGGGGTCTTCAGGAGCAAACTGGAAGTGGAATGCACCATGGAAGCTGTCTCTGACTGTACTCAGGGTTGCGATGCATGTTTCTTTGTCATGAGCGGGTTATGAGGCCTTAATAACTCCCAGCTCGCCTTTTACATGCCTTCCGATGGCTGCCACAATGCCGGGACCATCCGTGCCCGCACGGCAGGTAATGAGATGCTCCATTAACCCCAGGCGCTCAATACCGAAAATATCCCTTGCGTGTCCTGTCTTCTTAATGGCTGCCTTGAGTTCAGATCGGGTCACGGAATTGGCGGTCACATGGTCATAACCTGATTTCTTCCAGTTCCACAGGATATCGAGTTGCTTTTTGGCCAGGTGGCCGGTAACGCGTTTGGGGTCCTCTATCTCCACTTCCATGGGCAGGTGAGGTATAATGCCAAAACGGGAAGCTATCTGCCGCGCATCTCCTGTACCAAGCGCTCCAAGGCTGCTCTGCAGAATGGTTACCGGCATACCGACATCCACGACAATGCGGTCATCTCCTATCAGGCTCACATATCCTTTGCAGATGTCCCCCTTGTTTACTTTCTTCAAAGGTGAGCCGTACTTGTCAGCAAGGAAATTAGCAGCGAACTCTTCGTCCTCTCCGCTGATGTCCAGAGTAAGCCATCCTTCGTCAGCTACCGATATCTGTGCTTTCGCCTCAAGTTCTTTCAGGTCGTTGTCGACCATTATCTGTGCTGCATGGATAGCACGCTCTCTGGTGCCATAGACTTTGATCAATAATCGGGTCTTTATCATAGTTACCCGGAATTCACTTTCTGCTTCATAACAGTATCGAATATATCCTGTATATGGGACAGTTTGTCCAGTGAGGCATCATCAAGTTCATCCTCCGATCCTTCGATAGTGTTGATCAGCAACTGGATGTCACGGCTGAACGGGCCGATCTTTCTCCTTATGGCATCAGGATCTGCAGCTGTGTACCTGATCTCTTCATACACAGAGCTTATGTTGTCATGCAGCCTGGATATCCTGTCCTCCGGGGAGCCGGGGTCGGCAGATTTTTCAGGTTCATCCTCCTGCATATCTTCTTCAAGGTGTCCGGCCATCTCACCTTCAAGCGCGATTATGAGGTTCTTGAGCGCATCTACCACTTTATAGCCATGCTCTGTCAGCTCCACATACTTTACACGTCCTTCAACAGAGAAGCTTACCAGATCATGTTCTTCCATTTTGGTAAGTATCTTGGTGGTATGGGCGAACGTTGAATTGATCTCCTTGGTTATTACCGACGCATAGGTCTTCTGGAAAGACCAGATGGCAAGAAGTGCAAGTACGGGTTTCTCCTGTAAAAAAAGTTGTTCTGCATATTCTTTTGTCATCAATATCCCCTGCAAGCCCAGGATAGGATCATGTAATGTAATGCCTATTATTAGCTCATATATTATATATTAATGTATATATCAATATGAGAAAATAGTATATATGCTTATCGGAGCGCTATTAATACACTTTCTATATCGCATATGTCTGCATCCGTCTTGAACGAAGTCCCGCTAAAGTGCGTCCTCGATGCTGCAAATCCCCTGCTCCTTAATTCGTTTATAAAACCTGCTATATCTGAAGGTGAAACACCGATCTTCTTGCACATCAGGTGCTGGTCGTAGAACATCGGGATATCGAGTTCATCCCTGCAGAGCTCTATTAACTTCCTTGCCTGCTCTTTTGTGCCAAGCTTGCGATTCTCTATCTCTGTGAGAACCTCGCTGCAGAAACCCGGTTCATGCAGCCTGCCAAGCCAGAGGGGCCCGGCTATCATTCTCTCTGAAAGACATCGGGGACACTTTTTATCTATAAATGTGGCAAGTCCGGGGAAGCATTGCCTGGAGCCGCATGATGCACAGTGAGCGACGTAGCCGACCTGCTCCAGCATGCTATCCGCTCTCTTTGCTCCCTTCTCTATCCGGAGATAAGTGCGCACATAGTGGCGCGTTGCATGTGACAGCAGCGGGCTCATAGCCTTATCATTGACAGATAACTCTCTGGCGATCTTCCCCAGCAGGATGCGCACTCCCATCTCGCTATGATATTCATTGTTGAAAGGAATTGCAGCATACTTACGGATGCCGGAGTGCAGATGTGCACCACAGAGAGGGGCCGTATCAGTTGCGGTTATCTCGAGCAAGTGCACT
Organism: Methanolobus sp. UBA474; assembly: GCA_002501695.1. GTDB lineage: Archaea > Halobacteriota > Methanosarcinia > Methanosarcinales > Methanosarcinaceae > Methanolobus. The sequence goes on along the minus strand of DANZ01000100.1, from coordinate 10,851 downwards.
ACAGACCGTGCAGCAGCAGACAGGAAGGGCGCAGGCGTTCCGAAAGGATCGATGTCCACTATATTGAACCTGCTCTCATGCAGGAGCACATTGGCATTTCTGCGTGTTGCTTCGATCCGGTGCCCAAGATCAAGATGACCTATATTGCGCTGAATGAGCTCGTAAGCATCCTCACTCCAGTCATTAAGGGTCGCATGGATGCCTGTTTCATTTGCGATCCTCAGTCCGCGTATCCCTGATGCCGAGAGTGCGTCAACATATCTTATGTTCTCCGGCCCCATATCACGCTGTGCAGACAGGTCCCTTACAAAAACAGCCGTGGCAGCCACGGAGATATCACGGTTAAGTTCCATTGCCGGATTATAAAAAACAGGAGCCTGGGAAGGTGGGAAAGAGACCCCCTCCACATGTACCGGGACGAGTACCTCAGTTTCACCTTCTCTAACAGCTCTTATATCCATCGGGTTCCCAGAAGATACTTTGTTATATAACGTTAATGGTTCCTTTCATCCTTTCCTCGTAGCCCTGGACCTTATAAGTATATGTCCCGGTCTCATTGAAAGTGTGAATATGCCTTCCTCTGTATCCTATGGTCTGGTCTTCCCACAGGCCTTCATTGCTTACGAGCACGAAGTTCCTTGTAGGACTGTTCCTGTTGAACCATACGACCGTGTCTCCGGAATTTATTGTCAGGTTTGCCGGCAATGCGAGGAAGTTCTCAAGGTTCACGGTATATGTCATCGGGCCTGTGGCAGGGACAACAACAACTCCATTGCCACTTGTATTTTCTTCAGGGGTCTCATTATCAACAGTTGGGGTCTCTTCATCCGCAGGAGTCTCATTCTCACCGTTCATCGTTTCATTCTCATCTGCCGGAGTCTCATTCTGTTCTCCTTCGGTGATATTCTCATCCGTGTCGTCCTGGGAATCATCTGACACACAGCCTGCGACAATAAGAGAAGCTAATAACAGAAATATAGTGATCGATCTTATATTCATAGCTTTACCTCTATTATAATAAGGTTGTAAAAGTATAATAGTTTCCCGTCAGGCTTTTATGAGCCTCACATCTATCTTTGGTCTTTCAGTGGGATCACCTGTCTCTATATCGATAAGAGCTGCAAACCCGGCCGCAGCCATTCCCGGGTTGACGACAATGGTTCCGCTCTGTTCTTTGATCCCTCGTGCCTCATGGATATGCCCGCAGACTATCAGGCTGACCACGCCCAGGTACTTTGCCAGCGACCTGCATCCCACGTGCGTGCCCCCGACGGTGTCCAGCAGCCCGTAAGGGGGGGCGTGGGTAAGAAGCACTATGGGCTTTTTCCTGTCCTGTGCATCTGCCATAAGCTTTTCAAGATTGCTCTCGATATCGCACTCTTCTATCTCAAAGGGTGTGCAAAAGGGCGTGGGGTTCGACCCCCCGAATCCCACAAAAGTGATCCCTCCAAATGTCTCCAGGTCATTATGCAGGCTGGCAGATGATCTATCAAGGACTTCCAGAATTGACAGGGGGTCACAGTTCCCGGGCACAGCCATTATCTTATGGCTGAACATGTCAATGAGCTCGAAAGCCTTTTCTGCAGGCCCGAAATTGGTGATGTCTCCTGCTATGAGCACAGCATCGATCTTGCCGGACTTTTCAAGCAAGGTCTTGATAGCGGAATAATTACCATGAGGGTCTGCTATTGCGAATAATCTCATAAGGTCAACCTGCTTATCTTTATACAAATAGTCCCGTCTTTTAAAAAGAACGGTCGCCTCCAATGAGTCCTGCAAGTCCTCCTTTTGACTCCCCTCTGTTCTGGAAGGTCGCTGCGGCCACTATCCTGTCTGCCAGGCGTGAGAACGGGAGGCTTTGCAGGTATATTGTTCCCGGTCCTTTCAGGGTCGCAAGCACCAGGCCTTCTCCTCCGAACAGGGCATTCTTGAAACCTCCGACCAACTGTATATTGTAGTCAACCTTTTCAGAGAATGCTACTATACATCCGGTGTCAACCCTGATGGTTTCGCCTGCCTGAAGTTCTTTTTTTATGATGGTGCCTCCTGCATGCAAAAAAGCCATTCCTTCACCGCTGAGTCTCTGCAGGATAAAGCCCTCTCCTCCAAAAAGGCCGGCTCCGATCTTCTTAGTCAGGGCCACCTCAATGTCTATGCCTTTTGCCGCGCACAGGAACGAGTCTTTCTGGCACAGGATACGTCCGCCCACTGATCTCAGGTCCAGGGGCAATACTTTGCCAGGGTAGGGCGCTCCGAAAGCCACATGTCCTTTTCCGGTTCCTTCGTGGACGTAACTGGTAATGAAAAAGCTTTCACCTGTCATTGCCCGTTTCAGTCCCTTGAGTAGTCCTCCGCCGGTGGATGTTTCCATTTTGATCCCAGGTCCCATGTACATCATAGCACCTGCTTCAGCTCTTACAGATTCACCGGGATCGAGCTCGATCTCAACTATCTGCATATCATTTCCGATTATCTGGTAATCGATTTCATCTGCCATTTTGATTCCTCTGCGGGATAACTTAGCTAATGCCAAGCATTTCTAGCTTAGTGAGCCAACTTTATTAATTTATCTGTATTAAAAATAATTTCCGCGGGGGAAATCTCCCTGGAATATGCCGGCAATACATCTCATTTGATGAAGTGCACAACTGAACTTGAATAAGTTAATATATGTCCTGTACCTAAACAGTTGTTGATTATTGTGTCTGAAGATGAAAACCAGCTTCCGTTTAAACACTATCTACTGGATTTATCTGTCTGCAAGCACAGCAGGCAGAGATGTCAGGTTCCCGAAGAAGCGAAAATACCGGAATCAGATATTCTTGATTTCAGCGCGAGCCTGAACCCTCTGGGAAGTCCCTTCAGGTTCAAAGAAAGCGGCCTTGATATTGAACTTCTTCTCGAAAAAGCAACAGGAAAGCTGGGTCAGTATCCTGACAACAGGTATATTGAACTGAGGACTGCAGCCTCTCTTTTTATAGGGGAAGGTGTAAGCCGGGATAATATAATCCCTGGCAACGGTTCATGTGAAATCCTTCGGCTTATACTTGAATCTATCGCTGATGAGGGGGATGTGATCATAGCCCCTGCTCCCTGCCCCGATGAATACTATCGGACATGCGAGGCTTTGGGGACCGTGCCTTATAAGATAAGGCTTAACGAAATGCTCCAGCTGCCCAAAAGGACGCTTGAGAAAGCAAAAGCTGTCTTTTTTTCAAATCCTAATAATCCCTCCGGTGAACTGGTCTCTCGCGAGAGGATCCGGGAGTTCGCCTTAAGGTGCGCCGAACAGGGCACGCTGCTTGTGGTGGACGAGTCTGTTATAGACCTGTCCGATCCTTCCCAGAGCGTTGCAGACCTTGCGGCAAAGAGCGACCATCTCCTTGTTATCCGTTCTATAGTGAACGCTTTTTGTCTTCCCGGCTGCAGATTCTCATACGGCATCACTTCTTCGTCAATGAGTGAAAGGTTGAACGCTGCAAGACTTTCCTGGAACATCGGGGCGGTCACTGAGGAGATAGCTACTGCTGTCCTTAAAATGGAAGGAGGTGTCAACAGCATTTACCTCACCCGGTCCCGCAGGTTCGTCAGGGAAGAAAGGCAGTATATGATCGACCGCCTTTCATCCTTATATGGTTTTGATCCTCTCAAAAGCAGCGCCAATTTTGTCCTTGTCAACATGAAAGAGCATTTCATGAGCTCTGAGCGATTTGCAAAGTGCTTTGCGGCCCGGGGTATATTTGTCAGGGAATGCAGTGATTTCTTTGAAGGGCAAAAGCACTTTATCCGCATATCCGTACGTTCAAGGGATGATTTTGAAAAGCTGATCAGTAAACTGGACGAGGTCTATGCGGAATCAAGCAGGGAGGAAGCCAGGGAAAAACTCGAACAGACCCTCGAGCAGGGTCCGGAGAGGGTTGCAGCTACCCGTGGCACATGCGGATACTACCCTTGCCACTTCAGCGGCCAGGACTGTACTTTCTGTTTCTGTCCTTTCTATGCCTGCGAAGATGAGAGAACAGGCGGAAAATGGATAGATAGTGCCATTGGTGGCAAAGTGTGGAGCTGTGAGCATTGTACACTGCTGCACCAGCCGCGGGTGGCAGAGAAGGTACTGGATGTCCTGATGGAGGAGGGGGATACGGATAAGAATATCCGCGATGCATGGGTCAAGGTGATCCTGCCTCTTCTCTAACTGAAAAAGCATCCTGATAAATTCATTAAATCAAAAAAGTAATATAGATATATAAAGTAGAGTTTGTGATCATCGTGACAGAAAATACGCCCTCTCTTCCGGTAAAAGAACATCTTTTGAAGTTCGAGCCCAGTGCTCACGGTGGATTAATACGAAAATACTCCCAGAAATACGCAATTCCGGAGAGCGAGATCCTTGATGCGAGCGCAAGCCTGAACCCTTTTGGCACTCCCTTTGAATATCCCTTTACAGGCCTTGAACTTCGCTCACTGCTTGACAGGGGCCTTCAGAAGATGGAGCAATACCCAGACAACCGCTACCTGGAATTCAAGGACGCTGCGGCAAAGTTCACAGGCATGGGTATCAGGCCTGATAATATTATTCCTGGTAACGGCTCCACCGAGATAATCCGGCTTGTTGCTGAGTGCGTTGTCGGCAAAGGTGACATAGTACTCATCCCGCAACCGACATTCAGCGAGTATGAGGTCCAGTGCAGAGTGCTTGGTGCAACTATAAAATATATACATCAGGATGATCTTCCGCAGATCAGCGGGGATGTCCTTGAAGAAGCAAAGATCATCTTTGTATGCAATCCTAACAATCCCACCGGAAGACTGCTTACCCGTGAGCAGGTACGGGACCTTGTTCAGAAATGTGCTCGCCATCGTACTATCCTTTTCCTGGATGAGGCTTTCATAGAGCTTGCCGATCCATCCCAGAGTGCCGCGGACATGGTGGAAGGCAACGAATACTTTTTCATACAGCGCTCTCTCACAAAGGCATTCGCTATCCCGGGTATCAGGATGGGCTTTGGTATCGCATCCACCAGGTTTGCAAAAGTGCTTGATAATGCAAGACTTTCCTGGAACCTGGGTTGCATAGCCGATACGGTCTCAACGGCTCTCCTTAATATGGAAGGCGGAGCCGACAGTAAATACCTTAAGGATTCAAGAGAGTTCATCGGGGCAGAAAGGGCATACCTCATGCAGTACCTTGACCGTCGGGGATTCAAGCCTCTTGAGAGTACGGTCAATTACATTTATGTGGATATCTCCGGGCTCTCAATGGACTCTACCGAACTGACCGAGCGCATGGCTGCTCATGGAGTGCTGATACGGGACTGCAGCTCCTTCCAGGAATCAGGCAAAGACCACATCAGGGTTGCTGTCAGGACGCGGGAAGAGAACAAGCGCATAGTGGATACGATCCGACAGGTGATATCGGAATGGGGAAGAGAGCAGGCAAAATGCACGCTTGACGAGAATCTTGCAAAGGCTGCCAGGAGCGGAAGGATCGGCAGCAATCTGAGCTGCAACTATTACCCGTGCCATTTTGAGGGTCAGGACTGTACTTTCTGTTTCTGCCCCTTCTACCCCTGCAATGATGAGCGTACGGGCGGCCAGTGGATCGAGAGCTCAGGCGGCGGGAAGGTCTGGAGCTGCCTGTACTGTGAAATGGTCCACAGGCCTGAAGTGGTTGATGCGATGCTCTCTGTCCTGGTAAAGGAAGGCAGGAACGAGGAAAGCGTGAAGGAAGCCTGGAAGAAAGCCATGGAGAAACATTTATGATATTGCCGGTAATGCCAGGCGCAGAAGACCTTATACTTATCCTTTTCCTGGCCTTTGCCTACGATCTCCTGCTCGGCGAGCCTCCTTCTGCCATCCATCCGGTAGTCTGGATGGGTAACCTCATCTCCCGGCTCAAAGATATGGCGCCTGCAAACCACAGGAGGCTGTATGGCATATTCCTTGCACTGGTCACCATTGCTTTTGCATCTGCTTTAGCATATGCAGTGCTGTTTGTCCTGAGCATCGATCCAATACCAAAGATACTGCGTCTTGTGGTAGCTGCGTATTTCCTCAAGGCGACCTTTGCGGTCAGATGCCTGTTCGAAGCCGGTCGCAAGGTACGCGGTAAACTTGAGGCAGGCAGGCTTGAAGAAGCGCGCAGGGAAGTATCGATGTATGTGAGCAGGGACACCTCCCGGCTGGATGAGTCCCATGTGTCTTCAGCTATCATCGAGACCACGTCAGAGAACTATGTGGACGGGATACTGAGCCCTCTCATGTTCTACGCGTTCTTCGGTCCCTTTGGCCTGGTCGCAGCCTACATTTTCAAAGCGGCCAGCACCCTGGATTCCATGGTTGGCTACAAGAATGAGAAGTATCTGAAGCTTGGATGGTTCTCGGCAAGGACGGATGATGTATTCAACTGGATACCTGCCCGCATTTCCGTGTTTTTCATATGCATATCGGCAGTGATCGTGAACCTGTTTTCAGGACGGCGAAAGAAACTGAGCGCATCGGGTGCATTGAAACTCGGGATGGCAGAGGGACTGATGACCCCTTCCCCTAATTCGGGATATCCAATGGCTTCCACAGCAGGCGCTCTCACAGTGAGGCTTGAGAAGCCGAACACCTATCTCCTTGGAGAGCGGTATAAGGCGTATCCTGTGGCGGAGGATATCTGGCTGACATCAAGGCTTATACTGACCGCTTCATTTATGGCAGTTGGCGCCTCAGCATTGCTTATTTATGTGATCTTTAGCTAAGTTGACAGGTCTGTGAAAACAAATAAGAGAATGATGGCAATGAAATTATCGGATATAGAATCTAAGAACCTTAAGGAAGGGCAGCCTGAGGAACTCGAAGGTGATATCACTCATGATATCCTTGATATACTGGCCGATGAGGGTATTACTGTTAACATGCTTACTGATACGGCACTGGCACTGTATGCCCCGCATCCCGGGATCGAGACCCGGGAACTTGCAGAGGAGAAGTTTCTGGAGGAGCTGGATATAGCCCTCTCCGACCCGAACCTTTGCATGCTTGTCTATGCAGGCATATTGCTCGAGAGGGAAGGTGCTGCCGGCACTCTTCCAAATATCAGCAGGAGCTCCTATGAAAAGGACCTGACCTTCCTGATAGTCGATGAGGTCATAGGTATGAGTATTGCCAAGTACATCAGCGGCGACAAAGGCATATTCGAGTTTGTGCGTTTTGACAAACAGAAGCCAGGCATCCTTGCAACTCTGGGTCCCTTTATGGACGATGTGATAGGCGGGCTTATAGGCGGTGTATCGGCCAGCATGTATACAAGGAGCATGGCAGAGGCAGCCAGAAAGGACATTAAGGATAAAACGAAGAGGCGAGACGGTGGCCTGGGCGGTGTGATCGCCGGATGAACAACTTCTTACTGGCAGTACGCTCCAGCTTTGGTTTCCTTTCCACGATCCCCGTAGGGATCACGATGGAAGGCCTCGACGAGTTCTTCAGGAGGACTTACCTGCACATAATTGTAGGCATAGTGCTCGGTATTCTCATAGGTGCGGTGGCTTTCGGCCTCCAGTCCTTCCTATCCCCGCAGTTGAGTGCAGTTTTTATCATAGTGTTCGTCTATTATATGACGGGGCTTAACCATCTCGATGGTATTGCCGACATGGGGGACGGCCTGACAGCCCACGGCTCCCGTGAGAAGAAACTCAAGGCGCTCAAGGATATGTCACTGGGTATTGGCGGAGTGGCTTTTACCGCCCTTGCACTTATGGCATTCTATACTGCTCTTGTGTCGCTCCTTACAGGGGAATTCCTGCTCCCGGACGGTTCGACCGCAGGTACGGCAGTTGTCATCTTTCTCTCCCTTTTCGTTGCTGAGGTCAGTGCCATGCAGTGCATGCTTACGATTGCCGCATTCGGGAAGTCCATACATGAAGGCCTTGGTTCCATCCTTATAAAGAACACTACCTTTCCAAAGTACTTTTTAGGGTTTGCTATGGGCCTTGCTGCCTGCACGCTTGCTTTCTGGTACATCGGTCTTCCTCTGGTCGGACCTATAGCTTTTGTTGCATCCATTGCATCAGCCCTGCTGCTTATTAATATCAGTAACAGGCATTTTGGCGGTGTCAACGGCGATATCATCGGTGCCTCTAACGAGGTTGGCAGGACCATTGCGCTGGTAGCCATTTTCCTTGTTCTTAAATACAGTCTGGGAGGTGTCTGATATGGACGCTATTATTATGGCCGGAGGCTTCGGCAGCAGGCTCGGCATGGGCGAAAAACCCACGGTGGAACTGCTTGGCAAGCCTCTTATCTCGTATGTTATAGATGCTCTTGAGAAAACGCCGGGAGTGGGAACGATATATGTTGCCGTCTCTCCTGCAACACCGACCACAGGCAGCGTCGTGCTCGGGCGCTATAATGGAAGGGTGAAAGTGATAAACACCGGCGGTGGCAATTATGTCGCAGATATGGTCTATGCAGTGAAGAACGCAGGTATAACCGGGCCTGTGCTCATAATGATGTCAGATATCCCCCTGCTGAACCCGCAAGTCATTGAGCATATCATCAAGGAGTATGGGACGTGCGGAACTCCTGCCATGTCCGTGTTCTCTCCCATATGGGTATGTAAGGGTCTGGGTATCAGGCCGGATACGGTCTTCAACTGGGAGGGCAAGCTGATAGTTCCTTCAGGAGTTAATATCCTGGATGGTAAGGATGTTGAGCGCGAGCAGGCTTATGTCAGCCTTGTAATGGAAGATATCGAGCTTGCACTAAATGTGAATACTGCAGCTGACCTTGAGAAATGTAAGGATGTGCTGCTGGAAAAGTCTGCCGGACAGGAATAAAGAGCAAGGGATCTCCGGCAAGCCCATTATTTTGTAGGATGTGTTAATATCGATCGCCATGTAACTATAATGAACCGGAGTTATTCTCTGGAAACCCTTATGTTGATAACCGGCAAGATCAGCCCTGAGACTTCCTTTGCCGGTATACGTGAGGAATCGCTGATGCTGTGCGAAGTTATAGAGCAGCCTCAAAAACTGCCTTTTTACATTGAGACCTTCTATAACATGGATATCGCAGACGAGGATGCTTTTCGTTTTGCCCTCATGAGGATCCAGATCGACTCCGACCTGCGTATGAATGAGGATATACAGAGGCATCAGCATAGAAGGTATGTTGCACGCACCATTGAGAAGCTGCTGTTCTCTGAGATCCTGCTTGAGCATGTTCAGGGCGCTGTTCTTGAGAGCGAGTGAATTCCGGTATCAATATATTATATCCCTTGCACTGATCCACGGGCATGTGCCTTATATCCGTGGAATATCTTTTTCAGGTCTTACTTACATACTGGTTTATACCTTTAGAACACTAAAACTATTTTGATCAGGCCTGTAACCGTATCTTTTAATTTTTATAGCGGTTTCATTCAATGCACAGGCTCAAGATGGATCGTTGCGGTATCAATGACTGAGCACTTGATCGAGAAAGTCCGCGAGGGTAAAAGGCTGTCCTTCAAAGCGTCAAGATTAGCTTTTGGCAGCCTGCTGTCAAAGAAGTGGAACACTTTTGAAGATGCCAATATCATAAGAGTGAATAGTGACGTACTGGATGAGGTCCTGAGACTGTATAACGAGAATTTCATTGGGATAAATGAGAAAATGTTCATCAGGTACTGTCGCTTCTTCAATGAGATGTGTTACGTTTTTCAGGAAGACGGGAAAGTAAAAGGCTATTCTATCTTCTTCCTGAAGCCTGTCCTCTCATTTACAGGAATAAAAAAAACAGCGGTCCTGTACTCTTTTACAGTTGACGGCAAGTACAGGGGTCATGGCATTGGGAGGAGGCTGCTGCAAAAAGGTATTCGTGAAATGGAATTGAACTCAGTTGGGTGTATATCTTTGTTTGTGGCAGTGGATAATCTGCCTGCTATACGCCTTTACAGGAAGATGGGATTTAACGTGATAAGGAAAGTGGATGATGTATGTGGTGTCGGGTTGGAATGTTATGAGATGAGCCTCCGGCCCAGATCCGGGAACAGTATTTAGTCGTGCTGCTACCTATTCGAAGTATGATCGTTTCTGACTCCGCAGCTACCGGAGAGCTTGTGGATGGTCTCTGTCACACACTTGATGCAATATGTTTAAATTGAATATTGCAGTAGGATTATCCAGATCGAATTTGAGTATGGAGACCTTTGATGCTAGAGGAGATTACCAATCAATATAGCCCGGAGAAACTGGAAAGGAAGATCCAGGACCTCTGGGAAAAATCAGATGCGTACTCAAAGGTACGTGAGCACAGAAGAGGCGGAAAAAGATTCTTTTTCGTTGACGGTCCGCCATACACCACAGGTCATATCCATCTCGGAACGGCATGGAACAAAATAATCAAGGACTCCATTCTGCGTTATCGTTCGATGAACGGCTATGATATACTGGACCGCGCAGGGTGGGACATGCATGGCCTGCCTATTGAGGTGAAGGTCGAAGGTGTGCTTGGCTTCACATCCAAGAAAGATATCGAGAAATACGGTGTCGGCAACTTTATTGAAAAGTGCAAGGAATTCGCGCTGAACCAGAAAGACGATATGACCGGGCAGTTCCGTATGCTGGGTGCATGGCTTGACTGGAAAGATCCCTACATGACATTGCGGGATGAGTACATAGAAGCTGCATGGTGGACACTCAAACAAGCTCAGGAGAAGAACCTGCTCGAGCAGGGCAAGAGGGTTGTCAACTGGTGCCCCCGGTGTGAAACGGCCATAGCCGACTCGGAGGTCGAGTATAGCGACAGGGTGGACCCTTCCATATTCGTCAAGTTCAGGCTCAAGGACGAGGAGAACACCTACATCGTCATATGGACAACCACTCC
>DANZ01000010.1 GCA_002501695.1 Methanolobus sp. UBA474 | reverse complement strand
TAAAAGCTGCCCTTGAAGCGGCTAATGACATACATGAAGAGAACGTGAGAGTGGATATCACTTATACAGGTGCACCCAGATACCGTATTAAAGTGATCGCTCCCGACTATAAGAAGGCTGAAGCAGTATTGAAGGGCGCTGCAACAGCAGCTGTCAATACCATCGAGGAGCTTGGCGGGAAGGGAGAATTCCACAGGCATATCGATACAGTAAAGGCGTGATGTTCTTTTGGGACTGAAGATCTACAGATGTAAGAGCTGCGGCAGGTACACGACTCAGGAGGCGTGCCCTGTATGTGGATCAATGGCTGTGGACCCACGTCCCGCAAAATATTCTCCAAAGGACCCGTACGGGAAATATCGCCGATTGGCCAGGAAGGATGACCTATGCAGGAGATAAAAGTAATTCGACTAAAAGATGAGATCCAGCTGAGAGAGCCAGTATTCCTTGTGGGCCTCCCCGGAGTGGGACATGTTGGGAAATTGGTTGCTGAACATCTTATAGAGGAACTTGATGCTGAAAAGGTTATCGAGATATATTCACATCATTTCCCCCCGCAGGTCCTGGTTGACGAAAAAAGCGAAATTCATATGGTCAACAACGAGATGTACATTTGCAGTACTGACGAATGTGATATCCTTTTACTTGTAGGCGACCACCAGAGCACCACAGCTCAGGGACACTATCAGCTTTGCGACCTGTACCTGGACATTGCTGAAGAATTCGGGATCAAAAGGATCTACACGCTTGGCGGATTCCCGACAGGGCAACTGACATACTCAGAAGAGGTTCTCGGGGCGGTCAATAACCCTGCTCTAAAGGAAGAGCTTCAAAAAGCAGGAGTGGTGTTCAAAGAGAACGAACCCGGCGGAGGGATAGTAGGAGCTTCCGGCCTGCTTCTGGGTTTGAGCAAATTCAGGAAGATAGATGCTGCCTGTTTGATGGGCCTGACTTCCGGATATCTTGTAGACCCCAAGAGTGCGCAATCACTGCTGAAGGTAATATGCAAGTTATTTACCATTGAGATAGATGAGGGTCCCCTTGAAGAGCGGGCAAAGGAAATGGAAAAGATCGTTGCACGCCTTAAAGAGGTCGAGCAGCAACAACAGCAGCTGGCTATGCCGCAGGCTACTATCAGGGATGAGGACCTGCGATACATCGGTTGAAGGTGCCTGATGATCATCAACGCAGACCTCCATCTGCATTCAAAGTATTCAATGGCCTGTTCAGGCAAAATGGACCTTCCGACGATCGCACAAGAAGCTGCAAAAAAAGGCATAGATCTTGTAGCAACCGGAGACTGTATCCATCCCCTGTGGATGAAAGAGATCAGGAAAGCCTCTGTTGATGATGAGACCATCACTCTGGGAAAGACATCTTTTACACTCACCACGGAGATCGAAGACAACCACCGTGTACATCATCTTTTGATACTTCCTTCCATATCCAAGTCGGAAGAGCTTGCAGAAGAGATGTCCAGGCACGGCGATCTGTCTTCTGACGGGCGCCCCACCGTGCGCCTTAACGGAGCAGAGATAGCCGAGATAGCGAGGGATATTGGCGCCCTGATCGGGCCCTGTCATGCTTTTACTCCCTGGACTGCCATGTATGCTTACCACGACTCCCTTAAAAGCTGTTATGGGGACATGACTGACTATATATCTTTCCTGGAGCTTGGCCTGAGCGCAGACAGTGATTATGCTGACCGTATCAGTGAACTTCACAGGCTTACCTTCCTTACTAATTCCGACGCGCATTCCCCCCTTTCCAACAAGCTTGCAAGGGAATTCAACAGGATGGAGGTCCCCGACATGTCCTTTGAGGGGCTCAGAAAAGCTATCCTCCGGGAGGAACATTACCGGGTGATCCTTAACGTCGGTTTCTACCCGCAGGAAGGAAAGTACAATGAATCAGCCTGTATCAAATGCTTCACCCATTACTCACTGGAAGATAGCGTTTCAAACAAATGGAAGTGCAGTGTTTGCGGCGGACGCATCAAGAAAGGCGTATATGACAGGGTCAATGAGCTTGCAGACCTCCCGCAACCCGTCCACCCGGACCACAGACCTCCGTACGTACATCTCATGCCCCTCTCCGAGATCATTATGATGGCCTTAGGACACGCAAGCATCAACACCAAAGGGGTGCAGGACGCCTGGAATGCGCTTATTGATAAATTCGATGATGAGCTGCACATACTTCTCTATGCAGATCAGAAAAGTATGGACTTCGTGGATAAGAGAATAGTTGACGCCATCCTTGCATTCAGGGAAAAGAGGGTAATTCTCCATCCGGGTGGCGGCGGACAGTATGGGCGCATAGAACTGCCCCCTGAGAGGGATGCAGGCAAGACGGCAGCGGTAAAAGATGATGGTAACAGAGGGAATAAAAAGAGCCAGAGCTCCCTGTTTGATTTCTGATTATCCCATTAAAGATTCTCGATACATATATAAGATATAACATCCTTCAAGCACAGCGTGCCGAGGTGGCAGAGCGGACTAATCCGAAGGCAGAACGGCCCCGGAGTCCAAACGCGACCGGCTCGAGACCGGTTTCTCCGGAAGGAGTGCTTGGGTTCAAATCCCAACCTCGGCGTAAGAAACATATTTATAAATTGATTTTTGATAGCACAATGCATGTTGCTGAATGTGACGTTTTTGGGTTGATCCCATATCAAGATCAGAACTGTTCAGAGATCGGCTATTTGCACAGATTGCCGGCGGTAATGCTCAAATAGTTCTTTTCCCCATCCTACTGCATCCGAACCGTAGCAGATGAGTTGTTTGTGGTCGTATACATTATTGCGATCCAGCAGTTTCAGTACGATACATAAGTCATTGACCTTAAAAGACAGGAAAGGCATCTGTTGTGAATACAGATGGAGTGAGACCTGTTTCTCGTTCAAGAGCTTTTGCAGTTCATCGGGATTATCCTTTTTCATTTTATCCAGGAGATACGGATCGAAGATGAGTGACAGGTTAACTCCGCTGTCTATCATATCCGAGAACAGGTCGGGAAAAACAGGGTGAAGACCTGCTGCTGCCATGCTAAATGATTTTGAGGACATGGACGCTTCATGTGCCTCTTTATTGTAATCGTACAGATCAGAAGAACTTGGCTGGATAACAGTGCCCGAATTGACCTTATGCAGTTCCTTCAGTAAGAAAGGAGGGATAAAATCCAATTTCCGGTTCAGCCAATATCCATTGGCTGTATTGATAAGCTCTTCAAGGGAGAAAAGAGGCTTGAGTTTCCATGCGATCAGCTCTCCCATACAAGTGAGCCTGTAAATGCCGCCGTTCCCTGTTATCAGATAACTTTCCTCAAGCGACCGGATTACAGAAAGTAGTTGTTCTCTGGTTGTTCCCAGGGATACCATAAGGTTATTGAGGTCTTTCGGACCTTCACCCAAAAATAAAAGTAAACACCTGTTTTCTTCTGATGCAATTACTGCCTGGAGGGATGCTTTCTTCATTCAAGTTTGCCTCAGTGCAAATCTAATTGATTTTGAAAGAATTCAGTTATCGAAGCTTGTCTGTGATTATATCATTTATGTGGCTTCGACCCTAGAGAAAGAAGGATACTTCACCCATATATAGATTGCTAAAATAATGTTAGCTTAATGATATAACTACTAACTATTCTCCAATTGTCATGGTGAAAGAAGCGCATCTCTATGTTATAGAGATATCACCTGGTCTAACAACGTATTTAAAAAAAGAAGAGCTATAGTTGAGGAGAGTTTATGCCCCTCCCCTGCCACCAAATGACTGGCTGCTTCCGCCGGAACCACCTTCTTCCAGTGAACGGCTTCCAAAGGCCTGCTTGTTCTCTTCGAAGAGATCTTTTTCAGCAGTCGACTGATCGCTTTCGCCTTCAGACTCTGCTTCAACATTCTTTCTCATGCCCTTTACTTTCTTGCTTACTTCTTCAGCGCCATGTTTGACCTTTGCAGCCATCGAGCCTTCCTCAGACTGCATATCCTTCATTCTCTGGCTTACCTTTTCTGCGCCTTCTCTGACCCTGTCGGTCATCGAGCCTTTACCTTTTTCCGCCCACTTCTCCCTTCTTTCCCGGACCTTTTTATTCATATCTTCGGCCATATGGGTACCTGCTTCCTTTACCCTGGATGCGGCCTGGGGGAGCCTGCTCGCAAGTTCCGGGATGACGTCGATAATACTATTAAAGCTGCTTCTGCCTGTAAGTGTCAGCAGACGTACATCTTCTTCGGAGATAACGATAAAACCGATAGGCTCCATATTTACCCCGGCGTATCCTCCGCCGGCATAACCTGTCTGGCCAGTTTCCCGGCGGTTCTCCCCGCCTGCACTCCCGAAACCTGCGGAAACTTTCATGATAGGCATTATTGTCTTGCCTTCCCATGTAGTGGGTTCACCTATCAGTGTCCTGGTATTCACTATGCTCTCTGTTTCGTGAGTTATTTCTTTGATTATGTCATCTAATCCCATGTATACTCCCCATTTCTACAATTGTGTTTTTGTATTATATTTAATTATGTTCCTTATCGTTTAAAAGTGAATCTGAAATATATGCAAAAAAAAGAACCATATCATGCATCTGGTTTATATCCCAGATATGCATTTCTCACAAAGATTAAGTACTTCCAACTGCAATGAAATATAAAAATAGTAACTATATGTTTTTTGATAGATATGGCTTCCAAAAACAGAGATCCTGGTTGTAAAAAACGTCCACATACAACACAAACAAACGAATCCCTCAGATCCAGAGTCCAGCATCTTACAACAGAACTGGAGGCAGTGAACAAAGAACTGGCCGAAATAAGGGAGTTCTATAGCGAGCGGGTGGAGAATCTTAACGAGGTGCTCTTCACTATCGACAACGAAGGCATATTCACATATCTCAATTCAGCTATTGAGAATATAACCGGCTATAAGAAAGAAGAAGTCATTGGAACATCTTATACCAGATACATACATCCTGAAGACCTTCCGGGGCTTGTGGAAGACATCAGGCTGACAATAGCCGGCGAGAAAAAACCTTACATGTTCCGCATAATAAAACGCTCGGGAGATATCAGTTACGTTCATACGACATCCCATCCGATAATACGTAACGGGAAACTTGCAGGAATAAACGGCCTGATGGTAGACATCGCCCAGCTCAAGAAAGCAGAACTGAACCTCAAGCAGGAAAGGGATAAAGCTCAAAGGTATCTTGAGGTTGTTGCTGTCATTATACTTGCGACAGATAAGGATGGGAATATACGCCTTATCAATAAGAAAGGCTCCGAAATACTCGGCTACGAGGAAAGTGAACTTATAGGCATCAACTTTTTTGAGACATTCATGCCTGAGGACATCCGGGAAGATGTAGTACAAGAGCACCGCAGGTTAATGAAAAAGGAAACGGCTCTAAAAACGTTCTTGGAGTCACCTGTACTCATGAGAGATATGGAGGTCAGGACTTTTGAATGGAACAATATACTCCTTGAGGATGAAGATGGAAATGTACAAGGACTGCTGACCTCAGGCAATGATATCACGGAACGGAAAAGGACCGAACAGGCCCTTATTATGGCAAAAATGATATCGGACAATGCAGCGCGGGTAAAAAAAGAGTTCATCTCCACCATGAGCCATGAACTGAGGACACCCCTCAACCAGATAATAGGTTATTCGGACATTTTTTCCAAAGGGGACCTTGGCTCCCTTAACACTCAACAGAAGAGATGTATGGAAACCATCTCCCGAAGCGGAGAAAGACTGCTGGTGCTTATCAACTCCATTATCGAGCATTCCCAGATAGAGGAAGGAAAGATGGAAGTACAGAAAAAAGAGTTCCTGCTCCCATCTGTGATCAGGGACGTAGAAGCCTCCACAATACCGCTGGCAAAAAAGAAAGATATCTCCCTGCATTTTTTCCTGGAGACCGGGATAAAGGAGGTCTATTCTGATGAAAGTAAATTCAAGACCATCCTTTATGATCTTATCAGCAATGCGATCAAATTCACTCCGGAGAGAGGTACGGTCAGCATAAAGTTCACCTTGGGGAATGACGGATTCCTGACAGCCTCTGTCGAGGATACAGGCATAGGCATATCCAGGGAGCACCAGAACAAGCTGTTCAAGCCTTTCTCCCAGGTGGACTCATCCCTCACAAGAAGCTTTGACGGAGTAGGTCTTGGATTGTATATCGTAAAAGAGTTTGTGGAAATGCTCGGGGGAAATATCCGGATGGAGAGTGAACTGGGCAAAGGCAGCACTTTCACTTTCAGTCTCCCCGTCAGTAATAATTAGAGAGGAAAAAGGCAGAAGTGTGCTTTCCCCTCAGGAAGAACGAGCCAGACTTACAACTTTTAGCCCTTCCTGAACTTTACGGCAGTCCCATAGGCAAGCAACTCCGCGGCTCCTGCCATGGTCTGTGATGTAGTGAACCTCACATTTACAACTGCGTCAGCACCCATCCTTATGGCCTCTTCGACCATCCGGTCATAAGACTGCTTCCTCGCCTGCGTGAGCATATCAGAATAACCTTTCAGCTCTCCTCCGACAATGTTCTTCAGTCCCGCCATTATATCACTCCCGATATTCTTGGAGCGGACAGTGTTCCCGAATACCACGCCAAGGATTTCAAGCTCTTTACCTTCTATATCATTTGTTGTTGTCACTAACATACTGCACCTCTTGATTGAACATATTTCAATGAACTTCAGAATGAATGGAACTCACTGCTCCTGCCTTCAGTGTGAAAATGAATCTGCTGCCCGCACCGGACTCACTTTCAACACGTATTGAGCTATCCATGCCTTCGAGCAGCCCTTTTGTGATCGCAAGTCCAAGCCCGCAGCCCCCTGCAGAGCGGGTGGAGGTATTGTCTATCTGGTAGAACTTATCAAATATGCGCTCCGCATAGGCCGGGTCGATGCCTATACCCGTATCCCTGACAGATATCTCCACATCAGCGCCGGACCTGTGTGCATGGACAGTTATCTTTCCACCCTGGGGCGTGAACTTGACAGCATTGTTCAGAAGATTGACAAATACCTGGATGAGCTTGTCCTTATCCGCATGGACCGCCGGAAGAGAAGCAGGCATATCCACTTCGATCTCAACGCCTTTGCTCTCAGAGAAACGCCGGATACTCTCAAGGGAATGGTCCAGAGCCTCATGCAGGCTTACATTTTCCATATTGAACTTCATCCTGCGGGATTCTATCCTTGAGATGTCCAGGAGGTCATCGACAAGCCGTGCCTGCCTGTCAACATTGCGTACGATAAGGGCAAGCAATTGCTTTCTTACATCGGGGGCGCACTTCTCCTCCAAAAGGAACTCACTGGAGGTCTTCATGGCTGTGAGGGGAGTCTTAAGCTCATGCGAGACCATGGACAGGAATTCGTTCTTTAACCTGTCAAGCTCCTTGAGCTTTATATTTGCAGTAATAAGGGATTCATTGGATTGCTGGAGTTCGCGGGTCTTTTTCTCAACCTCGGTTTCAAGGGACTTGTTCCAGTTAAGGAGGATGAAATAGACCTGGGAACTCACGAACAGGATGAAAAGTACAGAAACTGCAGCCACCGTGAACAATTTTACATATACCGAGAGGATTATGTCATCGACAGCATCATCCAGGCTCGTAAGACCCACGGACCACCGCTGGTTGTACCAGTTCACCGGGGAATAGGAAACCAGCACATATTCGTCGCCTTCGGATGTTTCCTGCCAGTACTTGCCGTTGCCCATCTGGCCGCTCATCTGCGCCTGGAGGATAGAGAGACGCTGCTGATCATCATTCTCAGCATAGTCGAAGTAGCTTGTGCCTTTCTCATATGTGCCGGACTGATCATAAAGTATCATGCCTTTGTCGTTCACAATATAGACATAATTCCTGCCATCAGATGATGTTTCAAACTGGCTGATTATGTTCTCGTCCGAGACGATCCCGAGTATTGAACCCCTGAACTCCCCGTTCTCAAATACAGGAACCCACACGTAAGCGCCAAAAACGCCTTCCATCGTGCTTACAGGTTCGGACACATATACTTCCCCTGTGTTCTTTACATGCTCGAACGCCCGGCTCATATTGTTAGAATACAGGTTGTAACCCTGAGGCACGTGTTCCACAGGATAACCCGACACGACTGTACCGTTGGCATCTATGAACTCAAGCACATAGTAGATCTCTGCGACCTGGTATACTGTCTCGAACTCGGACATGAACTGATCGTCCGGGACTCCCTGCTGCTTCTGTGCCACCACCTCCAGCAGCAGCACTCTTTCGCTGAGCAGTTCCCCGATGGAATATGATACATATTGGGTAAGGATGAGCTGCTGTTGCTGATATTGCTCTTCCACGATGGACCTGACCTCAACATTGGCCTTCATCCACAGAAAAAAGATAGAACCGACCAGCAGTAACACTATCACTGCAAAAACTACCAGGCTCAATCGGTTTTTTTTACCCCACATAGGACCTTGTAAAATAAGGAAGTCGATCAGAAGCTGAGCATCAGACAGCGCCTCTTCGCAGCACCATCCTTATACGGGCTTTCAGTTCCTTGAGGTTGAAAGGCTTTGTAACATAGTCATCTGCTCCCAGTTCAAGCCCCTCCACCTTATCATCAACCTCTCCTTTTGCAGTCAGCATGATGATGGGTATATGCTTTAAAGCCGGGTCAGCCTTGAGAAGCTGGCATGCTTCAAAACCGTCCATACCGGGCATCATTATGTCAAGAAGTATTACATCGGGGTTCTCAGACTTTGCTTTCCGTATCCCTTCATATCCGTCAAGGGCCTCAATAACGTTGTAGCCTTCTGATTCAAGCGCCAGCCGGAGTGCAGTTGAAGCGTCTATCTCCTCATCCACGATAAGGATCTTCTCACGGGTGTCACACAGGAAGTCTATCCTCTGCCGGATAGCATTTTCATCCAGTCCAAGCGACCTGGCAATCTCCGCATCTGTCATGTGAGGATTGCTCTCCATCAGTGCCAGGATCTTCTGGTCAATGTTTTCAGTATTCATGGTAATACTACCCAAAACTATGGATAAATATAGCTGGATGATGCTATTAAAACCTTTCCAAATATCAAAGAGTTATACATTAATTAGACCAGCCATCCTAATTAAAGAAAGTATTATAACCCATAAATGATTATCTAAGGTACGATACAAGTAAGGTAAGATACAATGGATGCACTGGAAGAGATATTTGGAAAGACAGCCCAGATGACGGTTCTGAAAAACCTGATCGAGCATCGGAACGAGTCAACTTATCTTTCGGGGATAGCAGAAGAGACAGGCCTGTCCCATTCCAGTGTGGCAAGAGTCATCGCACCTTTGCTCAAAACCGGGATAGTTACCGAAAAACCCCTTGGGAAACAGATACGCACTTTCCGGCTTAACCTTGATAACAAGAAAACACATATCATACTTGATTTTTATAGTAAGCTGAATGAAAGGTGACCTGCTCTTTCCGGGCATATCTGTCAAATGTCTATCTTTCCCCTGCTGTGACATTCTCATCCTTCGGCGAGATCCCGAGCATTAATGCTGCAAACCTTCCGGACACCCTTGCCAGCAGGTTCATGATGTGCATCGATAACAATCCAGCCGGTATGCCTGAAATGAAAGCCAGCAGGGATAGCCCGGAAGTATACCGGAGCGTACCGAAGGTGGAAACATACCCTGAATAATAGATAAGGGGAGACAGCAGCAGGAATACAGTAAGAGTGATCATGACTACAGCTATGGAAAGCGAGAATATGCCCAGAGGGAATTTCATAAACAGGAACAACAGTGCTTTCCAGGCCACCGGGTTTTTGAATTTGTCTATCCACCTGTCAAGCATGCTTTCCGCTTTGACCTGATCGCGGGACATTGGCGGCATATCAACATTCAGCAGCAATATAGCCAGCTGGCGCTCAAAGGATGCCATTTCCCACCATGCAAGGAAAACAAGTATCAGAACAGGGATGCCTATCCAGATGCCCAGCAGATGAAAACCCAGCGACAGCCCTGTCACCAGGAACACGAAGTAAGCCGTGCCAAGAGGGAATGTGAACAGCAGGTACAGTATATTCAGATATGTCTGCCTTCTGAAAGCTACAGATACAAACTCACCTGCATACCTTTGTGCTGAACCGAGTGCTGTGTTAATTCTCTCAAACATTTTATTCCATCCTCTGATAAAGGATATACCGGCATCTCCAGCCTCTGTCGGTACTCCCTTCCATGAGAGGGCAGCCTGACAAAAGACAGGCCGCATCCGGCATTACCCCGCAGAAGCCTCCCACCGTTCATTCTCCGGATTCCCGTATGCGTTTTGGCCTCCTGACCAGGAAGTAGATCAAAGCACCGATCAGGTGCGTGAGCAGGATGATCAGTATCCAGATCAGTTTGTCATTGCCCGATGAAGGCTCTTTTGTAGCGCAGTCGATGAGCATCCATAACCAGAAAACGGTCCCGATGATCCCCACCCCGAAGAAGAGGAAGAAGACCAGAAAGGGAAGCCCCATATATAACATATCGAACATTTTGCCTCCTTATTTTGCCTGCTTATCCTTCACTCATGCCTCAGAGCGTCCACAGGATTCATTTTTGCGGCCTTGTTAGCAGGATAGACACCCGCGGCCAGTCCTACTACAATAGAGACTGCCACTCCTATGAAGATCATGTCCAGCGGGAACACATGGGGCATTCCCATTGCGCCCACAACTACGTAAGCGCCGATAACTCCGAGAGCTGTGCCGAAGATGCCACCGATAAGGCCCACTACCATGGACTCTACAATGAACATGGAAAGTACCTCATGGTTCTTGTAGCCGAGCGATTTCATGATGCCTATCTCGCTTGTCCTTTCAGTGACCGTCACCAGCATGATATTCATGATACCGATCGAGCCAACTATCAGAGAGATAAGCGCAACAGCCGTCAGCAGCGAGCCAAGAGCCGATGATAACTGGTCAACCTCCTCCAGTATTTCCTCCTGGTTGAGAAGAGAATAGGGCTTAGCATCCTCGTTATCGATATCCCTGTATGGGACCCCCAGGTTCCTGGCGAGCCTGCTGTCCACTTCATCGGTTACCTCGGAAATGGAATCCATACTCTCTGAAGCTGCAAAGAATCCCCAGTAATAGTCCTCTCCCATTATTTCATTCAT
>DANZ01000025.1 GCA_002501695.1 Methanolobus sp. UBA474 | reverse complement strand
CGGAACACATTTTTATCTAAGGACTGAATTGTTGAACTAATTCAAGGTGATATATTGGACAGCATAATCAAAGGAAGAGTATGGATGTTCGGGAACGATATCGATACTGATGTCATCATACCCGGGAAATACCTTCGCACAACGGATATGCAGGTATTTGCTGATCATGCGATGGAAGGCATTGATCCTGAGTTTTCCCGAAAGGTCAGCAAAGGGGACATAATAGTCGCAGGGGATAACTTCGGCTGTGGTTCTTCCCGGGAGCAGGCGCCTCTTGCGCTTAAACATGCAGGCGTTTCCTGCGTCGTGGCCAGGTACTTTGCAAGGATATTTTTCAGGAACGCGATAAACGTGGGACTTCCTTTGATAGAGGCGGACGTTGAATGCAAGGAAGGGGACGAGATGGAGATAGACCTCCTTGCAGGCACTGTCAGGGTTAACGGACAGAACTATCAGGGAAACAAACTACCGGACTTCCTGCTGGAAATACTGACCGATGGCGGACTTGTGGCTCACAGGAAAGCTGCGCAAAGCAATGGAACCTAAGCTTGCACAGGGCAGTTGCACAATATGACTATGATCTTTCCTCAGGAGTACAAGAACGTGGGCGTCACCCGCCCCGTCCCGGAAGACGCTGACAGGCGCATCTATTTCCTCACAGAGTATATGATCGAAGAGAGCTACTGTTCCTGCGGGGATGAGCAAGGCGCATATACCCTGTACAGGGTCAGTAAAACAGGCGATCAGCTCCTGAGAGATGTCAGTTCTCTTGAGAGGATAGCCGGCGGTGAGGAAGTCATTAAATACGACAGACAACTGAACATCAAGGACCGTGCCCTGTTGATCGAAACTGCATATGAGCTCTGCAAGGGCAATGTAAACACAGTGATATTCACAGGCATTGATATGCATGTGACCTTTGTGCACAGGCCGGACCTCTCGGATATTCTAGATATAGAGATCGTGGATGTCGTGCCACCGGAACCCTCCTGGCTTTCCAGTGTTGTCAGGAGGCTTGAGGCAAGCGGGCTGTTCGGGGACCTTGCAGTGAGGTTCTCAGAGAACCTGACAGACCTGCGGCGATTCGAAGGCGATGGAACGGTATTTCCGTGCTCTTCATCCGGACTGCAGGGTAAGTGCCTTGACTCCGATGTGATCACTGAGAACGGGTCGCTGCTTGTAGGATGCGAGATATCGAAGAGCCTGTTTCAGTCAAGGTTTCCGGGAATCGATTACTCTTTTGTTAATATCTGCCCCTTTAAGTCGGATATATTTAAGCCTTCAAGGCCTTTTATAACAAGATGCTGCCGCTCGGAAAAATCCGGCATTGTCAGAATAAACGGCATCAAAGGCACTGTTGTGCACTGGGGTGCATCCGAGTTCTTCGTCGCCAATGCAGTATGGGAACTTGTAAGGGAATTAAGGCAACAGGAAATGAACGGAAATGAGTAGGATCCATAAGGTGATTGCATGAGACTTGCTGTTGTAGAGGGTGACGGGATCGGGAAAGAAGTGATCCCTGCGGCTGTAAAAGTACTGGACGCACTCGGGCTGGATGTTGAGAAGGTCCATGTGGAGCTGGGATATGGCAAATGGGAGAAAACAGGGGAAGCCATTACCGATGATGACCTCGAGGTCCTGAAAAGTTGTGACTGCATACTTTTCGGGGCGATCACGACCTCCCCCGACCCGAGCTATAAGAGCGTGCTTCTTACCATCCGAAAAGAACTTGACATGTATGCCAACATCCGCCCGATAAGGCCTCTGCCGTCTGTGCAGGGCATCCTTGGAAGAAGTGATTTCAATTTTGTGATCGTCAGGGAAAATACCGAAGGCCTGTATTCAGGTATAGAGGAGATAGGGCAGGATATATCCTGGACAAAAAGAGTGATCACCCGCAAGGGGTCCGAGAGGATAGCCGAGTATGCCTGTAAACTGGCTAAGAACAGAAGGAACCAGGTCGTGATCGTCCATAAATCCAACGTCATGAAATCCGACAAGCTCTTCCTTGATGTCTGCCGCGGGGTCGCAGTCTCAAAGGCCGTCGACCACACTGACGAGCTTGTGGACACAATGGCCTATAAACTTATCAGGTCGCCTGAAAAGTACGATGTGATAGTTACAACCAACCTCTTCGGCGACATCCTGAGCGACATGTCAGCAGCTCTTGTGGGCAGCCTCGGACTGCTTCCCAGCGCCAATATAGGTGCCAGACATGCATTTTTCGAGCCCGTCCACGGAAGCGCCCCTGATATTGCAGGAAAAGGGATCGCAAACCCCATTGCAGCCATGCTGAGCCTTAAGATGATGCTTGAGTGGCATGGGAACATGCCGGAAGCTGCACTGGTCGAAGAAGCTATTGATGCCGCCCTTACAGAAGGCATAACAACTCCTGACCTTGGCGGAGCATACACTACTGAGGAGATGACCTCTGCAGTCGTGGATCACATAAAAAGAGAGATGAAGAAATAAGCAGGGAGAAAAGNNGTCACCCTATTCCCAGAAGGGATGATACCGCTGCCATTGTTACGACTGCACTTGCTCCTGATATCCACACCATGATAACGAAGTCAATGGTCGAACTGAGCATATGGCCTCCGTCGACTATCCGTATGAGAATGGCGGACAGGAAGGAATGGCCTATCATTATTCCGAGCACCATGTTCTCAAGGGTGCTCATGTTCCCTACGTTAGTGTACAGCACCATGCCTATGGACATACCGGCCGGCATTTCCACAGTTGCGAACATATCCTGCATGAGTCCCACTACACCCAGGGAAATGTACATTGTGAAGCCGATACCGCCTGTCAGCCCATAGAGAACCCCTACAAGACTGTTGGCAGACTGGCTCCTTTTTTTCCTGAGATTGACTATCCTGTGGAAGTTCGTTGCTATTATGTCGCCTATGACCTCCGGCTGGCCGCCAAGGTTAGTTGCTTCTACGAACATCACACAGAACCTCTGGATCAGGTTACTTCCTGTATTTGCAGAGAAATGGTTCCATGAAGCGAACTTATCGATCCTTGTCGCCAGCATCTTGTACAGATTGTTGACATCCTGTGTAAGAGGGCCGAAATCATGGATCCTCAGGGCTTTCAATGCATCATCGATCACACCTCCCCTGGCGCCTGCGGAACTGCCAAGGGAGCGTATAAAGGCAGGGAAATTCTCATCCTTTCGGCGAATGCTTTTCTCGATCTTGCGTGCAACGTGCCCGGTATAGACCAGAGGGGTCAGGAACATCGCAACGGCGATCGATGTGTCGATGTTGCCATGGATCATGAGCGCTATACCTACAAGGATACAGCCGCCGATAGATATAGGAATGGAACGATATAATTTGATCTTATCTTTGGTCAATGCGGTGGACCTGTTCCATGCAGGGTCCTGAGGGACCTTGCTCTTTGTGAACATGACCACGACAACATCCGTGACCAGGAAGACCACGACCACAATAGCCATCAGGAGCTCCGCGTTCATGCCGGTGATAACAGGCATGATGACAGCGAAAGATGCCAGGAAAATAA
The DNA here is from genome assembly GCA_002501695.1 of Methanolobus sp. UBA474. Taxonomy (GTDB): domain Archaea; phylum Halobacteriota; class Methanosarcinia; order Methanosarcinales; family Methanosarcinaceae; genus Methanolobus. The sequence goes on along the minus strand of DANZ01000025.1, from coordinate 41,837 downwards.
GGGACATGACAAGAGATACGAATAGTTCTTTTACTATCTCGACCGAGTAGAGGGCACCGTTATACATAGACTCATACTCGTTCATAACCACGTTCTGCTCGGCAAAAAGAAAGCTTTTCACATCCTCACCGGACTGAAGCGCATGGGCAAACCTGTCAAGGAAATCTTCAAAAATGATAGAAGGCGTCAGTTTTGATATGAACCTGCAGGAATCTGACAGGCTCATGTGCCAGATGGTCACAAGATCATATATCTTCCTTGTTTCCTGCGCAAGCTCACGATAATCCTTATTCTCCGCAACAATACGGATAATGTCGAGCCGGGGAGTTTCTGCAGTTGCTATGGAGCCCATCTGAGTGATGTAATAGTGCATGTTATTGTCAATGCGTGTTGCCTTTGAAGCAAGGATAGACATCGGATATGAGAATACAAAGAAAATGCATATGACAGTGACCAGCACCGGTATATACTTAGTGGGGCCAACGAAAAGGGTCGGAAGCACAGTGTACATGAGCACTGCGAACATAATGCCAAACAAAATGATAGGCAAAGCGAACTTCTTCGCGTAGGTCATGGGTTCCATGCCAAGGTTCTTGAATGCCTTCTCATAACTCATTGAACTCACCTACACAATAAAGGGCAGACCATTGACACCATGCTTATAGAAGTTCACTATGACCTCCAGAACATCGTAATAGTCCTCTATGCCCCTTGAGCGCATCTCCTCCAGTATCCTCGCCCGGAGGAAAAGGTCCTGATAGATCATTCTCTTATCCTCATAACCCAACTTAGTGGCTATCTTATTCTCAAGGATGAAGCTATTGTTCAGGCCTCTGAAGTTATGCTTGTCGCTTTCCGGGTCCCACTGGAAAACACCCCTCGTAACAACCCCGCCTACTTCTTCGTAGTAACCCTCTATTTCCTCTATGGCAAGGCACCGGCGAAGGAACTTTCCCTTACGATAGACGGCAGACAATATCATTGCCACATTCAGGTTATCGATAAAGGTAACAGGAACATTGATAGGATCGGCCGTCAGACGCTGTATCATCTTAGTGACAGCCGACGCGTGGAAAGTTGCCAGGACCGGGTGTCCGGTCTGCATACCCTGAAAAGCCACGTTACCTTCAGCTCCACGGATCTCACCTACAATGATATAGTTTGGCCTGGAACGCAAGGCAGCCTTGAGCAAAGTAAAAGTATCCACCCTGGAATCCACAGGCCCTTGCTCACGCGTGATCAGCTGCTGCCACACAGGCTGGGGAGGCTGGACTTCAGCTGTATCCTCAGCGCTGAATATCTTTGACTTAGGATTGACGAATGCAAGACAGGCATTCAGCATGGTAGTCTTCCCGCTGGCGGTCTCCCCGCTGAAAAAGACGCTCATTCCGTTCTCAAGGCACATCCACATGTAAGCAGCCATTTCAGCACTCACTGCACCCCAGCCGATGAGCTGGATGATGCTGACAGGAACCTCACTGAACTTACGCATCGTGAAACTGCTTCCACGCCTGCTGATATCTATACTGTATATTATGTTGATACGTGATCCGTCAGGCAGTGCACCATCTGCAATGGGGCGGGAATCACTGACGGGGCGTCCGATACGCTCACTCATGCTCCTGAGCCAGTTGTCAAGACCTTTCTCATCCCCAAAGCTCAGATCTGTTTTTATGGTATCGAATATCTTGTGGACAATGAACACATTATCCACGCCAATGCTACTGATATCTTCAAGATACGGGTCCCTGATGACAGCTTCTATGGGGCCGGAACCGATAATGTTCCTTTCTATGTGATAAAGCAGCTTGTTATATTCGTTCTGGGTTACAGGCACCTTTTTCTGTACTGGCATCAGTTTGTGCAGTATATCGAACTTGCCTTTATGCTGATCTGTCTCTATGCTCCCTCCGGCACCTATGTCTACATATTTGTTAAGGAGTTTAGTTATAAGCTCCTTCAGCTCGGTCTCCGAGGTGGGAAGTGGCTCACTCGCCGACTTCTCGAGAATAATGCTCAGGACAGCATCATACTTCTGTTTCTCCAGGTCATTCAGCATTGGTTCTATGCTGTAGTAGCGAACTTCACCCAGTTCCGGAGTGCCATAAATGTGAATGAAGACAGGATCACCGACAGGAAGAATGATATTCACATTCTCCTTATTGATATCCTTGGAAAGCTTTATCATGAAAGCTGGCTCATCCGCACTTTTCTCCCGCATGAACTTGCGCACATATTCACCAAGGTGCGGATTTCTTTGTATGGCTTTCTCAAATTCCAGATCCATTCACTCACCTTCCACTGCCTTCATGAAACGGAAGCGATCTCCACTACCAGGCCAACCCTTGGCTCTATCCTGAAACCGATCATCTGTCCCACCGGACCTTTTGCTCCAGTGAACTTGTTCACTACAATGGTGCGCTTGACCTCACTTCCAAGGGGCCTTGATTTCAGAGTGATGTAAACATCGCAGGACGATCTGAACATTGAAGCTATGTCCTCATCAAGCTGATTGGGTTCTATGGTGAGGATTATCACTTTTCCCATTCCATTCAGCTTTTTGAAAAAAGATATGAGGTCAAGGCTTTTTTCTGCATTTGCACTGTATTTTATGAGCGCAGAGATAGTATCAATAATGATCACATCTTTCTCGAACAACTCTTCTGCTGCCATCAGTCTCTCCAGGAAGTCAAACCTGGACTTTGCTGCCTGGACAAGCGGAATGACAGGGATATAAAGAAGTGAACCGTTCAGCAGGAAAGGAGCGATCGGGTAATCCATGGAATACATCTGATTGATGAAACCCTTTGTTGTCATCTGGGTGGATATGAATGTGACACTTACCTTGTTCTCATTCAGTCCGAAAGAGAGACGCTGGGAAATGGAACTCTTACCACCGCCGCTTCCTCCCTCTATAACTACTAATGAGCCTACAGGAAAACCGCCTCCCAGTTTCGCATTTAACTCGTCCCTGGGAACCTCGAATGAACATATCTTTACCATTTACTCTCCTTTAAACCTTAAAGCTCATGCTGCCGGACTTACCGTTCTCTGCAGCTACAAGGATACGATGATCTCCGGACTCAAGAGGACTGGGGCTTGGAGTAACATGCAGTACCAGAATATCCCCCGGCCTCCACATCACATCACCATCGAGTATCTCGACATCCATATTTGCCGGCTCGACCAATATCCCATCTACAAGCACTGTTATGAACTCGGGTGCCAGCTCGGTCCTGCCTGTGTTCTTTGCATAGAAGGCATAGCTATTGCCGGAATTGTCATAGGGGATCATCAGAGGATCGTTGACTATCGTTATGTCGGTCCTCATCTGCTGTGCTATCAATTTGCTATTTACGGAAGATGATGAGACAATGGACTGTACGTCAGCGGAAAGGACTGTAATAGCTCCCATAGCCAGAATAATGGCCGTGATGAAAAAGATCATGTGCGTTATGGCAGTCTCTGCCTTTTGACACCTGAAAAAGAGCCTCCTTGTGGAAGTGTGCTTATTCTTCATGCTTTCGTACCGTCTGGTCGTGAATTGATAATATAATTTCAAACATAATATATTGACAATACTATATAAATATGACACCGTATATCTCACACAAGATAAATATCATAAGCTGCGACGCCATTCCCGGTCACAACTTTGATACGGTGGGTCCCGGCACCCGTAAGACCGGATATTGCCAGGCTGCGCGTCTCTGCAGGAACCCATAGAGCAGCTTCACTAAAAGTGTAAGGTTCAATTTGCCCGTCTATAAGAACATTCAATTCATCAAACCGGAGCGTTTCACTGCCCGTGTTTGTAAGCGTCACCGTCAGGTCATATGTACTCCCTGGAATGCCGGGTACGGAATGTTCAATATTGATAGAAGTATGCATACGTTCATTTTGCATCAGGTACTGCTCCGCTGACGCATCGGCAACAATATCCGAGGAAGTGCTCAGTGCAGTATAGGAAAAGGTTCCCACGACAAGGGCTGAAATAAAGAATATGACCACAACTACCGTGACCTCAAATCCCATAAAGTTCCTCCAGCCCATGCTTAACTTTTGACATTTCCCGGTCTATCGAACTGAGCATATTGCGATCGATCTTGCGTCCGCAGAGCCTTTCTATAAAGAGAAGTGATTTCGTATGGTCTTCCGGGAGCAGGCGCCAGGTAGGTTTTTCCACATAATAGTCGATACCACGGGCATATGCCATGACTTCCGACCTGACATCTTCGCTTATCCAGCCGATGTCCATATAATAATCCAGTGCATCCATCAGGTTGTTCCTGCCGACACGCTCCATCAGGAACTCTATCCAGTTGAGCAGGACTACGACACTGGTGGGGTCGGTCCTCAGGTGCTCCAGACGCACCAGAGGAAGGTTCTTTTTAGAGCCGGTCCGGGGATCGTTCCTGTCCTGGTCTTCCGACCCTTGATCATAAGCAGCGGCTTCAAGTTCTTCTTTTGCAGCAGCTATAGACTGCAGGGTGCTTTTTCGTTCCAGTTCATCCACCCTTGAAGAGATCGTACTTGATGATTCTGCCAGTTCGAGTATATTCTGGTCAATTGTCCCGGTCTTGCCGGAAAGCTCCTCTGTCCTTGATGTCAGCTGCTCTATACTCTCATGCATCATAGACATAGCATCGGCAAATGCATTCAGTTTGGATTCGATATCCTGCATCTTTGAGCCGATCTCTTTGGGAATTCCGGGCATGCTCAGCTTATGACTGATGGTATCCATGTCGTTCTTAAAGATGATAAGCAGGTCCGCAAGTTCGGTGATCCTTTTCTCGGTCTTCTCAAACCTTTCTATCGTTGCACGGGATGCGACATCATCACCCACAAATGGATTGACCTGGTTGGATACTATCTCGTAAAGCGATAGCAGTTCCAGTACACTCTGATCTATTTTTTCAACGGTCTTCCTGACTTCCTCATTGTCCCGCTGTACCATGCTCAGGGTCACATCAGCCTTTGAGAGCTTTGTTTCAACTTCTCTAAGTTTTTTAGTGTTTGTCTCGATAGCTTCTTTCTGTTCGGCATTGACAGGCTGCGCAGCTCCCTGGAACATGCCTGGTGCGCCCATTCCGGAAGGCATCATTCCCGGAGGCGGGGAAGGCATACCCGCAGCCATGCTCCCCGGGGGGAAGGGAGGTTTTAAGCCCTGAAAACCAGGAGGAGACCCGGAAGGCATAATGGAAGTAAGGTCCGGAAGAGCATTAAGATTAGGGGCACCGGATGAAAAAGGAAGTCCATCTAAACTAAAAGGCGAGCTACTGCCGTTATTTGCACCTTTTTTACCCAGGATGCCCGCCGTTATCTTCTTTATCGTATCGCTCAAGCCAGACATGGTTTCACATAAACGGGATCAGATATGTCGCATATATCTATAGATATTTCAATATACATGCGATATTATATAAAAATATTGAATAATACGGGGTTTTTGCCAGATCCATTCTTTAGTGCACAGAGATGCCTTTAAATCATTTGAGATCCCTTTTTCCCGGGATAAGATTGCCGCGCAAGAAGAGATTTGAACATAACATCGTTTCCGACAGGGATGGAATGAGGTTCGCAACCCCGGAAGATGTTGCAAGATACAGGGCTACGCGACTAAAATGCAGCACTATCGCAGATATCAGCTGCGGAGTTGGCGGACAGACGATCTATTTCGCAAGGGAATGCGACAAAGTCTACGCTGTAGAGATCGATCCCGAGAAAATAGCCTATGCTAAAAAGAATTGCAGACTCCTTGGTATAGATAACGTGGAATTCATTTGCGCAGACGCACTTTCACCCGAGGTCATCAGGCAGCTGCCAGAGCTTGACATTGTTTTTTCGGATCCTGCAAGGCCTGCAAGTGAAGATGTGCGTGATATCGGCAATCTCCGGCCTGCGATACCTGCAGTGATAGCTGCATACAGCCCCATAACATCGGATTTCGCTTTTGAGGCACCTCCGCAGCTAACGCCCGAGAGGATCCCTTTTAACTGCGAAAAAGAATACATTTCCCTTGAAGGTAAAATAAACCGCCTTGACCTTTATTTTGGCAGCCTCATGAAATGCGACGTCTCAGCAGTTTCGCTTCCATCCGGCGCACGGATAGAATCCAGATCTGCTGCCCTTGATATAGAGCCCTCCGAGGAACTTGCATCTTTTGCCTTTGAACCGGAGGAATCGGTTGACAGGGCCGGGCTTCTCTCACAACTGGCAGAGGACCTGAAAGATCAGGCTTCAGATATCAGATCATTCTTCATCGACAGGAAGCGCCTTTTTATTACCTCGGACATACCCCTTAAGCACCCAATGCTAAAGAACAGGTATAGAGTTCTGAGCACCCAAGACTTTGATATCTCACAGATCAACGCCCTCCTTAAAAAAAGTGGATTTGGAACGGTCATATTAAGAGCATCTGTGGACCCGAAAGACTACTGGGATATACGCAACCGGCTGGAAGAGAACTTAAGAGGGGACAGAAAAGCCCACCTTTTCCTCAAAGACAGAATGGCTATCCTGTGCGAGCTCCTGTGAGTCATTTATGAGTCATAGGACTTTATCCTGTGAGTCATTTTAGGACTTACGTGGCCTTTGAGCCCAGAAGGGCCCTGGTCCTTTTTATGAGCTCTTTTCTGCTGAAGGGTTTTGTGATGTAGTCGTCTGCCTTGAGCACATGAAGACCCAGCATCTTATCAAATTCCTGGCTCTTTACTGTGAGCATTGCAACAGGAAGACCGGGATCCTTTTCCTTGATCTTATGGAAGGTCTCCCATCCGTTCATATCGGGCATCATGATATCAAGCAGGATCAGGTCAGGTTTTTCCAGCTCCATCAGTTCGAGGCATTCAAAACCGCTACTTGCGCCTATGACCTCTATATCCTCGGATTCAAGGATGATCTTTACAAGGTCTATGGTATCTGGCTCGTCATCTACGACCATGATCTTTGGATGCATCTTATACTCCTGGAAAAATAATCTACAAGGACATTATAATATATTAGCTAAATATATATTTATTCCTCTACAGACCAGCCAAGCCGCCTCATAACCATCTTGATCCGGGCCTTCACTTCCCTTTTATCAAAGGGTTTGGCAATGTAGTCATCAATGCCAAGCTCCATACCTCTCACCTTATCTTCGATCGCGGTCTTTGCAGAGATCATTATAACAGGTATATCATTTGCAGTATTGCTTTGCTTCAGATGCTCCACTACCTCGTATCCGTCCATGTCGGGCATCATGATATCAAGCAGGATCAGGTCAGGATGCTCCTTCAGGGCAACATCGATCGCTTCCTCTCCGTTATATGCGACCAGGAAGTCGTAGGGTTCACTGATCAGGGATAACTTAAGAAGTTCCGGGATGTCAGGCTCATCATCGACAATGAGGATCTTCAATTTCTCCCTTTTCACTTTCCTGCGGGCATACTCCAGTTTAATGGACCCGTTATCTACCGAGTACCTGAAATCAAAGTCCTTCAACCCTATCTCGGTGTGTACTTCACCGATATTGGTCACATCAAGGACAACATCAAAAAATGACTTTACCAGCGTTTCGTTTTCCGGGGAGAGGATATCCCTCAGAAGCACTGAAACGATACCGCCTTCTCTCTCATGCACTTTCTTCTGGACGAACTGCATGAAGGTCTCAACAACCTGCAGGGTGTCGCTGGCCAGTACGTTCATGTTATCCATGACCAGCAGGGTGCGTGTATCCCTGTCAAAGAGATTGGATATATGGGATGCCATTTTAGTGTAATCCGCAGGGGAGCTGCAGTAAAAAGTTCCCTGCTGGGGAGGTTTACCCGGCACCTCTACATCAATGAAGAACACACGGTCCATGGAGTTGCTGATGTCAAAACCAAAATCATCGAACCTGCCCAGTATCTTGTCACGCGGGGAGTTCAGGCATAGCCACACAACGTTCCTGTCAGGGTCATTGATGAGCACATCGTAGATATGAAGATAGACTAAACGTTCGACAAAACTGTCAACCTGAGCAAAGAACAATGAACTTTTCTCTGATAACCCATCCCTTAGAGTTGCCAGAATTTCCTGAGTCTGATCATCCATTATCATTTACCTTTTAAACTTGTTTTGTAAATATTAGTCCTATGTTCTTATTAATGTTTGGGGTGTGTTGCAAAAAAGGCCGGGCAATACATCATTTGATGGGAACCAGTCTGACCTGAGGATAGCCGGAGCCAAAATCGAGCAGGGCTACATACATCCCGGTCTTTGGAACGATACCGTACATCACAAGGGTCTTATCCACATTCTCAAATTTCCAGTGCGTCGTGGCCATATGTGCCACAGAATCAGTGATCTTCTGACCATGCTTTGCAACGGCAACAACAACATTCTCCGTGGTCTTTGTGACAGAGGCGATCTGCCCTATAACAGCGCCTATGTTCTCCCAGCCATAGCTGTACTCCATACTGTCAAGACCGATATAATCAAGCAGAAGCGAGCCATGCTGGCGCATCATGTCGTGTTTTGACTGATAGAATATCTCCATGTCTTTGTAGAGATTGCCGGAAAATGCCTCTACGTAAGGTGGAATGCGCCCCTTCTGGTCACGGATCTCAAACCCCTTGAACTGCCGGAGGAAATCGGCCTCATTTGTGAATGGAGATATCATCCGCATCTCGGTCTCAACGCTGGTACCTTCCGTAGGTATGCTAAGCATGGCCCTGCCCAGATTCAGGTGATTTATAAATGTCGGCAGCAGGATGCTGTAAAATGAATCTCCGACACCGCTTGTGATCTCGAACAGGTTGAAACTGCCTTTCTGGTACCCTCCGCCCAGCATCTCGTCAAAGTCAGGGCTGCCGGTGGATATTTTACTGTGGGTGGGGTCAGGCACCGGAGATGGTATTATGGTCCTTTCAGGATAGGAAACCCGGAATGGCTCAAAACTTGTGAACACACCATTATGCAGCGTGAACAGGTACCTGGACTGGGACATACCGACCCCGCGCAACTTGAGCAGGTGGATCTTGCGGATATCGCTCCCTGCCATCTCCAGAGTCTCGACCGCCAGGACCCCGTCAACAAGATAATCCAGCGATTCAATATCCGTCTGCTCGGTTATCATCACAATATCTGCATTTACCTTTCTCGAGAAATCCAGCAGAAGGCGTTCCAGTTCGAACTTGTTTTCCTGCCAGTGCGCCGATCGTGTGGTCGCGATGCTCAGCGAATCAATGGAATCGACAGCTATCATCGGTTTTGAGTCACTTGATTCCCAGATGGCCTTGATTCGGGAGGCAAGCATCCGCAGGAAATCCTCATTGTTGTTAAAATCCCCTTCTATCCAGGGAAACTTTCCATAGGATGAGGACTTGTCTATCCGGGGAGAGATGTAAATGCAGTTACCGCCAGGGCACAGTTCATGCAGTATCTCAAATACGAATGTGGTCTTGCCCGTTCCCGGCTTGCCTTTGATGACAAGGGACTTCCCGAACTGGGAAGAGAAGAACTGCCTTATCTCCCCTGGGATCATCTTGAACCTCAGTCCACCTTCAGCTGCTGTCTGAGCAGGGCTATACCGCTTTTTAGCGAATCATCGATCTTGAGGGGATCAGTGCCTCCGCCGCGTGCCATGTTTGGACGACCGCCACCGCCACCGCCAACTATCCCGGACATAAGGGCAACGATCTTTCCGGCATCCGCACCCGCCTTGAGAGCATCTTCACCCGCAGCTGCGACGATCTTCACGCCACCACAGTCACTTGCAAGGATGACGATGATATCCTTATTTGCTGAAAGCCCTCCTGCGATCTTGACAAGTTCATCCACGTCCGCATTGGGGATCATTTCAGCTACTACGCGCATTCCTCCGATTACGCTGGAGTTATCTGCCATCCGGTCCACACGCAGATGCGCAAGTTCTTCTTTCAGCCGCTCGTTATCCTTTTTGAATTCTTTCCATTCATTGAAGAAACGATCAATGGTCACAGGCAGCTGCTCAGGCAGAACCCTCAGGGCCTCTGCGGACTCGCTCAGGCAGGCTTCCATCTTCTGTGTGGCCCTCACCGCAGCAAGGCCCGCAGCATACTCGATACGCTCGACACCGTCCTGGATACGTTCGGTCCTGAGCATCTTTATCGGACCTACAAGACCTGTGCTGGTGCAGTGGGTGCCTCCGCATGCCTCGATATCATCCGCCACTTTGAGGACGCGTATCCTGTTGCCCGGCGGGACTCCTCCCTGGTACAGGCCAAAACCATATTTCTTCTCTGCATCGACCCTGTCCATCCATTCAGCCGTAACACGCTGGTTCTCCATAACAGTGCGATTGGCTATCAGCTCTATCCGGTTCAGTTCATCGGGAGTGATGCGCTTGTAATGAGATATGTCCAGTCGGGCACGTTCCGTGGTCTTCTGCGCACCTGTCTGCCATACATGGTCACCAAGCACCTTCCTTGCTGCGTCGTTCACTATGTGTGTCGCAGTATGATGGCAGGCATGGGCCATCCTCCTTTCCTCGTCGACCTTGCCAACTACAAGGTCGCCCTTCCTCAGGTGAAGCTCATCCTCCATCCCGTCAATGATGTGCACTATCACACCATTGGCTACCTGTACATCAATAACGTTCAGGACATTATCATAGACAGTTATGGTCCCGTGGTCTGCAGGCTGTCCGCCACCCTCCGGATAGAAGAGCGTAGTATCAAGCACCAGATGGTTGTCAAATAGGTCCAGCACGACAGCCTCGAATTTCATCCTTGTGGGCTCATCATAGAAGAGGCGTTTTGTCTTGGGCAGCTTCTCCACGCGCTCCATGTAGGGGAACACTTTTTCCTCTTTTGCCTCGGCCTTACTATGACCCTCTGCAACAAGTGAATAGAAATTATCCGGAAGGTCTACCTCCACACCCATCTCGGCTGCAGCTTCCTTTGATATCTCAGGAGGTATGCCATGGCTGTCATACATCTCAATAAGTGTTGGGAGGGGTATCTTCTCGCCTGCGGACTTGTATTGTTTGGCAGATTTCTGGATCATGCGTCTGCCGCGCTCAAGCGTTTCATCGAATTTCCGCTCCTCGTGGGCAAGGATATCTTCAATGACATCAAACTTCTTAGAGAACTCCGGATATTCCGGCAGGTTCTTGATGTGCATACTCACGATATCTGAAAGGGAAGCATTGATGTCCATGTCCTTCATCATGCGGAGGGTCCTGCGCAGTACGAGACGTGCAAGATAACCTGCTTTCACATTAGATGGAATGACACCGTCAGCCAGCATGAAGGTCAGGCAGCGTGTGTGGTCCGTGATAGCGTATACGTTTTCCACAGGCTCCATAATGGCGGATAGTTTTTCTGCAGTGGTCCCTATGCTGGATGCAACCTGTTTGCGAAGCTGGAGGAGGTTTGCCTTCTCGCTCACGTCCATGAGCCCGGCAAGGCGTGCATTCTGGGCAAGGATGTTGGCATATTCCGGATCATCGATCTGATGCTCAAGGCCTGCGAGCTGCATGAGTTCGTTGACAATGCCGGGGAAGACTGCGTCGTATATCGTAGGTGATCCCTTGGAAGCCCATACAAAACGCTCAAGGCCATAACCCGTGTCAACGATGTAGTTGTCCATCTTGCGGTAATTCTCTCCCTTGATAGGGATATTCCCTTCCCTTGATTGCTCCAGGTCCATGAACACAAGTGTTGCAACCTCAAGGCCGCCTATGAGAACCTCAACACACGGACCGGCGTTCCCGCCGCCTGCCCAGGGTTCCTCTTTGTACGTGACGGCCTGGGGATCAACTCCGAGCGAATTGAGAAGCTCATCGCACAAACCCATTGTCCTCTCCTTCCAGTATATCTCCTCGCCTTTTTTGTTGAAGGCATGGTGAGCCATCATCTCGAAGGTTGTGAGGTGGCGGCCGCTCCTTCCCACGGCGTCAAGGTCCGAGAGACGTATGCATGGCTGGGAGATGGTCAGAGGATTGGCGGGAGGACGGACCTGACCTGATGTTACAAAAGGCTGGAAGTCCGCTATAGATGCTATTGTAAGATAGATATCGTCCCTCCACCTGGCAACTACCGGATATCTTTCAAGCCTGGTATGATCCCGGTCCTCAAAGAACTTAAGATAATACTCTCTCATCCCGGCAAGGTCGAACTTCCTGTTAAAGACGGGGCTTCCAATGAATGAATATGGGTCACACGGGGCATCCCCGCAGGTATTCCGATCAGAGTCACGCGTCCAGTAGAATTTTCCGCATTTTGAACATTGCTTACGGACAAAACCGTTTTCGGAAAAAAAATCAAGTTGATACTCATCCTCAAGCATAATTACTCCAACTTAGATGATCCTTTCATGAAATTTATTCTTCCAAGTACACCCCAATGATTAAAAACATTTCTTATCATAACAGACCCGGAATGAATAATAAGAGCAGTAATATAAATATACATCCCTTGTCATGTAGGCAACTAGCGAATCGATTGTAGAGATAGGTCTGCAGTAACAATATTATGAACATAACGTACTAAATAAAAGTCCATAAGTAGAAAATCAGTGACATTACCTATAAATGCATGGTCAGGAAATTGCATACATGGTGATGACTCAATGGAATCAATGCGGTACATGTCTTTAATATTTAGAGGATTGGTCGAAGAGTACAACAACTCCGGAGCAAGGCCTTCTGTTTTCATGGACGCGGAAGGTACTCTGCAAGTATATCTCTGCGATCCTATCGTAGAAGAGAACAAGGACTATGGTATCGACATCGAAAACGATTACGATGTCAATGGCGGACAGTTCAGTGAAACATATAATGCAGTAAAGACCTTCACATCCATTTCAGCTGAGTCTGAAATAAATATGGAGTTCAGGCGCAGGTCATTAAGCAAAAGTCTCTGATATCGCACAGTGCAGGCATGAAGAAACGAGCATGTTCCATAAAGGAGCTCAGATACGTAACGAGGCATAATGGACTATAAAAAATTCCTAAAGGTCCTGAAGAATTCGAAACAGGTCTACAGGGCAGACTATTCTAAAAAGATATTCAGGAGTGCCCATTATGATGTAGGGCTTTTTGAAACTCAGCTAAATGAGTTCAACCTGACACTTAAAGGAAATGATTCCTTAACCGCCAAACAGTACATGGAGAGAACGATAGCCGCACAGGTACTGGACGATGCCTCGATACTGCTTGAGATCGTAAGGGACAATAAATGCTTCAGTGAAGAGCAGAATGAGACCATTATAGAAATAATAAGCAAGCTGGATGCTATAAGTGATGACATTGAGGTTATCGGAAAAGTAAAAGCTCTCGCGGACCTTCCGGAAGGCTCTGATGCATGCTTGCATTCCAGGGACAAAAAGAGAGTCTTCGCCAACGTATAAGGTATTGATTGCAGGCATGCACCCCCTGCATGTTTTTCGCTCTGGTCCAGAATGTTTCATTCATTTTTCTTTCCTGCGCTTTTCGTATTTTTCCCTTGCTTCTAGTTAGTCCCCGGAACCTCTCGTCTTTAAAGAGAAATTATCACCATTAGTTTTAAGATACATATCTGCAGAAGGTATGTCATGCCCAGTAAAATCCTGCTTACCAACGATGATGGAGTATACTCCTCAGGAATAAGAGCTGCCTACAGAAGTGTGGCAGATCTTGGTGATGTCACCGTGTCCGCACCCATGATGCAGCAAAGCGGTGTCGGACGTTCGATCTCCATTTTTGAACCTTTGAGGGTCACCCGGACACAGGTTGACGGTATCGAGGTCAATGCGGTAGGAGGAACGCCGACAGATTCAGTCATTATAGGCATTTTCACCATAATGAAGGAAAAGCCGGACCTCATACTTTCAGGTTTTAATATCGGCGAGAATATAAGCACTGATACCGTGACCACTTCAGGCACCATCGGTGCGGCTCTTGAGGGAGCAAGTTATGGGATCCCTGCCATAGCAGCTTCCATCCAGGTAAAGGAAGAGGGTCTGAAGTTCGATGACAACCGGGATTATGTGCATGATTTTGATGTAGCTATCAAAGTTGTGAACAGGATAGCAAAAAATGTGCTCAGGTATGGCCTCCCGGACAAAGTGGACCTGCTCAACATAAATATACCGCATGTAGTGGAAATGGATACGGAGATAGAGATCACACGCCTTGCCAGAAAACTGTTCAGGACCGAAGTGGAAGAAAGATACGACCCCCGGGGCAGGCCTTATTACTGGATAGCCGGAGGCCTTTCCACAATGGACGATGCAGGCACTGACGTTAATGCACTGGTGCAGAAAGGACATATCTCAGTCACACCGCTATCGCTGGATGCAACATCCCCCGTTGATCTCTCAGAGATAGAACACCTGATATGAGCAGGGTCAGGGCGGCCGAAGATAACCGTTGTTCAGGGACTTATCTCAATCTTTTTTAATTTTAATGACAACCTCTGTACAGTCCTCTTCGACCCCGCGCAGAGTACCGGCAGCACCCAGCACAGTACTTCCCAGGATCTCCTGGACGAAGCGATTGATCTCGATCATCTTCCCGTCAACTATCAGTTCTACTTCCATTTTTATTTCTCCTGCCCGCAAGTATTACGGTTGTAAAAAGGCACTCTTTTGCTCACAGCAAGCTGCAACAGTCCAGGCAGCTCAGCAGGACTTGCATTTGAGACATCCACAAGGTTATTATTAACGAGCAAACAAGGCTTGAGCTTACCGTCAGCAGTTACACGTAGCCGGTTGCAGTTTGCGCAGAATTCCGTATTGTCCACAGGGCGTACGAACTCGACCTCTGCACCATTTATAATGTATTTCTTCCTGTGGTGCATGGTGCGCGTCGTGACGTCGGTGGCATGTTGCAGCAATTTTTCCTCAACCAGGTCCGCATCCACATGATATGGGGCTGCACCCCTGAAGTCCATCAGTTCGATGAGCTGTAGAATGACATTGCCTTTGTAACCTTTTGTGAACTCCAGCATCTCCCCGATCTCTGCCTCGTTGATATTTTTCAGAAGCACCATGTTTATTTTAACAGGAGTGAGGCCTGCCGTAACCGCCTCATCGATGCCTTCGAGGACATTCGGAAGGATGTTACGCTTGCAATTGGTGATCATCCTGAACTTACCAGGATCAAGGGTGTCCAGGCTTATGTTCACCCTGTCCAGTCCTGCCTCCTTCAATGCTCCTGCCCTGCCTTTCAGCAGTGTGCCATTGGTCGTCAGGGACACATCCCTCAAGGAAGGCAGTGCGGATATTATCTCTTCAAGATCTTCCCTTATAAGAGGCTCACCCCCGGATATCTTGAGCCGGTCCACACCAAATCCTGCGGCAGCTCTAACAATATTAACAATTGTCTCAAGCGGCATCTCCCCGGTGCTTCCCTGGTCGCCTTCGTTATGACAGTAGATACAATTAAGGTTACACCTGTTGGTGATTGACATTCTCAGACTCTTTACCGTACGCCCGAAAGGATCGGTAAGTGTCCTGCGCGGCCCGGAGGAATTCATAGTAGGTAGATAGACATTCTTTATTTAACCGTTTTGAATAATGCGGGAATAATACTATATACATATTTGACAAAGTACCCTGCATGACAAGAACTATACTGCTCGCCGGAACACACAGCGGTGTCGGAAAAACCACCGTGTCCATGGGAATAATGGCGGCCCTGAAACAGAGACAGATGGACGTNNGCCTTCAAGGAACCTGGACACATTCATGATGCAGGTGGACGGCGTCAGACGCACGTTCTCCAGGCATGCGCAGAATACTGATATCAACGTCATCGAAGGTGTGATGGGGCTTTTTGACGGAATGGATTCCACAGAGATCGCCAGTTCCGCGCATGTGGCCAAGTCACTGGGAGTGCCTGTCATCCTGGTGGTCAATGTCCACGGGATGTCGCGCAGTGCTGCCGCCCTTGTGAAAGGATTCTCCGAATTTGACAAAGATGTCAATATAGCAGGAGTGATACTCAACAGAGTAGGAAGTCCCAGGCACGCACAAATGATCAAAGACTGCATTCCCGACATCCCTGTTGTAGGCACTCTCCCGCGCAACCAGGACATCAGCGTACCTTCCAGACACCTGGGACTTTACATGGCCCACGAGCAGGATTTTGATACATCGAAGCTTGCTGATTTCATAGAACAGAACATCGACCTTGATGCCATTATCTCGATCGCTGAAAGTGCACCCGACATAGGACCCGCTGAGGAGGTAAACCTGCCCGAACCGGACGTGAAAATAGGCGTGGCATTGGACAGCGCTTTCTGTTTCTACTACCAGGAGATGTTCGATTCGTTCCGGGAAGCTGGTGCGGAGATCGTTCCATTCAGCCCGATAGAAGGAGAAGTTCCCGAGGTGGACGGCATGTACTTTGGCGGCGGGTATCCTGAACTGTATCTGAAGGAACTTGAAGGTTCAAGGACTACAAAGGTCCTCAAGAACCTGTCAGCAGATGGCATGCCCATATATGGCGAATGCGGCGGGCTCCAGTACCTGTCCAGATCCTACGAAGTGGACGGCACGACCTACAGGACTGCAGACCTGTTCCCTGCAGAAACGGTCATGACAAAGAAGCTTCAGGCACTCGGCTATACCGAAGGGGTGGCAAAGGGGGATTTCATCAAAGGAACCATTCGGGGGCATGAATTTCACTATTCGGTCACCAACTGTGCAGGCGATGCAAGGCTGGCCTATGAGATGAAAAGAGGAAAAGGCATAAGGGATGGAAAGGACGGCATCACCGAGCACAACTCCCTTGCAAGTTATACGCACGCGCACCCGGCTTCATTCCCTGTGAAGAGCTTCGTGGATAAATGCAGGGAATATAAGCGTCACTAATTATCAACTACAGGCCAACTGAAGGCAGCATCACGGGACATTTTCAGCCGTAGGGGAAGGCTGCTCTTCTTTTTCATTTGCGGCATCCCTGTTCCTGAACCACATCCTGCGGCGATAGTAGTTAAGCGGATGGCTTATATGTTTGCACATCTCATCCGGGGCATAGCAGTTGCCGTAGGTTTGCATAGTTGCGCAGGACGGAGGCTTATAACTTGTGCCCGATGAACCTGCAATATGCTCCACCTGGTACCGCGCCTTCTCCATATCAAAATCGGGGGAAGACGTGAAGAGGTTCAGGATATCGTCAACGGACATGCCTATCCCGAGCATGAATGAGGTCATTGCAAATCTCATGGAATGTGCCAGGTTGACACCTGCCTGCGACTGGGATATGGCGCGGGTGATACATGGCGGGAAAAGGCCCGCTTCCACAGTCCGGAACTCCGAGCTTTCGAAGCGGCTCTTGCGCTCGTTCAGAGCGATCATGATATCCGCAATGTATGGCTGGCATGAGATGCACACATCTTCAGGCACTTGCATAGGAAGGGTGCCTTCTATCCTATGTCTGACACCTTCCTGCAGGAGACGGGCCAACTCTTCCCTGGACACGGTCACATACCCGTGGTCCAGCTTTCGGTTCACAAGCTTCCATTCCATAGCCTTAAGGGAACTGGCAAGCCTGATATAGTCAGTGAAATGTATCCTTACGCCGGATTCCTTTACTTCGGCATGGATGCTGAAATCAAGGGAGAATTCCCTCAGGAAGGTTGCATCCATGCTTTTAAGGGAACGGTATGATGCAACAGCCTCAGCCAGAGAGTAACGCCGCGTCAGGAAGGGGTCATCGATGCACGAGACAAGGATGCGGGAAAAAGGATATGAGAGAAGCTCGATAAGGATCTTCCTGTCATCGGAGTTCGAGAGGACCGGTTTTGGTATCTCCCCTTCAATAGACTGCAGCACCCGCTCTTTGCCGCGCGCTCTTGCAGAATCCATCGCACGCGAAGAGATAAGGCTGTCAAGGGAAAAATCGAGGCTTGCCACATAACGGGAAGCCCCGGTCGTGTAAGGATATAATGCAAGATCCTTGTTATCCATGGGTATTTTAATCCGATTCAATGCGGGGGGCCAGCAGATATCCGACCTTGCCTGAGCCGTTGGCTATTGTAAAGCCGATCTTTACAGGAAAATCCTTACCCAGTTCAACTGTGACCTCATTGGACCTGGAAGCAGGTTTAACGATATCTGACAGATAATCCAGCGAGAACAACGAGCGTGCATCGCCTGCTCTCAGGTCGATAAGCTGTTCACGGCGAATATCCAGCCTCACACGGTCCGTATCCCCCTCTGCTTCCATATAGAATGTATCATCTTCAATGCCCAGCAACATATGGTCGCTTATCTTCTCAGCAGCTTTCACTGCCTTGAGAAGGTCCTTGCCGTTGAGTACGACCTCGGCGGGAAGTTCAAGCTGTGGGATCCGCGGTTCAGCCCTGATAGTAGACGGATCGAGCAATGCAATGGTATATGAGAGACCGCCAATATGGAGAGACATCTTCTGAGACATTTCATCAAGTTCCATGCTGATCGTGTCCTCTTTACCGGCAACACCGAATATGTCACTGATCTTTGACAGGTCCATGCCTATTTCACATTCATCAGCACTGTATTCATTAAAAGCACTGGAATTGAGCTCGAAGCTGACCATTGCCACGTTAGCAGGGTCAACAGCCCGGACAGTAATGCCTTCTGGAGATATTTTGAACCTCGCCTCGTCAACAAGGACTGAAAGCGTCTCTATGGAAGTCTTTAAGATATCTGCATCGATTGTTGCCTTGAACATCTGGATTCTCCGCTAAATATATTGGATTTCTAGGTCATTATATCCATTAACTAATAAAAGCTTTGTTTTTATAAACAGAAAGCCTGTAAAGGCTCCCAGTTATATGGCAGGTATTATATAATTCCAGGCATGGAAAATATATTAATCATACTCACGCCAGGTCATACTGCACTTTGTGCACTTGAAGAAGCGAGTTTCAGATTCATCTGCAGACCTGAGCTGGCGCAGCCACCAGTATGCGACATTATGGCCGCACCCTTCACATCGGACTGATGTGGTAGGAAGACCCTGGTCCGTATTGCCTTCAAGCACTGTGACCTCTCTGTCCGAGCGTGCTGCTTTTGACATAAGTGACTCATGGTCAGCTTCTTTCTCTTTTACATATCCGCATTTGCTGTTCCTGCATTTGGATACACCTTTTACCGGAACCATCATGCTCTTACATTTTGGACAAAATTCCATTGATATCACCTCTTGCCTGCTCTAGTATCTTGTTGTGATCGAAAGCCATTTCCGGTACATCGTCAACATCGAACAGGAACACATCTTTTGCATCCGAACCTGCCTTCAGGTCCCCATGACCTAACGACAGATAGCATATACTTACCGTATGTCCTCTTGGATCGCGCAGAGGGTCAGAATATACCCCAAGCAACTTAACTATTTCTATTGACAGGCCGGCTTCCTCACGGGCTTCACGGACAACCGCTTCCTCTACAGTTTCACCTACCTCTACAAAACCACCGGGCAAAGCGAACTTTCCCTGAAAAGGGGGGTTTTTCCTTTGAATTAGAACGATCCTGCCGTTGTAAAGAATAACAGCATCCACTGTCAGTTTGGGAGTATCAGCATACATACGAACAAAAGATTAATACACTACATTTAATATATACAGGCATACCTATTAAAGGTGCTTGTAAATGATAGAAAATGTACTATGGGTCGCAGTGGCATTTATGCTGGCTTGCTCACTGATATCCAAAAAAAGAAGAATCGGTAAATTGCTGGGAGCCATAGGATGGGGAATCTTTTCTTTACACTGGTTCTATCAGCCAATGCACTTTATTCAGATAGAGGATTATGTAAACGTCTTACTGGTCATCATTGTTGGTATAATTTGCCTGATATTAGCCTACAATATGTTCAAAGAGTACAGAGACCTGAAGCCGCTGAGCGGCCAGTCCGTTGATGTGACATATATGGCAACTGTTGCAACAGCACTTGCGTCGCTGTTCTATTTCCCATTTGCCCAGATGGATTCACTCAACGTATGGATAATATCCCTGGTAACGGATAATGTGTTCTGGACACTTCAGATCCTTGGACAGCCTGCCGAGATGGCAGCATGGAATAAGATATCTTTGAATGGATACCACGTAGAGATCATACTGGCCTGTACTGCCATAGAAAGCATTGCTTTGTTCATAGGGCTTATTGCCTCTGTGAATGCACCACTGAAAAAGCTGGTGTCAGCATTTCTGGTTTCTGTACCGATTATATATACCTTAAATATAATAAGGGATGTATTCGTGATTGTCGCCTATGCCTACCAGTGGTTTGGCCCCAACAGCTTTGAGATAGCTCATCATACTGTTGCAAAGATCGGATCGGGTCTCGCTCTCTTTGGCATAGCCTATATTGTTATGCGCATCTTGCCCGAGCTCGTCGATCTTATAGAGGGGATATGGAAGATGGTGGCAGAATACATTCACAGTATATATGAAAAAGTATCAGGGAACGATTAAATGCTTGCAAAAGGTTCTGCTCCATGGATAATGGCCTTGATCGCGCTCTGCGTACTTGCTGCGATCGCACATATCATAACATACTGGCCTTATATGGGCAGCGTTGCGATTTTGGGACTTGCGTTATTGATATTCTTTGTATTCTTTTTCAGGGATCCGGAAAGGGAAGTAGAACATTGCTGCAGCAGTATGACAGCACCCGCGGATGGAAAAGTCGTCGATATAAGAGGACGCAAGGTATGCATCTTTATGAATGTCCATAATGTCCACGTTAACCGGGCGCCACTTACCGGGAAAGTTATTTCCATGGAACACAAGAAAGGAGGATATATGCCTGCTTTCCATAAGGATTCCGAGAGGAATGAGCGCACCCATACGTTAATAGATACTGAACACGGGATAGTAGAGGTAGTCCAGATAGCCGGGACCATAGCCAGGAGGATAGTCTCATACGTGCAGGTAGGAGACCAGATGGACCGGGGGCAAAGATTTGGCATGATACGCTTTGGATCAAGGGTCGATGTGACTGTTCCGGAAAACTTTGATATCTTATGTAAGAAAGGGGACAAGGTGACTGCAGGTATGACGATCATAGCCCGGAAACAAAATGGGAGTGAATATGCTCAGGACATTGAAAATAGCTGATCTTGTAACATTGCTTAATTCCCTTTGCGGTTTACTGGCAGTGATACTTGTTCAGAATGATTTTACGTACCTTGCACCTCTACTGATACTTGTGGCCGCAGTTGCCGATGGCCTTGACGGTTACCTCTCAAGGATGTTCTCCGGAAGTGAGATAGGCGCCAATCTGGATTCCCTTGCAGACGTAATATCATTCGGACTTGCACCTGTGGCCATAGTATATGCTGCCGCCGGCAGTGAGGCATCATACCTGCTGCTTGCAGCGCTGTGCTTTTATTTCTTCTGCGGGATCCTCAGGCTGGCAAGGTTCAACACGGCTCACCAGGGGCTGCCGTCCTTTAAAGGACTTCCCATCACAGCCGGAGGTATCATCCTTTCAGCATATGTGCTGGCCGGAGAAAGGTACTTCCACAGCGGAGCCGTTATCCTGCTCACTTTTATCATAGGACTGCTGATGATCAGTAAGATAACGTACATGAAGGCAAAGAAACCCGGACATCTAAAGGTTCTTGCTTTCCTTTTTGCAATTACGGTGTTATCTTACCCCGTAAATATAAACTATACCCATATACTGGCGTCGCTCTTACTTGTCATAATGATACTTTATGTGATCTCACCGGCTCTCCGCAGAGCTGGCTGGAAGAGGCCTGGTGAGGAGACAACACCATGAAAGCAGAGAGTATCACAGAAAGGGACAATGCGCTCTTTGAAGCGGGCATCAAGCTTGGTGCCCTCTATCACCAGTTCACCGGCTCACCCGTCAACCTGAGAAATGCAGACAGCCTTGAGAAAGCCATACAGGAAAGCATCGCGGTCCAGCCCTTCGTGAAAGAGATAAGCGTTTCGATCGACAGGGAGATCATCCGTTCAAAACTGAACAGTGAGTTCGGCTACTGCGAACTTGAAGGCCGCATGCTGGATGTGAGAATAACGGTCAGATATAACTCGGCCGTCGCTAATGTGCGTCTTGCATATAATGCAGAGCTTGAGTATCCCCTCATGAAAATAGAAGAAGTTTACAGCTTAGATAGTAGCTGAAACTTCTTTAAAAGCTGCAACAACCTTATTATTTTGCTCAGGAGTGCCCACAGTTACGCGGATAAGTGTCTCGCCTGCCTCCCTGAAAGACCTGCAGTCCCGTACGATGATCCCTTTCTGCAGCAGGGCTTCACTGACATCCTTCGATCGCAGGGGGGCTACGTCCACAAGCACAAAATTTGCCTGGGAATCGTAGACCCTGAAAGGAATATTCTTTGTGAGAAATGCACGCCCGTCCCTTGCACACTGAATGCTCCTCTGCAGATAGGAGGCATCGGACAATGAAGCAATGCCTGCCACTATCGCGGGAACACTGATGTTGAAAGGGGTTGCTATTTTCATGTACTCGGAGCGGATCCATGCAGGCATCAGCCCATAGCCCAGGCGCATTCCCGCAAGGCCGAAAGCCTTTGAAAAGGTCCTTCCGACAATTATGTTGTCATATTCCCTTATGAGGTGGGCCAGATTACGGTCTGAGAACTCCACATAGGCCTCGTCCACAAACACCAGACCCCTCGTGTGCTCAAGTATCCTGCGCAGGTCGGCTTCAGCTACAAGCCTGCCAGTGGGATTGTTGGGGGAGCAGAGGAAGATGATCTTTGTCCTTTCAGACTCTGCCTTCATTATGCCCTCAATATCAAAAGCAAAGCTATCGCCTGACCGGACATACACCGGGACCGCACCGTTGGCGCGGGCTGCGATCTCGTAATACGAGAAGGTAGGGAGAGGAAGTATAACCTCATCGCCGGGAGATATCAGCATTCTCATAAGGTTGTCCAGCAGGCCATCCATGCCCGGACCGGCTGCGCATATATTCTCCACCGGGAAACCGGTATAGACTGAGATCGCTTCAACAAGTTCGGATGCATCGGCGGAAGGATAGATGTTGATATCCCCTGCGCGGGCTATGACTGCCTTTGTGGCTTTGGGGGACGGGCCCAGTACATTCTCATTTGAGCCCAGCTTGATGATGGAAGCCGGGTCAAGGCCGTACTTGCGGGCTATTTCCTCAATGGATTTACCTGGCACATACTCGGCTATCCCTGCTATCTCCTTTTTTACCAGTTCAGGCCTGCTCAAGCACAGCCACCACCGCGTCTATCTGCTCTTTGGTTATTATCAGGGGCGGGGCGATACGCAGTACTTTCTCTGATGTGCAGTTGAGCAGCACACCATTTTGAAGGGCAAAGTCCACAATGTCTGCGCACTTGCGGTCCAGCTCGACACCTATCATAAGCCCGCGGCCACGTACATCTACCACGCCTTCCAGAGAGATCTTTTTCAGCCGGCTCATGAAATAGTCGCCCATTTCAGTTGCATGGCGAAGGAGACCTTCCTCCTCTATGATATATATGGAAGCCAGGGCTGCGGCACACGCAAGAGGGTTGCCTCCGAAGGTGGCTGCGTGCTGACCGCGCTCAAAGGCGATGCCTTCACGCGCTGCGATGGCGCCCATCGGGAAACCGCCACCCATTGCTTTTGCCATGGTCATTATATCAGGCTGAACGCCGGAATGCTCCTTGCAGAACCATTTGCCCGTCCTTCCAAAACCTGTCTGCACCTCGTCAAAGATAAGAAGGGTCCCTGTTTCATCACATATCCTGCGGACTTCCCTGAGATACGCATCAGAGAGAATATTGATCCCGCCTTCACCCTGGATTGGCTCTATGATGACGGCCGCGGTCCTGTCAGTGATCGCATTTGCAACTGCTTCTGCATCATTGCTGGTCACGAACTTCTCTTCCTGCACAAGTGGCTTGAAGGGATTGCGGTAGATCTCTTTATAAGTTATCGACAGGGCACCCATGGTGCGCCCGTGGAATGCATGCTCGACGGCTACAAACTCGGTCTTCCCGGTCTTTACACGCGCAAGCTTCATTGCAGCTTCCACAGCTTCTGTGCCGGAATTGCAGAAGAATACACGAGACATGTCTGTGATCTTAACAAGCTTCTCAGCAAGTTCTGCCTGAGGCGCGGTATAGTAAAGATTGGAGACATGAATCAGTTTTTCTGCCTGTTTCTTTATGGCTTCCACCAGTTTGGGGTGACTGTGCCCGACGTTGTTCACTGCTATGCCCGCTACACAGTCGATATATTCCCTGCCATCGATATCACGGACTATGCAGCCGTCACCGCTCTCCAGCACAAGCTGCTGGCGGCCATAGTTCTGCATTACGTACTTTGCATCTTTTTGGATCACAGCCTCTTGAGATGACGGCCGTGAGATAACCTGTTCTGTCATGTATACACCTTGTGCGCTATATATTATGTAAACTTATTTTAAAGATGACTATGGATAAAGCCTTTCTTATAAAATGTTATTCAGTATAAACAATGAAAAGAAAGGACAGACCCTTTTACAGGGTCTTCAGAGTATCCTTCTGTCAGGAACCCTGATAGCCACATACAGGTGATACAGGAAAAAAAGAATAAGTATCTGGAAAGATATCGACAGCAGTCCCATAAGCAAGTCGTTACCGATACCTGATGCTGTCGGACCACTGATATCTACGAAGGTTTCTGCGAGGTATAGCAGAAAACCCGCATTCAGTAATACAAACGATCCTTTCAGTTTCCTGAAGGACACATATATCCTCGAACGGATGACATCTGCATCTATTCTGACCAGGAGACTCGATACCAGCAATGCCACTAGAAAAATGCACAACCTTAGTACAAGATCAAGAAAATCAAATAGTTCAATGGAGCTCATAAGCAGCCCTCCGCAGTCTTTTTAACATATGATTGCCAGATTGGAATGATATTTTAGATATTAAGTTGCATCAATTCTTTTTCAGTGAGAACTTTTGCTTCTTCCCGTTCGAACACGATACCACCGGAAGCACGCATAATACCGTCTACGCGGGCACTCTCGTGGATCTTAATGGCCTGTGCGTTGATCTCACCCAGCACATGGGTCTTTTCTCTGATATACACATTACCTCTTGAAACAATATTCCCATGAATGATATTGCTCTTGCCCAGCGTAACATCCTGTATCGTACGGATGCTCCCATACAGGGTCGTATCGTTTGCCATTTCCAGGGAAGTTGCACGGATATTGCCTACAAGCCTGCAACCGCTTCCAATGAGCGCTTTTGAGGGCACCCGTATAGAATCAATAGATATCCTGGAGCCGTTTGGAATGACCATGCTATTGACGCTGACCGCCCCTGCGTCGTCCTCGAACAGTTCGCTCAGGGCTTTTTCCACTTCCTCGTCCTTGCCAATCCTTAACAGTTCACTTATGTAAAGGTAAAGATAGACAATTACAGGGATGGGGTTACGCACCACTATCCAGCCCTTGGCTTCAAAGCCGCCGTTGATCCGGACATCATTGCCAATATCAAGGTCTCCTTTTACTACGAGCTTGCCATCAATGGTGACAAACTCTCCAATATAGGCGTTAGTGCCTGTTTTGATGTTGCCGCCTATATGAGACCAGATATCAACCCTCACATCAGACCGGGATATAAGGTCACCGGATATTTCCACCCTCTCCCCGAGTATGGAGGAATTGGATATTATACCGTATCGGATCTCGGAATGATTGCCTATGATGACATCTCCGTCTACAACTATCGTATGCTCTTCCATTCGGGTCCTATCCGGGACCACGAATGTCTTGAAAACACCCTCTTCTGTGTTCTCACGTTCCGTAGACTGACTGGGTTCTGGCGGGATCATGGGTCGTGGTGGTTAATATAAGGCATTTCTTATATTATTTTTATCATATTTAATACATATAGATATATTAATTCATGCCCTGGGTCTGGTCCCGGCCACGCCTGACATCAACGGCCATCCCCCTGTCCAGAGCAAGGATCTCATCCGGGGCGAGAAGCAACTGGCCCGTTGCAAGCAGTTCATCAGATTCACTCACAACAAGTACTTCATCGCCTGCCCTCATTCCCGGATCCATTCCAAGCACATGTTTTGCAAAGGCGGTCTTCCCCTGAGCTATAAAAGGAACCGCATCTTCACATACCACTACCCTTTTCTCAGGACGGGGAAAGAAACAATGCAACAGGCGCGCACCTTCAATACCCAGGGTCAGCATACCGTCACTGGCACGCACCGTTGCTATGTGATCGTTATTATTAAACACCTGCCTGACGCGCTTGGTCTTTGACAGCTTGAAAACCACACCTTCAGGGAAAAGGATGTCTCCACAGCCTTTACCAAACTGGAAGTCCGCCATTACGCGGACTCTGATAAGATTTTTATCGCTTGCTGACATAGATGCTAAATAAAATAGAAGTATTAAATTCATAGCGGTCCATCCGGACAGGACACAACTGAGAAAACAAAAATAATATATAAAGAATATCGAACAGATTTATATATAATAATGACCAATTATATCCTGAGGAAACGAGAAAACTGCTTGTAGCTGTATTCAAAGGTATAGTAACTGTAACCAAGCAAAACCATTCATCCCCTCAAACACACCTCGTTTCCTCATTGCTCATCTTGTGAGCACTCTTTTAAGGTGGCTATCATGGTAGCATCCGCTCCCATGCAGGACCTGTAAGGCCTTCCTGCACTCAGCCCTGATCAAAAAAGAGATAAGCGAACTAACCTTTCAGTTAGCTTTTTTAAGATATTTTACTCCTCTTTGACCTAATATCAACCTTTTATTACACCCATTGGTAGGAGCCGTGCAACTTTTGTTGCGATCCCAAGCTCATGCACAACATCTACCACTTCACTGCTTGACTTGTAGACAGCAGGAGCCTCTTCTGCTATAAGGGAAGGCTGTGAGGCCCGGACCTGGATACCCATCAGGCCCAGTTCCTCACGGACCTGCTCGCCGTGGAGCTCATGTTTTGCGCTCTTGCGGCTCATGACACGCCCTGCTCCATGGCATGCACTCCCGAAGCTGATATCCATTGCAGCTTTTGTGCTGCATAGTACGTAGGAAGGAGTGCCCATGCTCCCGGGAATGATCACTGGCTGGCCCGTATCACGATAATCTTCAGGAAGGTCAGGGTGGCCGGGAGCAAAAGCGCGGGTCGCACCTTTGCGGTGTACGTACATCTCGGCCTTCCTCCCATCTACCGTGTGCTCTTCAAGCTTGGCGATATTGTGCGCGACGTCATAAACAAGATGCATTCCAAGGTCACCAAATTCCTTTGAAAAGGTGTTTTCAAACACTTCACGTGTCCAGTGCATGATCACATGCCTGTTCACCCAGGCGTAATTAGCTGCACACAGCATGGCCTTGAAGTAATCCTGAGCTTCAGGGGATTGTGCCGGAGCGCATGCAAGCTGTTTATCAGGCAGGGATATATTGTACTTTCTTGATGCCTGTGTCAGTATCTGCAGATGGTCCGTGCATATCTGGTGGCCTGCCCCGCGCGACCCGCAGTGTATCATGAAAGTGACCTGTCCTTCCCGGAGGCCAAAAACAGAAGCTGCCTTTTCATCATATATCTTATCCACATACTGGACTTCCAGGAAATGATTACCGCTCCCCAGGGTCCCGATCTGCGGCCTTCCTCTCTTGCGGGCTTTCACGCTTACCTTAGAGGGATCTGCACCCGGTATATTTCCGCCGCTCTCACAGTGGTCAACATCTTCCTGTACCCCGTATCCGTTATCTACCGCCCATTGGACACCATTGACAAAAATGTCATCCAGTTCAGCATCAGAGACCTTGAGACGGCTCTTTGAGCCTACACCGGTGGGAATAGTCTCGAAGAGATCATCAAGCAGTTTTGAAAGCCTGGGGCGTACATCCTTTTCCGAAAGGTTGGAACGTACAAGGCGCACTCCGCAATTTATATCAAAACCCACTCCTCCTGGACTTATCACCCCTTTTTCCTTATCGAATGCAGCGACCCCACCTATGGAGAAGCCATAGCCCAGATGGGCATCCGGCATTGCCATGGAATACTTCTGTATGCCCGGCAGCATGGCAACATTCGCCACCTGGTCTATCGTTTCCTTTTCCAGTATGCTTAAAAGGTGCTCTGAGACAAATATCCTTCCCGGGACGCGCATCCCTGGCTTGTAGTCCATGGGTACCTCCCAAATATTGTCACTTATCTTTTTAAGCATATTAAAGACAGAACTCTCATTTTCCTCTGACATTGGTCATTCCTCATGATCGATTTGTGTAATTTGAACTATATTTTATGTGCGTATGAACATGTTGATGAAAGGCATAACCCTGTATAGAACGGCTGAGCAGGATCACAGGAATTCTAACACAGGCAGGCGCAATAACATCTTTATATTGAAAAAAGCAATTCTCAGGTATCAACTGTTGCCTGTATCATCCATCCTGCAGGCGTGCTCTCTATTTTCATATCGTTATATGTGGCCGCTTTGACCTCGGTACCGAACTTATGTTTGGAAAGATTTATATCTTCACCCATTGCCCGTGCGAAAAGACGGCAACCGCCCTCATCCTGCTCGATCCTGTCGACAATGAATTTTGAGAACACAAGGCTCTCTACCTCAAAGACAAACAATATTTCGGAAAGCCAGTTAAAAAGCAATCCGTCCATATCCTCGGAACTCAGCTCTATCTCATGAGATATCTCTGCTGCCACTGTGGAGGTATCGATCATAACGTTGAACATTGCATATGCTGCGTTCTCAAAAACTTCTTCCAGGGATCTTCCGTAAGCCCTGAATTTAGCATCCGCCGTATGTTCCAGATATTCGAATCTATTATCCATAAAAGAAAAAACACTCCTTATCGATTTGCATGACCTTGTTGCCGGCTCAGTCCTTCTGACCCGCATCCCCGGAAGGCATGTTCAATTGCTTCCATATATGGAATATCCTCTGGAATGCGGTTATGTGACTGCCAACACCAATTATCAGGATGATCCATCCCAGGGAAGACATCCCATATACCTGCGCCGGATATATGGCATATACAAGTGTTGCCAGCATTATAAGAATCAGGCGGTCCGCCCTTCCTATAATGCCGCCATAATACCTTCCAAGGTTAAGTGCCTGAGCCTGGGTTCCCAGGTAGCTTGTTATCAGGACTCCCACTATTGTCATTACCCCTATCTGCCACTGGGCATGACCGCCAAAGAATATGCCGCATATTATGAAAGAGTCTGCGTAGCGGTCAATGACGTGGTCGAGGAAGTCACCTTTGAGGCTTGATACGCCAAGATAGCGTGCCATCACACCATCCATTGCATCAAGCAGGGAGTTCAGAGCTACCAGCAGACCTGCGGCAAGTACCAGCAAAGGGCCGGATTCGGGATCTGATCCGGAATAGTAAAATAACAGACCGGAAAGAGCAGCAAAAACAAGTGACAAGGCAGAAACTGCGTTTGGAGATATGCCTGCGTCTGCTGCTGCTCTTGACAGAGGCTCAAGGTATTTCAGGGCAAGCGGCCGCAGGGCGTTAGAGGTCATGAATATTGTACCAAATGTCTTCTTTTCCGATTTAATCCTTTCCAGAGTCAGATGGATCCTGAAGCCTTCAGTGCCTGCTGGCAAGCTCATACAGGTACCTGATCTTGCAGGAGTGCTCCACCTGGGTTGTCATTACATATGCCTCGTCCAGCACGCGTCCTATGGCAAATGTCCCGTGGCTGTATAGGATAGCCGCTTTATGGGATGCGAGTGCCTGGGACATGTTACTGGCAAGCTCTTCGGAACCGATGCCGCCCCTGACCACAGGGATCCCACCCAGAAAATACTGCCCCTCGCTGTCCACCGGCTCGATGATGTCTTCCCGGGCAAGCAGGGACATGGTGACCGCGAACGGACAATGCGCATGCACAATAGCAAGTGCCGGCGTATTCTTATAGATAGCCCTATGCACGATAGCCTCAGAGGATGCTATGATGTCAAGAGCGCAGGTCCCGTCAAGCCTGACCTCTACAACATCGTTCCCGGTTATCTCATCCAGGGCGCTGCCAGTGCGCGTTATGACCATATTGCTCCCTACCCTCACACTGATGTTCCCGAAGTGGGATTCCACCAGCCCGCTGTTCACAAGTTTTTTACCTATCCTCGATATCTCACGCCACATAGGACACTCCGGCGAATAACCATAAAATTTATCTGCTATCATGGTATGTAAGGGAGTGCATCGCATAAATAGGTGCGGAGCACATTTCTCATAGATGCCTCGGTGGCTCAGCCCGGCAGAGCGAGTGACTTGTAATCACTAGGCCGCGTGTTCAAATCACGCCCGGGGCTTCTAAATTTTTGTTCAAAGCCCACATTGTTTTTTATTGTATTTTGTTACCTTTTTTAGTATTCAAAACATCTTGCCCTTTATAGATTAAATCTGCTTCTTTTGATTTAAGCGCCTCTCTTCACAATGCTGCTTATTGCTTAGACACAGCACTTCTGCCTGCTCCAGTACTGCCTCTATAAATGTCTCCTGCTTGTCTAAAAGAGATCCATATTGCAAAGCAGACGCTTTACAGCACCGTAGTTGAACCCATGCATTTTCTATCAGGGTCTAGTCTATTATAGCATTTGAAAGGACTGCGGTGACACGTCTCTGCAGTACTCATGCGTTTCATCGTTAGAGCCCCTACAGCGTTGTCAGTTACTTCCAATTCATTATAGAATACTAAACCTTCACTTAACCCCCGTCTATTCACCACAGCTTTGCACGGCCTTCTGCGAGGATATCTATAGGGCTTTCATAAGATACGCACGTGAAACAATCTGTCTGATTGCAGTGTCAAAGTTCTTTTTTGCTCTTGCATTTCCGAGGGCACGTTTCAACAGGTTTGATCTTATGTCCTCTAAAGAATTATTAAATATTCCATATTTAATGTTGTGCTGAAAAATATTTAAGCGGGATTTTGAAATAGGTTAATTGTATGTTTCATGTTATGTCTAAAATAGATACAAGGAGAGTTTTGAAATAGAATCATCAAATAAAAGTTTGTTTGATGAGGAAACTCATCTTTTGATATGTCCTAAATGTGCTACCTATTCGGTCTATTACAATCAAAGATCAAATGAGTGGATGTGCAGGCAGTGTGGTATAGCTGTTCATGCCCAAAGATCTGTGGAAATCTTCAATTTAGATTTTACAGATCGAGAGAAGTATAAGATCTACACATTTTATGGAATAAATGCCCTGATCAATTTAACGGATTATTCCTGGGATAAGGCACACAAGTTTGTAACTAGATTCTTTGAAACCTCTTGTACAACAAAAGGGGATATGTGTCCATATATTGATTACTTTGAAGACGCGAATTTGGCTAAAAAAGGGGAATTAGTTGAAAGAATATTCGTTAATGCGGTGAATAAGTTAATCTCTTTGAAGGATGAGGTTGAGATCTTTTTGAGCAAGCTGACAAATGAAAAGAACCTCCCTGAAGATGTAACTGAACAGGTTATTAATATTTGCGTTTCTTTTAAAGAGGACCTTGAAGCGATGATCGAAGGGTTGGAAGAGTCTGTCGTTCCGTCTGCCAGCGCTGACCTCACAAAGGGTCAGAAGGTTTACCTTAAGGAGAATGGGGAGTATTTGATTGCGGTTTTGGATGAAGATGAGATTGAGGGATTCTGCTGGAATAATGCAAAAAAGGGAAATCCAGTTGGTGTTTGTTTTTTCCCACCCGATGCGTTTAATGTGATCAAGCGGCAGTTTGGACAAGTGAAAGACAAATATGAGAACAAATCCACTATATTTGCACGTAAGCGAATACATGATCCTGATTTCACTTTACTGGAGCATCAGGCATTGTCCCTTATTTCTGAGAAGGGATCCTATTTACAGAGCGATATCGGGAAAGAATTGGGTGTCGATACCAGGAGATGTTCCAGAATCATTCTATCATTGCTAGATCAAGGATTAATCATTAGAGAAGCAGTTGTTTCTAATGGTGCCAGAACTTATAGGTTGCAATTGAAGACTTGAATCTGTAGAGTGCATGTCATATGTGCGTATTGGTTACAAAGTCCACCCCTGCAATATTCCTTGAACCATTTTCACAAAACTTAAATATGTTCACTGAGTCTTAACATCCGGTGGAAAACGATAATACAGGCTGTCTATTGATATCCTGAAATAACGGATGGGTGCGAAAAACATGCTATTTATTTTGTTCTTAAAAAGTTCTTTTCCCGGGGTGTCCGCCCCTGAAGCTAGCCATCGTCCTGGGCACCCGCCCCGAGATCATCAAGTGCTGCAGGTGGGCAAGGAGTGGAAGAATCCTTATGGTAAAGGAAATTCGAGCTCATTGATAATTGAATCACTCAAATAGTCTTGAAGAATTGATAATCTGTAAAACAATCGCTTATATAAAGTTAAATATTCGGTCTGGTGGAATCAAAAGTGGATAGTAAAGAATTAAAAGCATTGTGGCTATCGGATCTTTATAGATATTCAGGAGATATTACTCTAAAGTCATTTGTCAAATGCATACTCTTGATTCCAGGTTTCAGATATTCATTCTACATGCGGTCATGTAGCTTCCTATACAAAAAAAATCCATTATTTACTTTATTCTTTATTCCGTTCATACTACTCTTGATGCATTGTGGACGAAAATATGGGATATCTATACCATTTAAGACTGAAATTGGAAAAGGGTTTTACATAGGTCATTTTGGAACTATTGTTGTTAGTCCACTTGCAGTTATTGGGGATAATTGCAATATAAGTCAAGGAGTCACTATTGGCGTTGCAAATCGTGGTAAGAACAAAGGATATCCTTCAATTGGAAAAAATGTATACATAGGACCAGGTGCTAAAATATTCGGTTCGATCAAAATCGGAAATAATGTTGCTATAGGAGCAAATTGTGTAGTAACAAAAGATGTGCCGGATAATGCTGTCGTTGTTGGTGTTCCCGGCAAAGTAATTTCTTATGAGGGTTCGAAAGGATATGTAAACCACACAGAGTATCCAATATACTCTTAACAGATAAATGGAAATCAAATTTGGAAAATAATTCAGGCAGAAGTACTTCAGTTACAGATGAAAAAAAGATATTATTCTTACTTCATAAATATATTTTACAATATACAAAAAAAATAAAACTCTGGTAAATAGAGCACGCAACAAAGGAAGGGAAACATTCGTTGTAGTAGCTGCTAATGGGTCTTAATTGAAAAATCGAGGTTAACTATTATTATATTTTACATATTCGTTATAATCTTCAGTTAGTGGAATAGTGATAAAAATGTGTGTTCTGGGAATGGGCTATATTGATCTTCCGACTGGACTCCTGTTTGCAAACAATAGAGCCAATGTAGTTGATGTGGATATCAACCAAAGAGTAGTAAATACTCTTAAAAATGGCATAATATCTTTGAAGAAAAAGGTTTTCATGAATTGCTAGATGGAGCCGTCAAAAATAAGTGCTTTAGGGCAAGCGTGAAAGTGGGGGAAGCATGTATCCGGTGTGTGCCCTGCGTTACGATGATAGATAATACGGAAGATGCCTGAGACGGTTGAGGTGGGGACGAATGTGGTGTGTGGTGAAAAGAATGTATCCAAGTGCATTAAGCAGATGATGCAGGTAGACAAGGTGTGGAGGAATGCCTATGGGAATGGTGATGCGGCTAAAAATATCATTAAAAGAATTTATCCGAAAAAAGAAATCAAATGCTTCCCTGACGATAAAAAGAGGATTTTAGATGATTAAATCAAAAGAAGACTACAAATATTACCTTGAAGCAGATAGAATTGCATTAAATGAAACTGCTAAAAGGCCAAGAGTCTTTTTGGATGAAATATGGACATTTCAAAGGCTATTAAGGAAAGTAGAATACTATAATAACTGTAAGAAATCAAGTATCTACGTTCCCTTCCGTAAGTATCTATATTTAAAATTCCACATGTTGAGCATAATGCTTGGATTCACAATAAGTCCTAATGTATTTGGCCCTGGCCTGTCAATTGGTCATCGAGGTACAATTGTAGTTAATAGTAATGCAAAGATTGGTGCAAATTGCAGGATACATGTATGTACCAGTATTGGAACGAGAGCTGGCTATAGCAATGTAGCACCTACAATTGGAAACAACGTGTATATTGGACCGGGAGTCAAAATCTTTGGTGATATTGAGATTGCAGATGGAATTGCGATCGGTGCTGGAGCAGTAGTAACAAAATCATTCAATGAGAGAAATATAACCATTGCGGGTATTCCTGCAAAAAAAATTAGTTGTAAGGGATCTGAAGGGCTGATTATTAAAGCAACTGGAATACTTGATTCAAAACAATTGGTGTGAGAAATGGATATTATAAACAAGATAAGTGAAAATCCTAAAATGTGGGATATCTTCACGAAAAAGGAAGAATATAACCCACTATTTTCAGACAGATATGAAAGGTTTCCTTACTATTTAAGTCAACATAGGAATGTAATGGAGCCACTTGTATCCAGATATTTAATAGAAAATGGTTATGAGCCCGAATACCCGGATGGAAAAAAATTTGCTGTCTGTCTTACACACGATATCGATGTATTAAGGACTAGTATAAAAAACTGTGCTTCTAAATCCCTGACATCTGCATTAAAAGGAGATTTTAAAAATGCTATGCAGTACTCATTTCACATCCTTAAAAAAAAGCAACATCCATACTGGAATTTTAAAGAAATAATGGAGCTTGAGGGAAGATTTGGTGCGAAATCCAGTTTCTATTTCCTTGCATTGAAGCCCGATGAAAGAGACTATAATTACAGTTTGGAAGAAGTTGCTGATGAAATCAGGTATATCTCTGAAAAGGGATGGGAAGTGGGATTACATGGGGGGCATGAATCCTATAACAACCTTGAAGATTTGATACAAAAAAAGAAGATGCTTGAAACAATTTTAGGAAAGGAAGTTGTAGGCTACAGAAATCATTACCTTCGATTCAAAACACCGGATACCTGGGAATTACTGAGCAAAGCAGGCTTCAAATATGATACAACTTACGGATATACAGACTGCGCAGGGTTTAGGAATGGAATGTGTCATCCTTTCAAGCCTTTTAATCTGAATACTGGTAAAGAGATAGAGATAGTTGAAATCCCACTCGTAGTAATGGATTGCACTCTTTTAAGAGATTACATGAGGCTCGATTTTAAAAAAGCATGGGAGCTTACAAAGCAGTTGATTGACAGGGTAGAACAATGCAGAGGTGTGATCACTATCTTATGGCATAATACCTATATGCAGGAAGAGAATCTGGAATTATATGAGAAAATACTAAAATATTGCCAAGAAAAGGATGCTTGGGTGACAAGTGGACAGGAAATATTCAATAACATATGGAAAAATAACCTTCAATGAATAGGAAGTGTTTGGTAATTGATTACGAAATGTTCTTTCTAGCATTATTAAAGTATAATCCATGAGGATTTGCACAACAATGCATAAAAATATAAAAAAAATAATAAATGATTCAAAACAACTTAAAAAAACGGAAGTCCACATTAATAACTTTATTGTGAAATACCCAATATATAAAGGTGTCCTGATATTGGGCAGTGGCACAGTGCTAGCTCAGCTGCTAAACGTTCTGACAATGCCCATTATTACAAGAGTATATACGCCTGCAGACTTTGGCTTGCTTGCAGCATATGCTTCAATACTATCAGTAATTGTTGTTGCTGCGTCATTCACATATGATATTGCATTAGTTTTACCACAAGATACAGATGAAGCTGCAAGCATTTTTTGGTTATGCATGTTATCTCTAATTACTACATCAATAGTCTTTTCAATAATTTTTCTGTTCTTAAAGAACTCCCTGATATACTATTTACACATGGATATTATAGAAAAATATATTTGGCTGCTTGTGATAGGTTTTTTTGGTTCTGGATTATATAATGTGCTCAACTACTGGACAGTAAGGAACAGAGATTACAAAAGGATCGCTTCCACCAAGATTAATCAGGGTATAAGTGGTGCATTCTTTAAAATAATTCTAGGAGTTTTTGCTTATGGTCCTCTTGGTCTGATAATTGGGCATATTGTTTCACAGGTATTTGGCATTGGAACATTTGCCAGGAAAATATGGAAAAATGACTGGAATGAACTGAAAAAAACAAAATATGGGACAATTATAACTGTTGCGAGGAAATATTACAGTTTCCCTCTTTATAATTTCCCAGCGATGATTATCAATTCCCTTTCATTTCAACTTCCGGTTTTTATGCTATTATCTATTTATGGTAGCCAGACTGTTGGCTTATATAGCTTAGCTCAGAGCATGCTGGTATTACCTGGAGCTTTTATATCAGGCTCAATTGCTCAAGCTTTTATGGGCGATGCTTCAAAACTGATGCGGGAGAAGGCATATGAACTACGTCCTATATACATTTCTACCATCCGACACATGATTTTTATTGCTGTTCCATTTATAGGGTCAATTGCATTGATTTCTCCAATAATATTTCCTTTTGTTTTTGGAGATGTATGGAGCACAGCTGGCTACTTTTGCCTTCCTTTAGCACTGTTGGTGATACCACAATTCATTTTCTCCCCCACATCAAGATTAGACATATATGGGTATAATAATTGGGTATTTGCATGGAATATTGCACGAACAAGTACTGTCTTCACAGGATTTTATATCAGCCATCAATTAATGTTACCTGTAATGACAACCCTAACAATATACGGACTGATAATGCTATTGATGTATCTGATTGATTTCTGGTTAAACCTTAAAGCAATCTCAAATGTGACTATTAAGAGATCACAGGAAGAGAAAATGAATGAATACTGAAGTTTCCAGGTAAAGAGTCATTGCCTTACTTATATAGTGTTATTCCATTAGTAGGAGCATATTTAGAATCTATTAATAGTGTCAATAATTTTCTCTGCAGCATCCCCACACCCAAAAATATTACCTTTCACATGAGCGTCTTCAAACCCATTGATTCCTTCAACAATCTTACTATAATCCGCTCCAACTAACATATTCCATCCATCATTGACAGTTTCCACCCATTCTGTGTTCTCACGCATCGTGATACATGGGATACCCAATATATATGCCTCTTTCTGGATCCCGCCGGAATCTGTGAGAATCTTTCTGGAATTGGACATGAGCTTTAGCATGTCAAGATAACCGACTGGAGATATGACCTTCACGTGCTGACATAGTTCATCCCAGAGTCCATATTGACGGAGACATTTCTCGGTCCTTGGGTGTACAGGGAATATAATATTGGCATCTGCACTACAGAACGCATTTACTATAGATGACATATTTTCAATACTATCTGTATTTGAGGCTCGGTGTACGGTTGCAACCATAAAATCTTTTGGTGACAAGTTCATATCTTCAAGTATCTTTGACTTTTCCCCTGCAATCTTGATGTTACACAGAAGTGCATCTACCATCACATCTCCAACATTGTGGACACCTTCTGTAATGCCTTCATTCTTAAGATTCCGGATTGCCGTTTCAGTGGGACAGAACAGTATGTCAGAAGCATGGTCTGTAAGTATTCTATTAATCTCTTCAGGCATCGATCTATCAAAAGAACGAAGGCCAGCCTCAACATGGGCCACAGGAATCTGAAGTTTGGAGGCTGCCAGTGCTCCGGCAAGAGTGGAATTCGTATCCCCGTAAACAAGAACAAGATCAAGTTGCCCTTTAAGAATTATCTTTTCGATCTCAACTAACATCTTACCGGTTTGCTCACCATGTGAACCTGATCCTATCCCCAAATTGTGGTCCGGTTCAGGAATGCCTAACTCTTTAAAGAAGACATCCGACATGTTTGAATTATAATGCTGGCCGGTATGTACAAGGATTTCTTCATGATGTTGCCTCAGTTTACGCGAAACATGAGCACATTTTATGAATTGGGGACGGGCACCTATTATTGATAGAATTTTCATATTATTTTACCTCCAATGTATTTTCACAGACATCTAATACTTTCTTTGCTACAGCATTCCAGCTGTGGTGTTTTCCAACGTAATCACACCCTTGCCAACCCATCATATTTCCTAAATGTGAATCTGAGAGTAATTTAATTGCAGCACTACTAAGCTCTGCAGAATTCTCTGGATTTACCAACAAACCAGCGTTAATTTGTTCAAGTATTTCGAATCCATTGACATTACTAGCAATAATAGGTTTACCACAAGCCATATATTCATAAAGTTTTAAAGGAGAGTAACCGGATTTTAAAGGCTTTTTAGGGACTACACAAACATTACTTGCATTTATATAAATAGGAACTGTTTCGTAAGCAACATTTCCTGTAAAAATGAAACTATCTGCAACTTTTAAGTCTAATGCAAGCTTTAGCAGCTTTTGTTTCATGGTGCCATCACCGACTATTAAAAATAAGGTATTAGGCTCTTTTTCTAAAATAAGAGGTGATGCCTCTATAATATATTCGACTCCTTGCCAAGGAGCTAGGTTTCCTACAAAACATACATAATTCTTATATGGACAAAGGTTCAATATACTTTTTGCTTCTTGAGAATCTGTTGGTTTAAATAAATCAGTGTTTGCACCATTGTTAATCACAGCTATATTATTCGACTGAATTCCATATATTTTGGAAAGCTCTTCTTTCAATCTATCAGTTACAGAGATTATTTTAGAACAATTTTTGTAATTGAATTTTTCAGATTTGAGACAGAGATACCCATAGATTTTTGAAAAAATACTTTTGTTATTAGATTGCATGAAAAATTCATCATGAATAAGTCCATTTATTTCGACAATCACCCGAATTCTAAAAATCTTGCACAGAATAACTGGTAAAAAAGATATAGAATTCTGCCTCAGATAAACTATTTGAGGTTTTGTCCTACTAAAATAATAAACTAGATGCAAACCCAAACTGAGTTCATAAGAAAGACTGCCTAAATATTTTACTTTAAAATAGGGAATATATCTCAAATTAAGAATATCTACTTTTTGTTTGCCTTTTGGAGCAAAGAGCTTAGCATCTACATATTTATTTAGATTATGCAGCAACTCTAAAATATGGGTATTTGAACCATCATGAGAGTTCAAGTCAGAATAATATATAATAAACATTAATTTATTTTTAGTAATAATATCACATCTTTCTAGAGCTTATAATAGGTAAATGTAAGTACCCTTCCACACTTCCACTCGAATAAATATTACTATAATGAGCAGTTTCAAATATGGGAATAAGTTCAATTTGCGGATTTACTAGAGATTGGAAAACCATAAAGGGCTTATTTTCTATGTTGTTTCTAAGTAATACTAGATCATTACTTAGAAGAGTTATGTCTGTATAATAAAATAATTCTTCATCAAATGATTCAGTATTATGGTTATAGCTTTGAGTTCCTGAATAATAAGTATCTGTTTTAATAAGACCATCCCATATACGGGAAGATGTTTCAATAGCCTTTAATTCAGAAGTTGTCAATGCATATGATGTAGTACTATTCTCAGAGAAGGCATGGTTATCAGCATTTGCAGGTGGGCTCATTATTAAAAGGAAGGATATGAATGAAATTCCTAGAAACATAAATATATGTTCAATATTGAATCGTTTTAAACTCTGTGATATTAAAAATAAAGATAATGCTACAGGTATAGATAACATTATTTGAGCAAAATACCACCATCTCTGTTCAATAATAGAATTTCCAGTAATATAAAAAAGATATCCTAATGAAAGAGGCATTATTCCTATTAGTGCAAAATTAAAAGATATGTGGCTAACATATTTATTTGAAATCATAAAAAACAAACCAATGAAAGATAATGAAAAAAATATGAACATACCTATATTATTAAATAATTGTTCAGACTGTGGTATATTATAGATACTTTCAGTTAATATTTCATGTGGAGTGTTTACAAAATAATCTATGCTAAATCCCCATTTAATTAACTTTGATAATGCTACAATATGCCCTGAAGCGAAACTCCACCAACTTACCATCATTACAAGAAAGAGAGTACAATAACTAATAGAAATTATTTCTGCATAGGGATACTTATTGTTAGAATTATTTGGATATATAAACGGATATATATTAGAACCAATCCAATAAACAAACAGTGTAATAGCCGTGAACATAGCTGTAATTGTATGTGTAAGGGTTAAAGTAATTGCAAAAAAAATGGAAATCAATGTACTTATTACAGGTCTAGATTTTCTCAGTTTTATCATAACAAATAGAATTGGTAAAAAGAATATCATTGCAAATCCATTTGGAATTAGCCAATAACTCATGAAAATATGATAGTTAGAAATAATGAGCAGTAATGTAGCTAAAAAACAGATTTTGATATTTTTAGAATAAATGTATCTTGCAATGAGGAAGAGAAAAAGAACATTACATATAATTTGTAATAAACTTATGGATAACATAGACGCAAATTTATAATCAAATTCTGTTAAAATCAAAATTGATGTAATGAGTAAATGAAACATGGGAAGTTTAGAATATGATCCTTCTGGAATATGATTAGTATTAACTATATTATATGTCACATCTTGATGATACCAAGGATCTATACCTAACAAGCTTGATGAGATTAACTGTTGAGACCAAGAAAGCGAAACTCCGATTAATATAACTTGAAAAAATATTAAAGCCGTATACGAGTTCTCGTCCATCAACATGATTTGAATTGCCAGAACTCCAACCATAACTGAAGTGAATACAAAATACAAAAGAGGTCTTTCGTAAAGATGTTCCCTAGTATATAGCGAAATAATACTTAAGAAAAATACAATAAAAAACACAATCTGCAACAGTTTGAAATAAAAAGGATTGTTTTTGTCGTTTAGAGATATTGAAGCTTTATTTCGAATAATTAGCCATAATGAAAATGCTAAAATCGAAAGTATACCCGGGAGAACATAGATTAAGCGATTAAATGATAATGAGAGATAAAGCGTTAAGATAACTGCGAATATAATACCTAGAGTTGCAAGCAGTTGATCTATATCTTTACTAAAAAACAAATTGCTAATTTTCATTTTAAAACCTAAAATTAAAATATTATATTTTGATAATATATTGAAAGTGCTTATAGCAAATTGAATAGGTAGCATCTATCATATGAAAAATTTCATCATGAATTTTGTGGTTCAATGTTATTTATGCTAATAAGAGATTTATTTTTATTTTTTTCCAAGATTATAGAGTACATTTCAAGGGTTTGTCTTGCAACAAAATTTGCATGATATCTAGTTCCTGCCATTTCTTTAGCTTTTTGCCCCATGTCTTTTCTTTTAGTAGTATTCGTTATCAAATTTAAAAGACATTCCACAATTCCTTTTTGATCATCCGGATCTATTAAATGTCCTGTTATTCCATCCTCTACTATGCTTGAAATGCTATCAAGATTTGATACTACTACTGGAACTCCAGCAGCCATCGCTTCAAGTAAAATCATTGGCTGAACCTCCTGTTTGGAAAATAAACAAACTATTGATGCTTGACTATATAACTCAAGCATTTTATCTCTTGAAGCTTGTCCAATGTATTTGACAATATTAGAGATTTTATATGTATTTATTGCACTATTGACTTGCTTGAAGTATTCTTTCTCACCAATAGGTCCTGCTAATACTAGCTTAAGATTGGGTACTTTTAATTTTATTTCATTTATTGCATCAATTATACCCATTTGATTTTTTAGCAACCTTATGACTGCTGGATAGAAAATAAGAAGTTGATCGTTGTTGTCTTTTAAAATTTTAAAAAAGGAATCATCTATAGGATTATTTATTTGGAAAATTAGAGGAGACTTTCCCTTAAAATCTAAATTTTCAAGTTCTTTTATGACGTAAGGACTGACTGCAACAAAAGCATCAATTCGTCCATATATTTTTCGGAAAAAG
>DANZ01000143.1 GCA_002501695.1 Methanolobus sp. UBA474 | reverse complement strand
AGATCAATACTATCACTGAGGCCATGGCATGTATCACCGAGCTCAAGGACATCTGCGAGAAAGCAAAACTTGAGGGTGATTTCCGTACAGCTATCCAG
Organism: Methanolobus sp. UBA474; assembly: GCA_002501695.1. Lineage (GTDB taxonomy): Archaea > Halobacteriota > Methanosarcinia > Methanosarcinales > Methanosarcinaceae > Methanolobus. The sequence goes on along the minus strand of DANZ01000143.1, from coordinate 60,999 downwards.
GCAATAGACAAGATCTATGCCGGCCTAGACATCGTCAACAAGGTCCTGGGGAAATACCAGACGCCCGTCGCGGTCGGGAACAAAACCACCACCATCAACATATGTGCAGTGTCCCTGCAGGAGAAAATGAAGACCTATGAGTCGATATTCCAGGATCAGTAAAGCCGAGTTCGCTGCAACGGTGTTGGAAAACAAGGCCATTCCATACCCACCAACATTAAAGCAGGCCGAGTTCCTTGTAGATGGTCACCTTGAGGTGCTGTTCGGTGGTGCAGCTGGCCCGGGAAAAAGTATAGGCCTACTCATGGCCTCTTTGATGTATGTAAGTGAGCCAGACTATTCTGCACTGTTACTGCGTCGAACATATCAGGACCTGGCACTTCCGGACGCTATAATGGACGTGGCTGAGCAATGGCTTAGACCCACAAACGCCAGTTGGGATAACGAGACGAAAACATGGACCTTCCCATCGGGTGCTACTCTGACATTTGGTTATCTCCAGGCAGAGAAGGACAAGTACAGATACCAGGGTGCAAAATTCAACTTTATCGGGTTCGACGAACTGACGCAGTTCGCTGAGTCGCAATACACCTATTTATTTTCACGTCTCAGACGCAAGGCTGGCTCGGACATCCCATCGAGGATGAGGGCAACAAGCAACCCGGGTGGTATAGGCCACAATTGGGTGAAGGATAGGTTCATCACTGGCTATCATGAGGACAGGCGATTCATTCCTGCAAAACTGACAGACAACCCTCATCTTGATCAAAAAGAATACTTATCGGCGCTTGCCAAGCTGGATCCTATCACCCGTGCTCAGCTACAGGATGGTAATTGGGACATTGCGGCCAGAGGGGAGATGTTCAAACGGGAATGGATTGAAATTGTGGACAGAGCGCCAAAATGCGATAATTATCTTCGCTGGTGGGACTGTGCTGCAACTGAAGAGAAGAAAGGCAAGGACCCTGACCACTCAATAGGATTGCTTATGGGGGCCTTGAACGGTGTGTACTATATACGCGATGTCCAACGTTTCCGGAAACCCCCTGGTGAATCGGACGAGATCATGAGACAACAGGCCATCATTGATGGGAAGGGTGTATCGATCCGCGAAGAGCAAGAACCTGGAAGCTCGGGGAAGAAGATCATCTCAATTCATTCGAGAGGTATTTTCGTGGGATATGATTACAGGGGAGTGCCGTCCACCGGTGACAAGATCACAAGAGCAAAGCCCTTCTCAGCTGCATGTCAAAACGGCAACGTCAAGCTAGTACGTGGCCCGTGGAACAATGAATACCTTTACGAACTTGAGATGTTTCCACAGGAAGGTGTGCATGATGATCAGGTAGATGCTTCCAGTGGGGCCTTCAATGAACTGACTTCGAAACGCACAGCTAAGATCGACCTATCAGCACTTATCAAAACAAGACCGAGGTGACCATGTCACGAAAACGCCTATATATCACAGTAAGCGGGAACACCATCCAGACACTTAACCACCTATCAGAGGAACATGATAGCATCAGTAAGAGTGTGGATTTTCTGGCAGAGTATTACCGGAAACATAGTGCTGACAAAAGAGATTATGATGTCGCTGAGAAGGCTGCTGAAATGGTCATGAAAAAATTGGGTTTACTTCCTAGATAAGTACAGATAATGGCTATAGCACCTCTTCGTGCAAATATGATGCATACGGCAGAATTCAAGAATGAGCATAAATCCCGTAAAAAAGGAAAAAAACCTGGTATTACTTTTTGTTGCTTTTACAACCTTGAAAATATCTGTATAAATTACTTTCAAGTATAACCAAATGAGAAACTTTTTTTAGAGGGAGCATTCTTTTTTGAAGAAAGAAGATATTGGTTGGTTGTCGTATGCAAAAAAAGGAAGCATTGGAGTTTCGTATTAACATGCTCCATGATTTGAGAATGGAACTCGACCAGCTCAAAGCCTGTCAGACCCAAGCAGTCATATTCGGATTGACCGGAGCAGGAATCATGTTGGGCCTGACAAACGCTTTTCAGGCAGATTCCCTTTTTCCAATCCTGCTGTTAATGCCGCTGTTGACCCTTCTACCTTTCTGGATTATCTTTTTTGATAAAGCAAGAACAATATCAAGAATTATAGGTTTTATCAGAGTTCAAGAAGAGTTCGCAATCAAAGGATATATAAAAGGAATGATTGGATGGGAAACTGCGATGAAGCAGTATTGGAAGAACAAAAAAGATGTGGCCCTACAGGATATAACCGAAGCAAATGAGAGAAGGAATAAACTCCAGAAGAAGATTTTGTATTCCACCTATTGGTTCACGGTTTATATTGTTTTTTGGTTGTTTTCCATAATTTGCATTGTCCTTTCTTTGTATGTAGCAATGATTCAAAAAGATTGGATATCGTATTCTTACGGAAGCTTATTTGCTATTATTCTTATTTCAAGTGTACCATTTGCAGTTTCATATCATCATGGAACAAGGATGTTCAAAAAGGAAAAAGCGAGTATTGGTTTTTCAAAGTTCGTGAATAAGATGATAATCTTACATGTAGGTATGTTTGTCTTTATGATTATAGGCGAATCTTTACTTTATTCTCTAGATTACATGAGTTGGACAGGATTAATATTCATGTATATTTTTTCGTGTTTTTATATTATCTTCTTGTACGTCTCTAACTTGTCTCTGTGGCTGTTCCGTCACATAACAGATGGACGTTATAGTTACGATATTTTTGAATTTAGATGGAGAAGAATACTGACGGAAGTGGTTCAACAGGAAACATAGAGACCCTTAAGCCAATGATAAGGACGTTTGTTGTGAAATTGATCAGAAAAAGCGTGTATAATTTTTTTATACTAGGTGCATAAACACCTCCCTGCATGAGCGGCACATGTTCGACATGCACCTTTTTTTAAGTCCACCGTCGTAAGATTTTGTCTTAAAGGTACAATTCATTTAAAATATTATTAAGTGCCAGATTTCATCTTGTTATTCAGCACAGAAAAGAACATATCAGCACTTATCAGAACTAAAGCGAGGTAATCATGTCAAGAAAACGCCTATATATCACAGTAAGCGGGACCACCATCCAGACACTTAACCACCTATCAGAGGAACATGGTAGCCTCAGCAAGAGCGTGGATTTCCTGGCAGATTATTACCGAAAACCTAGTTCTCATAAGAGAGAGGATGCGGTAGCTGAGAAGGCTGCAGATATAGTCATGAACAGACTTCGTGAGAAAGCGATCTGAGTCCCACAACCTATAGGTCAGGAAAGAGTGAGAGCAGGTTAATTTCAGGATACAAGAACGCTTACTGTTCGCAAGAAGGATTTAACATGACCATATATGCTTTCATCGTGCTAGTTTGGATCACCTGCCTATATGGATGTGCGGAGGATTATGAAGCTGCAGTGTGTGCTAAGGGTTATCCCTTGGCCCAATCTCACATTTAAAGGAAATGGAATCTATCAAGTCAGCAGTCAGGGAAGATCCATCACTCCTAACTGCACCATAATTTGAAACTCTTGTTGGCATCGATATAATTATTACTAACAGAACTATGAGATCAGGATATATACTTCTAAAATCATTGTACATGTATCATGAGATATGGTTGGATGTCTACACTGCCTGAGTTCTTAGACGCATCAGAGACAGAGATCCTTGAGTCCTTGAAACACTTCATCGCTGAGGAAAATCCCTCACAAGAAATTGCGTGGACCCGTAGCATCAAAGTGATGCAACAGCAGTTCCAACGGCTAATCCAACTCAATGCAGAAGCAGCTACTTATTCACTGGTTCTGGAATATGAGCTCCCAAGAGAAGGGGGAAGAAGACCGGACGCTCTTCTTCTGGGAAGGGGCTTCATAGTAGTCCTCGAGTTCAAGGACAATCAGTACCCAAAGCCCTCGGATATTGATCAGGCTGTCGCATATGCTCGTGACTTGAAGAACTACCATTCGGAGTCCCATGAAACTGCGCTTTACCCCATCATCATTCCAACAAGAGGCGAATCATGCCCTGCCTATTTGCCATCGGCCCGGATAGTACCCCCACATTACCTCGCAGATGAGATCAATTCCATCAACGGGGCTCATGACTGGCCACTGATCGATGCTAAAGTCTGGTCAGAAGGAGAGTATGAACCCTTGCCAACTCTCATCGAAGCAGCTTATCTCTTATTCAATGATCAACCTCTTCCACAAATAAAGAGAGCAAACAGCGCAAATATCCCTGAAACGGTCAGGCATATTGTCGACGTATGCAACGATGCATCGCAGACAAGCACCCGCCACCTTGTTTTGCTGACGGGAGCACCTGGAGCTGGAAAAACGCTGGTAGGACTGCAACTTGCACACACCCCGGAACTCAAAGACCTATCAGTTGAGATAAAAATGCGAAGAAAAGGGGCTCCTGCTGTGTTCCTATCTGGAAATGGTCCTTTGGTGAACGTGCTCCAGGATGCATTGAAGCATAGATCTGGAGCAAGAGCACCGCTAGTGAAGGGCATTAAAGAGTATCTGCGTTATCACTGTATCGAGAGGGAAAATTCGATCCCTCCAGAACATATTCTCATATTTGACGAGGCCCAGAGAGCATGGAGTGCTGACCTTGTCAATAAGAAACACAACGTTGATTCATCTGAACCAGAGCTTCTTTTGAGAACAGTAGAAAAGATCCCTTCCTGGAGTGTCGTTCTTGCGTTGATCGGAGAAGGGCAGGAGATCTACCAAGGAGAGGAAGGTGGGATCCAACAGTGGGTAGATGCTTTGAACAAATGCGATACCACATCATGGCAGGTACAATGTCCTCCTCAGTTGAAAGGTGCACTTGAAAGCTCAAGGGCCCACTGTGTCACTAGTCCTTTGCTGAACTTGAACCTCTCGCTACGGACACACCAGGCCGATATGCTCCACGCATGGGTTGCTCTTCTCCTGGATGACCCATATAACAACAGGGATACGCTTTCGAAGAAGGCCAGTGAGATCATCTTGTCCGGATATCCCCTCTACATAACTGATAACCTTGATGTTGCCAAGGCATATGTCCGCGAGCGCTACACAGACAGCGATAAACGATTCGGATTGCTCGCATCACGGTATGCTAAGGGCCTGCAAGCTTTAGGAATAGATAACAATCAATATTATGGACAAGGTAGCCGAGAGAAGAATCTAGATTATATTAAGTGGTTCAATGCCGAACCTTCTGAAGCTCTATCTTGCTGTGCTCTAACAAGACCAGCTACAGAGTTCGAATGTCAAGGATTAGAACTTGACTTCCCCATTCTCATATGGGGAACAGACTACGGATTTGATGGCGAGCAGTGGAATGCAAAGATGAATACCACTGCTCGGATTAGGGATATCAAGGCGATCCGCAGGAACGCTTATCGTGTGCTGATGACACGGGGAAGAGATGGGATGTGCGTGTATGTCCCTACTGATCATCCGACATTCTCAGAGGAGCTATCCAAAACAAAGCAATTGCTTGTCAATGCTGGAATGCAGGAGTTGTCGAAAGAGAGCTATTCAATCGATCCAAGTTCAACATAAAATGGTGAAAAAGATGAATGAAGTGATAACACTGAGCGTAAAAGAGGTTTATAACTACCTCACAAGTATCGCAAACCAAAGAAACAACACAATAAGATATTCTGCGATGGAGGAAAAGTTCGGGATGGAACATAGCCTGCAGAATTTGCAGAAACTGACGGAAGTGCTAGATCATACGATGATGTACAATAAAATGAAAGATGAACCCCTACTTGCAGCTCTTGTCGTAAATGAAAAAGGATATCCTGGAAAAGGTTTCTATAGAACCCTTAAAAAGTTGAATATTGAATATGACAATGAGATAGATTTTCACAACAAAGAGATCCAGAGAATAAGGAAGTTCAACTGGAAAAAGTGGGATTAAGACTGAGTTTATTAATTCTACTCCAGTACTTCCCCAAATATTCTTCCCTCTTGAACTGGTCAAGCTTGCAGAACTCGATCATTGAATAGGTGAAACCATGATAATACCACAAGAAGTGTACAATCAGGACCACCTGATGACCAACCCCGTCGAGGTTTCCGGCTACCCATAATAAAGGAATAATTGAGATGGAAAAGAATTTAAAATAAATGGCAAGTAAGACATTATATAATTTAGTGTAATGAAGAGATAACATGACTATTAAAGAACATCCAATAGTTATAGCACCCCACGACCCTCATATACCAGTTTGGAGGTATATGGATTTTACAAAATTCGTATCAATGTTAGAAAATAAAGGATTATATTTTTCAAGATCCGATAAATTAGGTGATCCTTTTGAGGGTTCATTTTCAAGAGGGAATGAAAAACTTCGCCCAGATATATATAAAGACGCCCCGCCAGGTGCGCTTAGTGATACATATAAAGTATTTCAAGCAATGAGAATGCGGACATTTGTGAATTGCTGGCACATGAATGAGTATGAATCTGATGCAATGTGGAAACTGTATTCAAAAACCAATGAAGCGATAGCGATAAAATCTAGTTATCAACAGTTGAAAGAATGTCTAGATAACGAGTGTTGTCTAGGAATGATTCAATACATAGACTATGAATCCGCATGGTTGCCTGAAGGAACCCTTTTGTCTCCATATTTATTTAAACGCCTTTCATTTTCGCACGAAAATGAGTTAAGAGCAGTTATTCAACAAGAACCTATATTCGAACCTACAAAAGAACTTATAAAACATGGTAAGCTTCGCATCTTTAGTGAAGGTGTTTGGAAAGCAGTTGATATTGATAAAATGGTTTGCATCCCTCAGGATCCTTCTGTAGAAGGTATTTGGAAACCAGTTGAAATTGATAAATTAATAAATGAAATATATGTGGCTCCTATGTCTCCTTTATGGTTTCGAGAACTTGTTGAGCAAATTATTAAGAGATATGGGATATCTAAACATGTAATTCAGTCTTCTCTAGATTATAAGCCATTTTTTAACAGCTTTTAATTGTGAGCACTCCTAAAGTCACAATCACAGGAAATCAAGTTCAGCTAGCAGCAAATAAAGGAAGTAGCCAATAAGGAGCGAAAATAGAGATATTACTATAAATTACTATAATCCTACTGTTTTTAAAAAAGTGATGTAATCTGGAGAATATAAAATGGCGTACACACCTCAAGAATCTCTGTTTGCAGGTTTAATACTAGGATCAATATTAGGGGTCTATGGAAACTTTCTGGTCTCAGCATATTTCTCAATAGTGGTGGATAAAAAGAATCTTCCAAATATGACAATTGCTTCTCTGATAGTTATTGCTATTGGTTTTTTTTTATTTATAGGAATAGCATTTGCATATATTGTATTTACCTAAACTCACAAGTAAAGGAAATGTTTCCAACAGCCTTCACAAAATCCTCTTTTTATTTATATACAAAATCTCTTTTTATCTGATCACTTGCACATGTGGAAAAAACCTTCCTATTCTGCTGTATAATAGGACAGAAAAAATGTGTATAAATCTTTTATACTAGGTGCATAGACACCTATTTGCATGAGTGAATCTTGTTCCACATGCACTTTTTTTAAACCCACGGCTGTGACATATGGCTTCTGTAGACGCGAGTCTCCTGTTGCAAAGGTTGGGTTCCCGGTCGTTCCATCCGACGAGTGGTGTGGTAAACATGAGCAGAGGAGCAAAAGACCATGTTAGAGCAATACACAACAGAAGCAGCATCACTGCTGATAGGTATCGGTGCAGGTATATTCATCCGTGCAAAACTCTGGTGGGGACAGAAACCTCTTGCAGAAAAGAAAGCAGCCATTGACGATGCAATAGCGTCCATGGAAGATGGTAGGATCACTACCGCCGAGGTCCGTGCACTCGTCAAGAAGTACCTATGAGGCTGCAGATGGACCAGCTCAATGCTGCCCAGGCAGAACTTGGCAATAAGTTCACTCTTGTTGCCTCCACCGGAGTAACTCGCGCTGACACATCTTCATCTTTCGGAGGGTACAAGAACTTTGACACCAGCAATCGATTCAGGTATTATCAGGAGCTGGCCGTTTCTTCGCCACATGTCTCTACCAGTCTGATCAAGCTGGGCCTATCCCTTACGAAAGGGATGCATTTTGACGGAGATCCTGCTACGGATGTAGAGGATTTCGAGATATGGGGACAGCGAGTCAACTTCCTGGAGCAGGTACAGACACTGGCCAGACTGCTCTGCAGGGATGGTGTATATTTAGCCCAGACCTGCGGTGATGCTCAGAGTTTCCAATTAGTACCGTTACTGATGCCTGCAGTCACATTGGTCTCAGCCGAGGACCAGATCGGCAAAAGCAGCACTAAAGACATCATCACACCCCCAGTACTGAAGATAGTTGTCAATGAGTCGGATGCTTCGAAGCGCACCACCATGGAAATTGGAGATGTCATCTACGGCACGCTCAATGCATGGGATGGCGTGCAGAAGGATGTCATGAAGCGTGATACCTATGGGATCTACGGTACATCACTGCTGGATCCTATTGAGCTCTCCATCCGGAATCTACTGAACATCAACCAAGGATACGTTTCATTTGTCCAGAAATATGGGAATGGCCGTTATGTGTTCAACTTCCAGCTCCTTGAGAGGCTTGTGGAGCAGGAGATCATATCGGTCGATGATGCTCAGAAAGCTATCGATGCTTGGCTTGAGGAGCACAAGAACCTAAAACAGAACGAGGACATTGTCGGCGCCGGTATGAGTGTTGTGCCGATCGATGCGAACGGTTCTCTTGATGTGATGGCCTTCAAGAAATCACTGGAGACGGATATCCAGATAGGACTTTTCCAGTCTCTGCTCAGCATGGGTGACACGAAAGGATCCACTTATGCAGCCGGTTATGTATCAGAGGAAGACCGAATGGTTGTCCTGGAAGGCCTGCAAAAGGTTGTCAGGAATGTCGTGCAGCAGGCCATCAACAAGCGGCTCAAGCTTCTTGACAGAACCGAAGACACTGTATGGGTAGAGTTTGACGAGCTAAGCAAGCCTACGCTGGAATCCAGGGATGTCCTGGAGTGGTATAACTCCGGGGTGCTCTCTAAAGAGCAGCTGCTCAAATGGGGCGGATTCCCGGTAGAGGGAGAGCAATGAAACTCTATATTCCTCTACTTGCAGGCCTTTTGTGGCTTCTAGAGATGAGTGTTCTTGCAGTCTGCTTAACATAACATGTCTCTGCTCAACTCGCGCCAGACAAGGAAAGCTGAGAACCGGCTCATATCTCTTTTTGACAGTAATATAGAGAAGTCTCTGAAGGTTAGCAACCTGGACTATTCCAGAGAAATTCCCAGGAACATCAAGAGAGAGTTCATATCTAGAACCTATGCAGTACAGCTGGATAACATACTTACTGAAATTATCATGCAGTCTCTAATGTATGCCGATGGACAGATGAAGATACTCTCAGCTGCAGGCATGAACGAGTCCCATATTCTGACCGAGGATGCAGTAAAACTATCTACCGAACTGGCCCAGAAGATAGCAGATTCAATCATTCGGACACTTGAAGATGATAAGATATACTACCAGCATCCCAATACCCTGGCGAGAGGTTTGCTGGACCTCTGGGAAGGTGAGCGATACAAGGCTATCAGATTCACCAGGACCTTTACTGCAGACATTGCAACCGCTACCACTGTCCACAGGTACAGGCAGTACGGTGTACAGTATATGGAGTTCGACGCAGAGCTCGATGATAGGACAACGGACCAGTGCAGAGCTCTTCACGGGACAATCTTCGACCTGTCAAAGGGATGTGTTGATTTGTATAGATGTCCGCTGCATCACAATTGTAGATCAGGTCTGCGTCCAATACCGATTACTCAACAGATAGATACAAATAAATTATTTGAAAATAGAGATTTCAGCGGGTATGAAAAAGCGTTCAAGGAGATTGATGTTTTCAATGAAAAATACCGCATTGATAAATTAGTGCTCGATGCTGACATCGAAGCAAGAATTGCAGGTGCAAAGGGCCTAAGTGCACCACTGGACATGTAAATCCTACTACCTAATACTGAGAGATCTTGCACTGTTTTGGGCCAGATTCCGTTTTTCGTTCTTCTTTGTCAATGAACTCCTTATCCGCTTTACCATGACATGGTGGACATAGCGTTATAAGATTTTTCAATGTGTGTTTTTGCATATACGATATGGAATAATGTGGTGCACCTGAAGCAGCTGGCCGAAGACATGTAGACATTCGTCTTCGGATATACCGCAGTGCTGGCAGGTATAGTTGTCTCTTATTTTTGCTTTTTTACGGATGACCTTCCACTCTTTATGCTTTATGTATCGCTTTCCCCCTGTCCATCCATAATGTGATTTCCCGCATACACCATACATCGGATTTTTTCTACCCATTTGTTTTAATGAAATAGTCATAAGCCCAGGGTGGTTATGTTTTGTTAACCCCGCACTCCACCCGATTTTACCTATGTTATTGGGCTGACCATTTACCCTCACTTTCTCGTTCGCAGCCAATGTTTGGGCTTTTATCTGTTCTTCGGTCATGGTGGAGTAGCGGCGGTGGTTATCTTCGGAAATTGTTCTCTTACTGATGTTCAATTCATCCATCCACTTGCCGATAACGGCTGAGTCAAAACCGAGTACCTTATCTATGCCATTCCTTACAGGCAATAGATGGTTCCAATGGAGGTCGTATAACAATTCAGCAATTGGCATGCCGTGTTCATCTTCGCATTTCTTCCAATTACGTTGCTTAAGAAGGATTGATTGGTGTGGGCGGCCTGTCAATCCGAGTTGTTTTATTTTCCACTCAACTGACCGATGATTGCATCCGAGAATTTCAGCAATTTCAGTATTAAAATGGGTGGGATACATTTCTGTCAGTGTCTCAATTTCTTCAGAGATATATGGTTCGCTTTTTCCCACGGATAGCCACCTCACACAAAATTACGGTTCTTCTCCCATCCACAACTAGAGCAAATGTGTCGATGGGTCCGGTATGACTTGCTGACAGCCAGACGACCGCAAAGGGGGCACTGTTTTAGCCTTTTGCATTTCATAAGTCCACCCCGTACGATGTAGCAGCAGTCAAAACTTTCCTTGATGATATTTACGAGATCAGGGCAAGATTGAAGGGGTAATGAAAGGAAAAGCTTGGGGTTTCAAATTAAAGAACAAATCAAAATAATAAAGTACTTATTACTGTTTGTACAATCTATAATTGTAATTTGATCTAGGAGTATGACTGTCAAAAACTGATACGTATGCCATACGTATACTCCAAACCCCCACACCCCCGAAAAACCCATACGCGGCGAACAGGACAACTCTTCACCAAAAATCAGGCGGAATGATTACATGTCTAAAGTTTATGTTGATTTTTTACAAGACTATTCACTATACAGAAGATGCAAAATCGAAGATTCAAATATCTTCAATGAATTCAAGGATACTGCAATTTATATGCATTGCAAAGAATGCGGATCTGAACAGTCTTTTGTTCATTATGAGTCCCTATATGGTAAAGAAATCAACAAATTACTCAATGCTCCAGCATCTGATATAAGAGGGGGAGGAACAGTGGCTATACCAAACCCAGTATCTTTTATATCAAAATGGAAAAATATAGATAACTTTATTATAAATCTAGATTTCATATGCAAAGGGTGTGGAAAGTTCCATCGCTACTTTTCTATAAAAATAATAGACGACTTCACATCAATAATTAAAATTGGTCAACATCCACCTTACGATATTTCAGTTCCATCAGATATTTCCAAAGCATTGGGCAGGCAAAACACTGCGCTATACAGTCGTGGGTTAATTTGTGAATCACAAGGATATGGAATTGCAGCTTATGCTTACTATAGGCGTATTGTAGAGTCGCTTATAGACAATTTACTTAATGATATTTCTGAACTAATAGAAAACAGAGATGACAAAAAAAGATATGAAGAAGCTTTGGAAAAAACAAGAACCACGACAGTAACCCAAGATAAAATTGAATTTGTAAAGGATTTGCTACCATGCAGTTTACGTCCAGGTGGATTAAATCCGCTAGGGATATTGCATAGCACCCTCAGTGAGGGATTACACTCACTTTCAGATGAGGACTGCATTGAGATCTCAGAGGAGATCAAAACTGCTTTGGAATATCTTGTGAGTGAAGTCATGAGACATCAACATGAATCGAAGAAATTTACAGAAAGTATGATTAAGCTATTGGAGAAAAGGTCCAAAAGAACATCTTTGTGATAAGAACGGTAGGTAAAAAGTTACAATTTTGTTGATGGAGCCTTTGGATAATGAATAAATTCAAATGACTAATCAAAACCATGTGCTTCCGAGGTCAAAATGACTGACAAAAAAATTTGCTCAAAAATAAGAACGCTAATAAATGAGGGACACACTTTGGCTTCGGAACTTTCGGGACATTATGCACTACCTTCTTCCTTGAGGAAAGAGGATTTTTACGGTAGTCGATTAGTAGAACCTCATCTAAATATGGAAAAACTGCATAGCTTCGATACAGCTGCTAATAACATTCTATTAATACGTTTTGGGGTGGACTCTTACTTTTATGCGGCTTTTCAAAGAACATATGAAACTAAGTATTACATGGATTTCCACAACTCCATTGGTAAGACTGCCTATACCTCTCTCTCAAAAGTCATTAGGATGCAAACCGGGATATTGAAAGCTGTTCTCGATGCACTTGAATCAGGCTTAACGGATGATTTATTTTATCAAAGAGAACTGTTAGTTTTTAGTGATATGCTCAATCAAGCCTATGAGTTCTGTGAAAATGGACTCCTTTTAGCCGCTGGAACATATGGAAGAGTTGTTTTAGAAACCACTATCAAGGAATTTGCAAAGGAAAAGGGTGTCGATACTGATCAAAAGTTTGATCAGATTATCATCAAACTTCGGAAAGAAAATATAATTAATGATCCTTTAGAGATGAGTCTTAGAGCAAACTACAAAATAGGAACTTGGGCGGCACATGGTGATTCAAAATTCAATGAGTTAAGTAAAAGTGAAATAAAAGAATTTTTGAATTTTATAAGGGACAAGGTGTTGACTTTAAGATAGTTTGTATAATGTTGTGCATATACATGCCTTTCATAACAGGCTTTAATCTTTTATAAGCATATGTTGCAAATTGATTTTCAATTTATCTACTACATTTGGATTGTTTGGAATGATATCTGGTATTTGATTATCTAGTTCTTTAGATATTTTGTCAAGAGAGTTTTCTATCTCATCTATTTCTTTTTTTTCGAAAATTTCAAAATAACTTTCATGAAATGCAATAAGGTTCGCAGCTGAAAAAGCTAAACTTACATTGAGAGTATCAATTATGGCATCATAGTTAGTTTCAATATCCAATATGGTTCCTTTTATTGTAGGGTGAGCTGGATAAGAAGCTACACTATAATATTTTTGAATTTGTGCCTTTTTTTCTTTAGTATACAGTATATCTCCTACTTTGCTCTGACTAAACCATCTATATTTTCCATTTAAATCTCGTTCATCATATTTAGTCAATGTTTTCATTTCTTTTTTGTAGTATAACTCTGCTTCCTCAGTAGTTAAATTTAGTAAATACATCATAGTAATATTTTCAAAAACAGCTCTTAAGTTTAGATTACTGGGGTTTATCAATCCAAGTAGGACTAATTCATTAGCTGCAATCAAATAATGAATATTTCTGACAAATAAAAAAGGGATTAAAGATTTAGGTCCAGTAACCTTTTTTCCAGTGTTTTCATATCTTTCATTAAATTTGGACTGCAAATTATCATATAAGTAAAAAGCCACTTCGATACTATCTTGGAAAACCTCTATTTTACTTGCAAATCTTTCAGAAATTAGATCTTTTCTTGTTTGAAAGACTGTGGAAATCTCGGAATAATTTTTCTTTTTTGCTTCTAGTTGCATTCATGTCAATTGAACACTAGTATTATTTTAATTTTTCTTTTTTAAGTTTTCAAAAGCTATAGATGCTCAAACCAAAGTAATTCTATAAATATAAGAATAAAAATATATTAACATATATAGTTATATAGTTTGGTAGCTTTGTTTACTGAAGATACAATGAATATAGATAACTCAGAGTTGCATTCAGAAAGAAAGGAAAGGCTTTTGCAAACTCTGTTGATCTTACTAGGATTCATTCTTGCAAGCCTTGATGGATTAGTTCCCAAAGCCAGTGACCTTGATCTATATTACAATTTTTTTATATTCATTTTCTTTAGTACAACCATATTGTATTATGCTAACAATATTTACTTTGTACAAATCAAAGGCACTAAAGAAATGTTATCACTGCTGATCGCATCATCGTTTTCATTTCTAATTCTCGCTTTTTTTGTTATGAGATCTAATTTAGAGATAGACAACAGATATCTAAGTGCTTTTCAATTATGTGTAGCATTTGGAATACTGCTAGCTCTGTGGGATATCGGAAATAAACAGAATAATGATTCTGATAACAAAATATTTAGCATTACAATTGAAAATATGGGTAACAATTTGTATGTCTTTTCCAACAAAGTTTATTCGTACTCACTGATTATTTATGGATGGATTATATTTTTTACTTCACTATATTATGGACTATTATTCATGAAAGCTTTTCATTTGTTGAACTAGTAATGCAAGGCTCAATCATATAATTTCGTAGTTATACCCAGAGTAGTTCGTAGAAGACAATATCATTATCAGTATTAGAAGACAAGTCTATAAAAGAATACTTAGGTTGAGAAAACATATTCCTTGAATGCGCATGTTAGGAAAAGATTAGAGATATGGGAAAGTGCTGATTTTTATACAACCTGTAAAACCTACGTACGTAAAAATAGTTTTAAAAATAATAGTCAAATATAACTCCTCTCACGGCAGTTACATTCCACTTAAAAGATGCTTAGTCCCCCATCACGTGTCATATTCTTATAAGTATACTTGTTTGACTCGGAATCAAAATCATAGTAACAGGTATAACGTTCCGTTCTGTGAATAAATCCACTTTTGTCAGTGAAACTAAAAACAAAACTTATATTTTCTGACACGCAGGAGTCATTGTGCTTTACATATAATTGCCACTGATCGATATCATTGGGAGGTAACGAATAGCCAAAATTGAGTTCGCTCTGATAATCATCGCTAAATCCTTTCCCAAAGTTTAAAGAAGCATTATCGGAGGCTAATGTTAAATAATAGGAACCTGTTTTTGCTCCGTAGTTGCCAATATCAAGATGAAAGTCATTTGGCATTTTGTTAACAGGTATGTACTCAGGTGGTTCGAACTCGCTGTGTATCAAATCCGGGGAATGTGTATACAGTGTGACCCATATTGTGACTAATGCAATAAGAGCAGTGCTGCATACAGCTATTTTTTGGTTTTTAGTTAGCGCCATAAATGTAATATCGTGTACTAGAACTATTTAATCTTTTTTATTTTAAAACATGCTTAAAGTCAGTGTACTTTTTCTTGCTGTATGTTCCTGGATTCTGAGTTGAAAATGCTCTGTTTCAACTTTCCTTTAAATACTCAACTCTCAGACAGCCGAGTATGATTATTTTAAAAACTCTTTATGAAAAACTTATAATGGAGGATAATTCATTCACCCTGACAATCTGCATATCTGGCCTCAAGCCCGTACCAATCACTCGTACTATTGACCAGGACAAGATCTTCGAGAGCAGAAACTTTTCTGGCGCCCTAGATGATCCGGAAGATATTGCGAAGGCCTTCGGGAATATCGACAAGTTCAATGATAAGTACAGGGTCTCTCAGTATGTTATCGACCAGGACCTGGCCGCCAGAATCATGATGGAGAAAGGTGTGAGTGTCGGTGTAAACGGTCCCTCTCTTGAGAGTCTGGCTAAGTCTCTGAGACAAGATGTTAAAGAAGCAACTACACTAAAGACTGTCCTGAAGGCCAGTGAAGATGAGATCCGGAATAAGCCATATGAGAACTGCTATGCTTTTGGTCCAGATGGGCGTATCATACTATCAAGATCTTACTCAGTGAACACTATAGTCATAACACGGGAAGAAGGAGAGCGACTCAAAGGAGCAATCTTCACGCACAATCATACGCATAGCAGCTCCTTCTCTCCAGCTGATATAAGCACATCATGTGGAGTAGGACTGAAGGAAATAAAAGTGGCAAGCTCAAAGTATTCTTATTCGATGAAGCTGAAAGATGGATTCAACTTCAGTGAAACTCTCTGGAGTGAAGAGATACAGCCAGCAATGAACCGCCACTACTATGACGTCAAGTTTGAGTTCACTGCCAAAATAGCTACCGGGGAAATATCCCTGGAAGACGCCGAGCTCCAACATTGGCATGAAGTCTGGTCACGGGTCGTAAAAGAGATAGATAAGTTAGAATATATAAGGACATAAGGATCGAGTTATGGCCGAAGGCGACATCATAATAAACGATAGAACTGATTCAGAGATTCTCTATAGCCCTGTCTGTACATTTTGTAAACATCTTCGTGCGCCTACCTTAAGAGCCAACGGTACAAGCCTTAATATCTGCGATGCTTTTCCAGAAGGAATTCCCCGGGAAATCTGAAAGGGTGCTAATGATCATAAAAAACCCTGCCCCGGTGATCATGGAGTTCAGTTTGAACTCATAAAGCAATAGTTCTACTGAACTTCATGGAACATCTATACTAATTTTTGTTTCAGAATCCTCAAATCAGTTTTGACATGTTGTTACAATTTAATTTGTATGGCTGGGAAGTAATTCCGGATGAGGTAGTTCGTGCTCCATAGTAGTGTTTTCAACTTCGTTACAGTACATCTCATTCAATGATATAGCTCTGCAAGATACAAGAAAAGCAAATGAAAAAGCAATTGAGAATCTTACAGCTTCTATCGCAGCTTCTCCTTTTAGAATTTCAATTCCAATTATAAAAATCAACAATAACTTAAAACTAATGTAGTACATGAAAGCAGGGATGAAACCAAACTTTAGTCGCTTACTAAATTCTTTCCATTCAGTGTATTGAAGCAATTTTAGTACAACACTAGCATATGAAGAATTATCAGTCGTAAGAACATAATCGTAAGTTGCCCTTTTGTGTAATTGTAAGAGGTTGCCTAATAAATAGTCTGTATAAGGATTTATTGCAATGATTGGTACTATGAGCAAAATTAAAGTATCTGGGAAAGGGGTAGAAATAACTAAAAACGACATCTCATGTCCAGATACCGAATTTATTGAAATACCCGCGATGCTAGGGATATTTAATTTATAAGAAAGATACCAAATTGCCGACAAAAATATAAATCCAATAGCAAGTAAAAAGACAATATATTGAATAAGTAACGCATTCATTCTCCCTTTCATAAATGGGATTTCGTTTCTCCCACACTTAGACACAAATTTTGGTGGCTGAGCAAAAACAGGACATTTTTTGTAATGATTTATAGTCTTCTCATAATACTTATATAAAGACACATGAGAAAACATTTCGTAAATTACGACCATAAATAGAAACAAAGCTACAAAGTAGTACAGGGGAGTCATGGATGGCTAATATCAATCACTTATGATATTATGCAGAAAACCGAACATTCCTAGGCAAACTAAGAATATAGATAACCCAGTCATCATATCCGAGCTTACTTGAATCATAGTGTCAGTTACTGTCATCAAGTTCGGTAATGTTATACCTATTGCCACCAATACTGTGGGAAGCCCACTAAATAAATTAAAGAATGTCATTCTTCCTTCCTGTATACTCTAATCGTGTACTATACTTCCATAAAGTACTAGCATCTATATAAAATGTCATATGTCTTGCTAGATAAAGATATTTATTAATCATGTAATAATGTATAGATTATTACTCTTTTCAGAACAATTTCCATAATCATGAATCAATTAAAATTACATCTTATTTCTGCAGTAACTGTGTATAAAATATATATACAAGGTGCATTTATCCTTCGTTGCTAATGGTAATAATTGAAGGCGTTGCATTCCCATTAGACACTTTGAACAAAAACGGTTGGGGCGTATCTGCCTCAGAAGCAGACAGCGCAATCTCTTCTCTCAAAAACGCGGTAATACGCGTATGTCCGCGTGATTCCCCTCACGGGTGCGACTATTCTGAGGATCCCAACGCTGAGATCGGCAAGGTACTTGATGCCTGGAAGGAAGGTCAGGAGGTCAAAGCCCGTGCTGATATAACTGATTCTATAGCATCCCAGAAGATCCAGGAAGGCACCTGGCCCAAGACATGGAGTGTATACACCAAGGCAGCCGCCCTGAAAAATGGCTGGGCCAGTGGCATCGATACTCGTTCTCTTACCCTGGTAACAAACCCTGCGTGGGAAAATGCTAGCTGGGAAGTGGTGGCTGCAGATGGGGAATGTTTAGGAATACGCACCCTGAACACTTTTACTTTGATCGCATCGGTGGATGATACCATGACTGAAACACAAACACCTCCGACCGGTGGGGTTACACCTACCGAGCTTGAAACGCATATTGCTAAAAAGCAGAAAAAGATAGATGAACTGCAGACAAATAATAAGGATCTGACTGAGCAGGTCACATCTCTTAGCAAAGAGATTGAAGGGCTCAAGACCGTCGCGGCCTCCAAGGATGCTGAGCTCTCCAAGCGCATTACAATGGAAGAGGCTCAGAAACTAATTGCTGCCGCCATTGCTGCCGACAAGGAGACAAGGGACAAAGAAGCAGCCATTGAAAAGCTCACAGCTGCCAGAAAAGATCTCTATCTCGAGACCAAATCCGAGGACTACAGTAATCTGACTGCCGCTGACATCGAGAAGATGGCCGATGAGTTCGGCAAGATCAAGCTCTCAGCTGCAGCTCCGGTGAAGTACCCAAGCACCTCAGCTTCCGCAACGGTCGGAAGATGGGACAGCACCAAGAAAGAATGGGGGGTGTAAGCAATGGCATACACAGGCGTCGTGAAACCGACAAATAAGATCGTAGCCGGGGGAACTCCTCTTGTCCAGGAGCTGATGATCGAGACTGCGACCAATATGTATCCAGGTAGGCTTGTCAAGAAAGGGACCAACGATGATGATATTGTTGTCAACACAGCTGCAGGCAATGCACTTGGCTGGCTCGGATACGAACAGGCAGATCCGGCATTCATGCCCACTGATGTCGACACTGCCTATGCAGCCAATGATATGGCCCCTATCCTCAACGGAGGCCATTTCTACATAGTCGGCAGGCTGGCATCTGGTCAGAATGTTACCAAGGGAACACCGCTTGTAGCTGCCGCAAACGGAGAACTGACAGCTGCATCCGGCCTCACCGTTGCATCAGGTGCGACACAGGTGACATCAAGTGCCGCGAACGGTGCGATCCTCGCAGGTACGCTCGGTACCCAAGGCATTGTTGTAGCGATCGCAGAGCAGTCAGTGGATGCATCCGGTGCTGCAGCGGACATTGTTGTAAGGAGTCTCATCTGAGGTGATCATACATGGTAAATGCACTAGCAACATTCTCAAAAGATATGGACTCCAAGCTGGTCGACCCGCTGAGGAATGTCCTCAAAGGAAGAAAGCTCGTATACGTCACTCCTGCCAAGGGATTTGGTATCACCTCGGTTGACTGGGGTAAGATCACCGACGTCAGTGACGGTCTCGTATCTTATGGTTTCCGTGACGGAAATGCAGACAAGATAGACGTAAAGCTCGAAAACTCCAAGGTGCCGGTGTACTGGAAGGATTACATCGTTGACAGGCGCATCTATGAGAGCTGGATGACAAGGAACATGGATGTCGATGCAGCATCAGCACTCTCGGCAGCATACAAGGCAGCAAAGGCCGAGGACACTGCTATCATCATGGGAGTGGCCAATGACGGCACAAACTATGATATCAATGGTCTTTACCAGGGTGCAGGGAACGATTACTCGACCTCCAAGGATTTCGGCACCTTCGGCAATGCAACTGCTGCACTGTCTGGGACATACGAGCTCATGGATGATGACGGAATGCCTGTGGACAGTCTGCCGTTCAATATGTGTCTGGCAAGTGCTCAGTACCAGCAGCTTATTGCAAGCCGTAGCGCTAACGGTGTAAGAGAGCTGTCCGACATAATCGAGATGCTAAACGGTGGGAAGATATTTTCCAGCAATGTTCTTACCACAGGAACGGGATTCATAGCACCTACCGAGGCAGTTGGAGAACCATATGTCGATTTCTACCTGACCTCTGACTTCAAGACAGAGCATGGTGTAGACTCCAAGCACCCGGACACCGGAGACCTTAACGGCCGTGTCTACTCCGCAGGCATCCTGAGGATCAAGCAGAATGTGGCGATCTGTAAACTGAGCAGCATCTGAGGTGATATGCTGGTTCAAGTACAAGTCAAAGTCAGCCATCTGGCGATCGACCTCGATGGCAAGGCAATGAGGTTCAGGAAAGGTGATGTGTTCGAGTGCGCATCAGATAGAGCGAAGAAACTTGGAAACTCGGTCGAGACCCTGAAAGATGTCCTGCCTGCTGTACCCAACCAGGAACCAACGTCCCCGGATGAGCCGAGGAAATACAAAAGGAAAACAGCGGTGTAAATCATGGACAAGCGCGCTGTTTCGGTAGCCGTGGTCTTGGTGATCTCCGCTATCTGTGGTGCATCTGTACTTGTATCTGAGACAGATGGATCGGAATCGAGCCAGACAATAACCGGCATCAACGGGACTGATTCTATCACTATCTCAGTGGACCCTGCCAACGATACTCTCATGATGCGCGGATATGATGAATCAGGTGTGGAGGTCTGCTGGATGAAGATGGACATTCAGGAGAGATGATCAATGGCACTGTGTACAGTAGCTGACGTCAGGTCCATAGTGGACCCCAAAACCCTCACAGACGTCGATATCACTGGCATGATCTCCCATGCTGGTGATATTGTCACACTCACTACAGGAGGCGGTACTGATTCTACTGACACTCGACTGGTCCTGGCATGCACCCATCTTTCAGCAGCCATGACCCTGCAGAAGATGAAACACACCGGAGAACTGGCCGCTCAAATCAAGATAGGGAACGAATCCCAGTCCAACAATGTAGATGCTGATATCGAGAAGCACGAGCATAAGGCAGAGAGATACATGAAGCAGTATAGGTACGCTACTTCAGGCTATTCGGTACTATACGGCAGAGCAGGCATCAGGACAGTGAACAGTGAGGGTCTATGATAGGCGATATCGGAATGATCCACACCTGCAGTATCATCAGCAGGATACAGACCTCCCAGGATGATTATGGCACACCTGTATATACAGGATCATTAACATCATCTGCTTGCCGTTTCTTTTACAACGGCACTGGCAAAGGCGATGGGATAATCACTCCTGACAGTGGGAAACATAGCGTATCATCTCCTGCTGTCATTTTGCCGGCAACGGTGACAGTTGCAGAGGGGCAGACCATCACAAGCACGGTTCCCGGGTTCTCCAAGCCATATGAGATCACCTCCGTCAAAACGATCTTCTGGATGTTTTCGAACACTGTACACCACTATGAGTGCGATCTCAAGGCGGTGGAGTAGTGGAAATTGACAATGATACTTACGACAAGATCATCGAAACCAGAAACGATGTCAAGCATATCCGTGCTGGCGTTGACAAGATGAGCTGCCAGTTGGACGATCACGAGAAGAGGATCCGTGTACTTGAGAAATGCTCCATAGAGGACCACGAGGACAGGATCAGGGTACTCGAAGAGCAGCAGAACAGGTGGCTTGGCAGGAATGCAGCCATCGGATTCGCAATACTCGTGATCATGCAGCTGACAGGGTTCGTAATTTCATTCACTGGGACGTGACCATGCTCAGAATAGAGATTCGTGGAATTGATGAGCTTCAGAAGAAGCTGGGAGCCCTTGGCAAGGATATCTCAGATATCCTTGAGGAGGCTACGGTTGCCGGTTCCATGGTTGTTGTGAGTGCTGCGCAGGAGAACTCACGCAAAGGCGGAGAATTCCCTCACAGGATTACAGGTAACCTGTTCCGTAACATAGCTGAAGCGAGCCCTGTCAGCACCAAGAGAACACCAGAAAGGTGTGAGATCGCAGTGGGGTCCACCATGGAATATGCCCGCAGACTTGAGTATGGTTTCATGGGCACTGATAAGCTTGGCAGGATTTACGATCAGCAACCCCGACCTTTCCTCAGACCAGCTCTCGATGAGAATACAGAAGAGATAGAGCTGGCCATACGAAAGAAGCTCCAGGAAGTCCTCGGGAGGTACTCATGACCTCTCTGCATGGCGCCATACGGTCCCTGTTGTATGATGATACATCGGTCCGGTCAATCGTGGACAGTCGGATTTACCCGCTGAAGATGCCATATGAAGCCACATTGCCGGCACTCACGATCCATAAGATCAGCGGCCCCAGGGACCACACTACCGGTCATGGCACACCAAGATATCAGGTCTCATGCTGGGCCGAGTCGTTCGCACTGGTGCAAACATTGTCCGAGGCAGTGATAGACTGTCTTGTGAGATACAAAGGCGTAGCATCCGGGAACCACATCAAGCAGATAGTATACGAGAACTCACTCGATGCAATAGAGGACGAGACTGGGCTCTTCCATGTACCTCTCGATTTCAAGATCATACATACACATGGTGATTAAAAATGGCACAAACTGCAGTACAGAACTCCGGAGCCATACGTTTTGGGTCCGGAAAACTTGAGGTGGGAACCTCAATTGCAACGCTCATCAACATCGGTGCAGTCCGTAATGCCGTCTTCAAGGAAGAGTGGGAAGACGTAGAGGTCAAATCAGACAATGCTGGCATAGTAAAAGTAGGTATCAAGGAGCATGTGGCTTACATCGAGTGCGATATGATGGAGGTGGACCTGGAGAATCTCAACACTATCAGAGGAGGCCTGGACACCTATGCCACAGTTGCCGGGACACCGGTATCTGTCACAGATGAAGCTCATACCCTTGATGATACGGACTTCATGAGACTTGATAACAAGAACGGAAACGGAACTGAGGTCAGTACAATAGTCGTGACTGATGCCAGTGGCAACACAGCAGTGAGAAACACTGACTACGTGATTGCAGTGGATTCTGCAGGATACACCTGTATTGCCAGAGTAGCTGGGTCCTCTGTTATCACTGATGGCGAAAGTGTGCTAGTGGACTACTCTTACACTCCAAACTCGGCAGTGACCCTCAAAAGCGGTGGGAAGGCCTCGATCTCTGACAGGGTTGTAAGGATCACGAACACCGATGAGAATGGAGACATATTCAGGATCACTCTCTACAAGGCCACAGTAAACGAGGGACAAAGCATCGAGTTTCCCGCAGACGATGGCGACGATCCAGCAATGCCACACCTAAAGATGAAAGGCGTCCTGGACATTACACGTACAGCTGGTGACCAGCTCTTCGAAATCTACGACGAGCAGGGGGTATAACCTTGTCATCTGATATCCTGAAAGACTTTGGCACTGTTGTTCCACAGAAGAGGATTGCCAGGATAGCAGGGGAAGAGGTTGACGTTTCGGTATTCTCTACTCGTGCGACCCTCAAGCTCATTGAGCTCACATTATCTCCGGAGAAGCAGGCAGCCCTCGAATCTGGCCAGGGAATTGAAGACCTCCTCGAAGTGGTGGCCATCGCCTGCCAGAGGTCCAATCTCAGAGTGACAAAAGACTGGCTCATTGACAACGTGGACATGTTCACTCTTGTCGAATTTGCACAGTTTGTCATGGAGCCGGTAACTGCCAGGCTCAAGGCCATGGAGGCAAAGGAAGGCACAGAAAAAAACTCCCTGCAGTCACCATCGGAGACATCTTCGCCCATCTCGGAATGATGTACTCTTGGGCATCCCCAGCTTACATCTTGGATAGCATGTCGCTGGAACAGGCGATGATGTACTATGAGAAAGGTGTCAAAGCAATAGAACTGCAGGCCAAGGTGTTCTGGAGCATATTGGGACATGCAATGAGTTCAGAGGGAAAGGAAGAGATGCCTGTTGAGGTGGGTGACAGACCCGACCTGCAGAAATTCAGGGAGATATACGGGACAGCAATAAAGCGAGGGCAGTAATGTCGTCAGTCGGTGAACTTGTAGTATCGATTATTGGTGATATCAGTCAGCTCAAGAAGTCATTTGCAGAGGTAGGTGCACAGGTTGGCCAGATGGGCCAGAAACTGCAGAGTGTCGGAGCATCTGTATCCAGCATGGGCTCATCGCTAACTAAAGGCATCACAGCTCCTATTCTTGCTGCTGGAGCGGGAATTGCTGTTGTTACAAATTCTGCAGTCGGTTTTGAAAAACAGATGGCTGAGGTTTTCACGCTTCTTCCTGATCTTTCCCAGGAAGGCATGGGGCAGTTGACTGCGGATACACTTGAGTTCTCCAAAGAACTGGGTGTCACCACTAACCAGGCTGTACCAGCGCTATATCAGGCGATTTCTGCAGGTGTGCCAAAAGATAATGTATTCGATTTTCTCACTGTAGCGCAAAAAGCAGCTGTTGGAGGAGTTACTGAACTGGAGACAGCCGTTGACGGTATCTCCTCGGTTATCAATGCATATGGCACGGATGTTCTCTCTGCAGGAGAAGCATCAGACCTGATGTTCACTGCTGTAAAGCTTGGTAAGACCACCTTCGAAGAACTATCCAAGTCCCTCTACAATGTGATCCCTACAGCATCTGCTCTGGGAGTAGAGTTCGGTGATGTCACTGCAGCAATAGCAGCAATGACTGCGCAGGGAACTCCTACATCCGTAGCGACGACCCAAATGCGTCAGCTGTTCGTGGAGCTTTCAAAAGAGGGATCGGCAACATCGGATGTGTTCAAAGAGATCGCAGGGATATCATTCCGCGAGTTCATTGCCCAGGGAGGCAATACCCAGGAAGCACTGCAATTGCTTGAGCAGTATGCTAAAAAGTCAGGTGTGGGAATCAATGACCTGTTCAGTTCTGTGGAAGCAGGTAACGCTGCTCTTGCATTGACCGGGAAAGGAACTGATGTATTCACAAAAGACCTTGAGGCCATGGCAGCTGCGACAGGATCTACCCAGGCAGCATATAAAACAATGGATGATACTGTCGCCAGAAGCATGGAAAAGATCAAAGCTGAGCTCAATGCCCTGATGATCGAACTGGGGAATGAGTTCCTTCCGATTCTCAAAGACGATATCCTGCCTATTGTAAAGGATACACTGGTGCCTTTCCTGACCGGCACAGTTGCTCCAACACTGAGATCCTTGGTCAAACTATTCACTGATATGCCGGCGCCTTTACAATTGGCTGTTGT
The DNA here is from genome assembly GCA_002501695.1 of Methanolobus sp. UBA474. GTDB lineage: Archaea > Halobacteriota > Methanosarcinia > Methanosarcinales > Methanosarcinaceae > Methanolobus. Next base: position 35,716 of record DANZ01000143.1, on the reverse strand, counting down.
CGGAATCACTGGCCTGCTTGCTGCACTTGGACCCATACTCTTGGTAGCAGGTCCGATAATCTCGGGTATTGAATCTCTTGTGACTATAATAGGTGGAGCTGGTGGCCTGTCTGCCATAATAGGGGGCCTTGGAACCACCTTGTTAAGCGTGGTCGGACCAATGGGCATTGTACTGGCCGCATTGGCTGCAGTGGGGTATGTGGTATACAAGAATTGGGATAAGATTGCACCCATTCTCAAGGAAACATTCAACAACATCAAGACTGACGTGGAGCCCGTGGTAAGTATGATCAAGCAGTTCGTTTCGGACTCACTTGCTATGATCAGCGACTGGTGGAATGCTAACGGTGAGACAGTGTCTGAGGGAGTGATAGTTCTGATATCCATCCTCGGGAAGTTGGTGAGCTTCATTGCGGATGTAGTGGCAGGCACTGTAAAAACAGTATTGCCGCCAATTCTGGTTTTAGCTAAGTACATTCTTGAGCAGATATTGAATCTCATCCTGCTGTTCTCTCAGGCCCTCACAGGTGACTGGGAAGGAGCATGGGACACTCTCAAGACCATCGTACAAACTCAGATGGACCTTACGAGGAATATAATTTCTACGGTACTGGATTCGATATCAGGTATCTTCTCATCCATAGGTTCAGACCTATATGATTCTGGGAAGGCACTGATACAGAGCTTCATCGATGGTATCAGATCTCAGGCCGAATCGCTAAAGAATGCTGTAAGCCACGTTTTGGGTGGTATTGACAACTATCTGCCTCACTCCCCCGCAAAGATCGGGCCGCTTAGTGAGCTTCCAAACTGGGATGCATATTTCTTAGACCCCTTACAGCGTTCAGTAGGCAGAATGAGTTCGATTGTTCCAGAAGGCCTGCAAAGTGTAGCTGGTGCCATACATAATGTGACCAGTACCAACACGACCAGTTCCACTGTCAACACCTACGCTGGTGACGAATTTTTCATTCAAAACGTGAACCTGTCCTCGGATTATCCCTTTGAGAGATTCGTCCGGGACCTGGAGCAGTACAACCGACAAAAGCACGTTCGCAGGGGGTATTGAAAGTGGCAGCATCGTTCGATGGTGTAACTTTATCAGTCATTAAGGAGGGCGAGATAGCAGTTGATGCACCGTTCAAGCAAACTACGTTGCTTTCAGGCAAAGTGTATATCCAGGCATCACCTGAGCAAAAGTTTTCCAGGGCATTTGAGTGCTACACCGAGGATTTCACAGAGATCTCCAACCTGCTCGGAAAGCTGGGTTCATCGGGGACCCTTGTTATCGATTCACAGTCACTCACCAACTGCTACATCGCTCCACCGATCCGATATAAGGAGCTCATCAAGGGCAGTGGGAAGTACACTTATGATATCAATTTTGTGAGGCATACTGCATGACAGGCCTGGACAATTATCCTCTTAGTTCTATCAGGGTATCCAAGTCAATCAGTGACGCTTTCTGGCAGCTGGAAGCAAGCATGCCGGATGTGGATATCCCTGCTTACTATACTGATGTAGCTGTGCAGCTGAAAGATAATGACGGTATTGACAGAACTGCATTTTATGGCATTACTGCTCCCGATGAAGCTTACACGCTAAAGAACGTGGAGTCCATGGTCAGGATATTCGCTTATGACTATGGCTGGTTCCTGTCAAGACAATTCGTTCCTGAGGATATGCTGGTATTGCCTGCAGCTGAAAGCGTGAACTGGTATATCGAAGAGATACTGGGCGGAGTTGACTGGCAGACAGTCACCGGGATCGAGCCTTACAAGATCAATACCCCACCACCCGCGATATCAAAAAAAGAGTTCGTCTTCAGACCAGACAAGACAAAGCTGGATGCGATCAACGATATCGCAGATTACTACAATTGCATTTTTGAGATCAAATGGCACAATGCAGGAACATCCCTATCTCCGGTCTGGGTATCCAGAGCGTATTTCGTCAGGTCGAACCTGATCGATAGTGTAACTGATGGTCTGGACCTTCCAACTCCTGTTATTCTCGAGCGAACAGACAATGATACCATTGATATAAGCGTTGTAAACTCGTCAGAGGACAAGTACAATCGTATCTATACCATCGGTTGCAACACTGCTGGCCAGTGGTTCAAAGGCGTGGAGGAAAGTCCCAACGTTACCGATGGGACCGCTAAGGCCCGTGAGTACATGGAATATCCTTCTCCCTATGTAAGCAGTCAGGAATCTGCTACTATTCGTGCTCAAGAGCTATATTCTTTGTTCAATTTCCCGATTAAAAGGATTACAGCGAACCTCACTCAGAGACACGACCTGCAGCTCTACCAGTTGGTCAAGTTCGAGGGCTGGACAGAATATGAAAATGCCCTTTACACCGTCGGAATGGCCGGAGAGAACTGGGTTCGCATAGTCGAGATCACCCACACCAAGAACGAGTATGGTTCGAGTGTGAACATCGTATGTGTTCCTGACAGGGACCTGAGCCAGAGCAGACTTAGATCTTACTCAGTCGCTCCAAACGTAGTCGATGATACTGAAGCAGTTGTGTTCGATATGCTCACATCGATGCCAGGCTCGGAGATAGGTATTGCAGCAGTCCCGATTGCGGGTTCCTCAACAACCACTGTAGAGCTTAACAGGGGAGGGACGGTCACCGCAAGGATCCTTGGTCAGGGTGAAAGCATCGTTCTGCCTGTTGATAATGACAGGGTGATAGTTTCCGGAGGCAGAGGGGGTTGGACCAGCCCAGCTGAATCTGACCTTGACATGCAGGATTTCAAGGTCAAGAGCACCACTGGAGCCCTGCACTTTGAGGTTTATGGCGATAATAAGATCATATTCTCAAGATCATCGGAGCTATCACCATGACACTAGGAAAGATAACAGGCAGCAGCCAGGATATATTATACGTCCTGGTCAGACCGGAAACAGGAGAGTACCTGGAAACGGTCATAGGCGGTACCCCGGGGACCCGAAACGTAACAGGCACATTTGGTGAGGATTTTCAGGCAGTTCACTGGTTCGACCGTATAATACTGGCCATGGCCTCCGGAGGAGACCGGGACATGATGATGAGATTATACAACGGCCCGGCCAAGGAGGTCCTGCATCACGAAACCGTATTCAAGGAAGTGGGCCAGGACCGGGCCCTGCATTTGATATTTGAACCTCTACCACCCGGCCGGTATTTCTGGGAGATAGACACCGGAGTAGATTCAGCCCGACCGTACATCCACCAGGGCTCGTCATTCTTTGGAGCAATTGAGAACGGTTCGATCTATTCACAATTTGATTTTAAGAGCAAGATAATGTACTGCACCGACGAGCTGCAGGAGAGGGCTGTGGCCGTCATAGGGGATTCGATAGATAACGGGACAACTGAGGTCAAGACTGGAAGCGATCTCATGGCGGTTCAGGTCGGGACAGTGGAAAAGAACGTAGCGAGAGAAATGGATGAATTGAATAACGGGGGCCGGATATTGACAGGGTCCTGGTATGTAGAAACGATATAAGGAGAGATAAAAATGGGATTTACAAGCGGCGGAAAAGTACTAGCGGACATAATAGACGAGATAGCGGACGCATTGATCGCGAGCTCCGCAAACTGGGTAGAAGGGGACAGCACCTGGGACACCACGGACAGGACAGGGAACAACGCTAGAAGGTGCTTGAAATACACCGGGGACGCGGACGATATATGGATGACGTTGGAGGCTTGTAACACGAGCAATCAGGTATGGCACGACGGTACCTACTGGAATTACGCAAAAGGCCTACGCACGACCTTCTGTGCATCATGGGACGCGGTAAATCACACCCATCCTTCGGGGGCATTGTCGCTCAGCTCCACCATGGTCACCTACGAGCTACGCAGGAACGGTGCAATAAATGCAGACCTGGCGACCCAGATACTGACGTATTTCTTATGGGTTGATCCTTCCGGGTTCGCATTGATGGCAAAACCAGAGCCCAACTCGACCGACGACCGGCAGGCTTCATTTATACACGTAGTAGAACACTTTGCTGCAAAGGAGTACAGCGACGGGATGACCAACTTCTTTTGTTTTACCGAGCTCAACTACGACTGGTACGGTACCGGAGGCACAACCGGGTACCAGCTCTACCACACGGTACGTCCGTTCGCATATAGATCCCAGAATTCGGCCCTTTACGGTATTTTGTTCTGGCGCGAGGACACGAACAGCAGGTATGCCCTCAAGAGCACAGGCAATGGGAAGGTCTACTTCGTAAAACCCATATATTGCAATAGTACCGACGGGTTCACACCCATCGCACAGAGCGAGCTCTTCTGGCAGTTCCCGGAGCAGGCCGGCCTTGTGGACGGGGATGTGATCGCCATCGACGGAGCGACCACGAAATACATCTGCAAGACCCTGGACTCACCGGACAGCACCGGCAGGATAAACTACGCCATAAAATACGTGGCATAAAGGAAAGAACGCAAATGGCCTTCGATCCGGTGGTTTTCGGAACATATGTCGTAGGGGCAGGATATACTGCAGGGGATTCGATACCTACCGGAGGATTAAGGGCGTTTATAGTACCTGCTGCCAATATAGGAGACAATGCCCTTGACGTTTCCATAACATACGTGGACCAGTTCGGCAATTCAGCCACAACCACGGTAAGCACTTCAGTATCCGCACACACGGTGGCCGGTGCCCACATCCAACAGGTTCTGAACAACGGAGATAGCGGGGTCAGAAGCATATCAGCTGTTACGGTCGTCGGAGGCACAGCCGGCGACACCTTCAGGCTGGAGAGCTGGAATGAAGGAATAGGCAAGACCATTGACATGGCCGCCCTGGGGGAGCGACAGAGCAACCAGCAGGTCCTGGATTTAAGGGATCATAAGGTTCACCAATTGATAGAGGACGAGACAGAGGACGCAGCGGTATTCAGCACATGCATAATCAGCAACCTGGAGGTAGTGGCCGGAAAATACAGGCTGCAGACAGAGCAGATCGAGCCGGACTACGAGACCCAGATCGAGGACGACGACGGTTTCCTGGCATGCACCTCCATCCTCGACCCGGCAACCAAGAAATTAAGGGCCGACCTGATAGCGAGCACGGTTTATCAGGCCGTCAGCTCCGAATACCAGCGCAGGGCCTATATTTACAATTCAAGCGGATTTACGAAAATCACCTTCGATTACAACGTAAAACTGGATTCAACACCTTTTATCTTGGAGCTCGTCGATGATGCAGGTGTCGTGAAGTGGAGCAAGAACGGAACCGCAAGTGGAACGAACCAGGTCGTGACATTCACAGCAAGCGCCTTTACATTCAGGGTCCGCTGCAAGGCGAACTACACATCACCTGGAGGCACCTGGAGCAACTGGGCCCAGATAAGCAACATAAGGCTGGACCGATTCAAGATCAGCGGGTATCTGCAGCAGACCAGATTCAAGTACCGGAATCATCTCAAGAAGCTGGCATATTTGAGAATAGCCGGCACCCTGGGCACAGCAGGAACGGATATCCAGATCCATATGGACGTAGGGGACAGCATCCTGGACACTACCGGGTGGGTAGGGCCCGGAGGGTCCTCTTCAGCATATTACAAGTTAGGAGGGAATGCAATCTACACCGGAGGAGATCGGGGTGCATACTGGAGGAGCAAGATCCTCTTCTCCAGCGACGGCAGGTACACTCCCGAGTTCGATCATTTCGAGTACACCTTTTATGTTTACCACATAAGCCGAGAGCTGGTGTTTCCAGAGGTAGCACCTACCATTATAAGCATTCCTGTTGCGTTTCACCCATTCTACAGCCTGCTGGCCAGAAGGGGCACATTGAGTGAGAATAACGCTCTGCCGTTGTCCGGTGTCCAGGCACCCGGGAAGGTATATGCTCTGCTGGAAGGAGAGCAAATTACAAACATGCAGGAAATCGGCCTCATATTTGGAAAGATAGCACGGCAAATAACACTGTTCAGCTCATGGTCGGAGAGCACTGTAGGCACCGTGATGAGCGGCTACCTTCGGGACCAGAACGACCAGATCATAACTGGCGGTAAAAAGATAATATTAGAGAGCACCTACGTGTTCGGCCGGGATACAATGGGAGCCGTCAACGCAGAAACCGGTTTTTACCAGGTATTCGTGAAGGAGGCAAAGTACGACCGCAGACACCTGATCATCGAGTATCCGGGCAAACCGGTCAACCTTTCATTGACCGAGCACGGGAATCCGGCCGTCGTGGACGCGACCGTCGGGGATGTGCCAAACCAGGACCTCCATTTCTGGAAGGCCTCCCTTTGCACGACAGTAGCTCACGTAGATTCACTGGTTACATATTGATAGGAGTATTATGAGTGAAATTAATTATGATGTAACTAAATAATTTAATACATTTTGATAAGTTGTGGCGCAGCAGTGCATATCAACCAACCAACTTGTTTTGATTGCTGCGCTACTCTGTTATATTACAAAAGTTCCTCAAACTTATCCGGGTGATTCTTGACGTACATCTTCAGCAGGTCAATAACAGCTTGTTCGTCATTCTCAATACCATGAGCAGCTTCTAGCGTAAGGGTCATTCTGCAGGATAAACAATATTTTGCTGTAGGCCCGTTTATCGTATTGCAGCGCGTGCACTTCTTAGGCACCATATGCGACGGAGCAGCGTCTTTAACCTTCACACCGTAGTGTTCCAGAATAGTATTATCAACTTGAGTACCAGCCAGATGGATGTATGTACCAGACTGCTTTGTTCCATGTACCCAGCCCATATTGCTTTCCAATTGTGCCTGTGTCATGAACGTGGCATACTCTGTGATCCTTGAATGCCTGAAAAGGTGATTGTAAACACGTTTCTTTATTCCAGCCTTTTCTGCAGCTCTTTTTATGACAATTCGAATGCCGCCGTATTTCATCGCTCTTCCTGTGTATCTTCCATAGTTGACCCAGAGAGGAGCATCTGGATTATCTTTGTCTGGGTGTATATCCAACCATTTCGAGATATAAGGGCCACTGAATACAAGCCGAACTCTACGCATCCCGGTCTTCCCTTTTACCATCAGCACTGCACCATATTCATCCGGGACAAAGTGTCTTATTTTAGGTTCGCCCAGCTCACTAACTCTTCCGCCTGCATCATACCACATCGCAATCATAGCTCTGTTGCGAGGATGGTCGCATGCATCGATCATTCTTTTTACCTCGTCCTCAGTGAGCAGCTCCTCTGGTAATATCTGGTCACATTGTTTTATATTCGTCTTAATCCAGCTGGTCATCTCTGGATCGACATTTGAATTGTGCAGCCACCTGAAGAAACGCTTGATAGTTACTTTGTATGCTTGCTTGGTCCATGGTTTTCGGTCAGATCTCTCAATCAGAGCTACCACTCTGTAGATGTCTGACTTAGTAACTTCATCGAAATCCTTTTCAAACCACTCTGCCAGTATATTCAATTGGCCCAGATACTTGACGATCCTTGATTCTGAGAGACCTTCAGCATACAGCACATTAATAAAGGAAAAAATGCTGTCTTTATTTTTCTGAGAATAAACTGCATCACGGATGCGTTGCTCGGCATTAGCAATGCTTTTGCTATAGTTATACAATCCCATGCATATACCTTCACTTGTTCATTTATATTTGGAAGCTAAGCTTGGTGAAAGTATAGGCTATGAACATAGTAAATAAAGCCTCGAACGGGATTTGAACCCGNNAAGGACGCGCTATACCCCTAAGCCATCGAGGCGCAGAACGAATGAGTGTTGGGGGTGCGAGCACATAATATACAGAATCGATTAATAAGTTTTCGGTTGGAAGAGAGGGTAGTTTATAAGCACCAGCGGGAGTCAACCGGAAAGCGCTCGTTTATCCACATGAGGACACCGTTGTGGTGGACAATGCGGTAGGTGCGGGAGAGGACCGTGCTGGCGCCAAAGAGTGGCTCGTGCCCGATAATGTCGATGCTCTCAAAGTCCCTGCGGGTCTCTATATTGTGGTCGCGCAGGATCCGGCCTATGGGTATGTCGGCTTTCATCATGTCGCAGCGCACGCCCTCAGGCATCTTCTCCAGGGGAGAGAGGGAGCGGGCGTACACGTAAGGGACATCCCCTGAAGTGAGAGTGACCATGCGGTCGTTTATATCCGCGCCCACGGCCACACCAAAGATCTGCGCCATGCGCTCATCGGCAGGGATTATGTGCTGGTATTCGGTCACAACGGCCGTGGGATGCCTGGTCATTATTTCCAGCAGGAATGTCACGGAACCGTCCGTACCGGCGCATACCCTCAGGCATGTGGGAATATCGAAGCTTTTCAGTTTTTCCAGGAATTCCATACTCAAAGGTCCCCTGACATCGATCAAATGATGGGATCTACTCGGTAACTTCCTTCTTTGCCTGCTTCAGGCGCTCCTTTGCAGTGTAGCCAGTGGCCTTTAAAAGGAAATCCCTGAAACGTTTGTTGGAGTCCAGGATAAGGTTATCATCCTTGATCGAGGTATCGGATACCGTGTCAACTGCCAGTTTCTTGCCTTCTATCCATACAGTGATGGTTGTGATTATGCCATATGAAGTGACAAGTTTCTTGCCATCACGCCTGACCTCGGAAGGGAGAGTCTCCTTCAGGCATTCTTCGATCCTGTCAATATCGGGTGAAAATCCCTTTTTTAACTTGTATTCCTTCATTTATATCAACATCATATAACCTGCTTAAAAGGAATAAATGTACCGGTGGACAGGCAGCCCGCCCTGACAATTCACCCTTATAATAAGGAACGCAGCTGGAGGCTTATTCTTTTCGGAAGATATTAATTCGGGAAGAACTGTATCTTTTTATTGCAGGTAGCGTGGATCCGGGAGTGCGGTCCTGTTACCGAACATTCTGGATAGATACTTTAGGAGCGTTCAAGATGAAAAGAACAGCAGGAAGATGGAACCTTGTTATAGTAGGCACCGTACTGATCATTTCCATGTTCACCCTCGGTTGCACTGGAACGCCCGAAGGGCCGGATAACGATACCGGCTCGGGAGAGAATATGACACCGGTAAACGGAGATACAGAAGCAGATATCGTGGAGATATCCGAAGAGAACATCGCGGATATAATGGATATCGAATGGCAGTGGGTAGGACTGGCCGGAGAAGGAGCCGGGAGCCAGCTGCAGGTACCTGATCCGGATAATTATAACATTGCCTTCGTTGAGGATGATATATATTACTTCAGGGCTGACTGTAACACAGGAAGCGGGGAATATATCATAGAAGGAAGCAATCTGACAATTGAACCCGGAGTGATGACACTTATAGCATGCAGCGAGGAATCGCTTGATACTGAATATCTTGCATCGTTGACCAAAGTGACATCCGCTGCGGTTGAAAACGGACAGCTTGTCCTTTACCTGGAGGACAAACAGAGCAAAATGCTCTTTAAGCGTGGAAATGGATCTGGAGAATAACACTAAAGGTAATACTCAATAGATCCCCAGATCGACAGTATAGAGGCAGGAAGATCATCGCTTCATCAGAGTCTTCCCCTTTTCACTCACGATACGCACCTGGGGTACTTTGACAAGCATCATATCCCCAAGTTCTCTTAATTCCTTCATGGAAGGAGTTGGCCCCTCATGGCCCATAAAAGGCAGGTCGAACTCAGGATTGCTCAGGAACTGGTAGAGCATCACCTCTGAAGCTCCCTCCACATCCGGCAGGATGCGCGGTATCGTCTCAGCATTTATGAACTCAGGGATGACCCTTATCCACACCCTTAGCCATTTCTTCTCTGCGATCTTTATAGATTTACGCAGCAATTCAACATACTTTCTGCTGCGTTCCTCAGACATGCCGGTAAGTTCCACAATGCCTGCTATATCGTCCAGAGGCGCCTTTATCTCAAGCACAAAGCCTTCCACGAAAGGCAGGGCACTTTCGAGAACATCCGGTTTCATACCATTGGATTTCAATATGACCTTCTTGCCGATACCGTGAAGAGCTTCCAGGAGCGGCAACAGCTCCTTTTGCAGGGTCGGCTCAGCGCCTCCCAGGTAGACATTCAGAGTGGTCGATCGTCTGGCAAAGTCGACTACATTCTCAACAGACCACTCCTTGAACGGCTGGTGTATATGCACACAGTAAGGACATTTCATATTGCAGCCCGCAAATTCCATCCGGATCTGTCCCATTGCATCAGATAGATCGATCAGTCTCATCAATATCATCCCTTTACAATACAATAATCACATAAGAGAAATTACTATCTATATAGATACGAACCCGGAGATTCCCGACTGGGTGATCCTCAGGTGCGTGCCACCATACCTTCTGCCTTTGCATTACTGCATATGTGGTTTGCATACACGCACTCAGGACACATATGGCAAAGACATCCCCTAAGACCACAGCGAACATTATTTATCTGCCGCATACCATCAACCATCAATTAAAGGTGATAATATTGGCAAGGAAATTGCAGATCGCAGACCTGGAACGAGTAAAAAACGAAGCTGAAGGTAATGAGGAAGCTGTGGAATTGGAGGGTCTTTATGATCTGATAATACCTCCCGGTACTCCTTCATACATTATTTACGACCTTGTGGAGGAGTTCGAGCTTGAACCGCTACAGAGGAAGATAAAGGTCAGCATAGTGGAATGTGATGAAAGGGAACTTATAGTGCTGCGCGGGACCCTTGAAGTGGTTCAGGCTGCAGAGAAGTTCCTGCACGACGAACTTGAGGCATGGGTCAGTGATGATTGAACCGGCCTTATCTTCTTTTTAAGACACTTGCATCTTCAGGTATCGATACCTGTGATATCATCTTTAAGGAAATCAAAAACTGTTGCCCTGGCGCTTCCATCATGGATCTCCAGCTTACGGGTATCATTTATTTTCCCGATCACTGCAGCCGTAATGCCTACTTTCTCGAATATGCGCATGCACTCGTCAGCATTCTCCTCTCTTGCAGTCATAATGTAACCTGTTGCCGGATATATCTTCAGCCACTGCTCAAAATCCACATTCTCAGGACAGGGAATAGTGCTCAGGTCGACGGACGCTCCTGTCTTGCTGACCTCGCAGAGCATACCCAAAGTACCGATAGTACCAGGATTGCTGATATCTTTGCCGGCGGTCAGAAGCTTCTTCTCACCGAGCTCCTGCATCACCATGAACCTTTCACGGACGATAGCAGATTCCTTAAAGGAGGTCGAATCCCAGCTATATGGAGAGTTCTGCCCCACCCTGCCGTCCATGTCGTAAGCCACAATAATGACATCGCCGGGCCTTGCTGTATCGCTCCGGATTATACAATCCTTTTTGGCTATGCCAATGATGGCCACAGCAAGTGAGTTATATGGAGTATCGGGATGCATATGCCCTCCTACCATGGGTACGCCGAACTTCTTTATCCCATCCCGGATACCTTCCATGATCTCAGCCGTGGACTGCCGGTCGCTTGACGACATGATATTGACCATCGCAAGTGGCCTTCCACCCATGGCTGAAATATCATTGACGTTGACCACAACGGAAGTATAGCCCGCCCACCAGGGACTTTTATTTGCTATCTTGCCCCAGATGCCATCGGCAGCGAACAGGATCACATCGTCGCCACCGATGTCAATGACAGCTGCATCGTCCCCGAAATCCACAACTGCATTATCGTATTCACTGCGCACGGTCTCAAAGACACGCACAATGTCCGCAATAGGTTTTTTACGGGTCACACCTTCAAAGTCCCTGATGCTCTGCGCGAGTTTTTCCAGATCCAAATGAACACCTGCACCGGTACGAACGGGATTATTTAAAAATAAGCGGACCTTCCGGAGATTACTTTTCCCCGGGATCCTCGGCCTTTTTCTGCATCTCCAGCTTTATGAGGTTCCTGCGCTCTTCGCTCATCTGGGAAAGATCCTTCCCGATAAGTCCGAAAGCGTCCGACCTGCACTGGCGGCAGTGCCTCATCTGCTGAACATATGGCTCGCATGAGTCCTGCACTTCCTGGCGGTAAGCCGGGGAAGGTGGCTCCATGTCTGCAAACTTTGCCTGGCAGATAAGCGGCATGACATTCATGATAAAAACACCAAGTTCGTTCATCTTCTTTGCGATCTCAATGACATGCTTGTCATTGATGCCTGGCATGAGCACAGTGTTGATCTTAACGACCAGGCCGGCATCCACTGCTGCCTTGATACCTTCCAGCTGGTTCTTAACCATGATCTCTGCTGCTTCAACACCTCTGTAGATCTTACCATGATAATTAATGTGGCCAATGACCTTTGCCTGTATCTCCGGGTCGATAGCATTGAGGGTCACTGTGAGCGTGGTAACGCCTGACCTTATGATCTCCGGGAGTCTCTCCGGAAGCACTAGCCCGTTGGTGCTCATACACAATGTCACATCCGGGAACTCCTCCTTGATCAGCCTGAAGGTCTCAAATGTCTCATCGTTTGCCAGCGGGTCACCCGGACCTGCCACACCCACTACTTTGATGAAAGGATATTCCTTGAGCACCTGTTTTGTCTTTTCAAGGGCTTCCTGCGGACTGAGAACCTCACTGGTGACCCCCGGCCGGCTTTCGTTAACGCAGTCGAACTTACGGTCGCAATAGTTGCACTGGATATTGCATTTGGGAGCTACTGCAAGGTGAATTCTTCCATACTTATGCTGGGCATCTTTGGAATAGCAGGGATGCTGGGCAATTATCCTCTTCATATCCTCGCCCTTTGAGACTTGTATGTCGCATGTATCTGATTCTGTATTATCCATTATTTACAGCTCCTTGGCAGCTCCTGTAAATTCAGGTCAAATTAAGTATAAACCCATTGATAAAGTTTTGTATTTGGCACACTTCAAAAAATATGAATTCAGGGACCTATTTCACACCATTTGCCCTGACCTTCCCATATTTTAAGCACTACGGGGAATCTGAGTCTTGCGGACAGGCGCGCATGCACGTGTTCACACAGGTTCTCCACACTTGGATACTCCAGGATATCGTTCAGCAGTACATGGTCATATTCCTCCATGACCTCTTTCACCGTCTTCTTGATATCGTAGAAGTCCATCACCATTCCGCTCTCACTCTTCTCACCCTCTATGACGATCTCTACCTTATAGGTATGTCCGTGCACTTTTCCGCATTTGCCATGCCCGGGAAGATAGTGGGCACTGTCTATATGATCAATTATTCCTAGTTTCATCTTCATTAAAGGCACCCCCACATTCTGTGGGTCTGTGGTATTATTTTCGTATCAATATGATCAAGCAGCCTTTCCTGCAGGCCTATCAGGCGACCCTGGTCCGGAAGGAGCTCTTTTTGCGAGACAGGCTGAAGCACCAGACAGGAGATATAGCCGCTTATCGCACCTATTATCCCTTCTACATCATCAGAATCAGTGTCCTTTGTCACGACCACCTTGCAGAAGCAATCCCGGTCTTTGGTCGTCTTAAGTGTCCTGAAACATTCTATGGTCTGCTCAAAATGCTGGTCCATATCATCCACTGAGGACAGCGGCAGCAATTTCACATCCCCGGCCACATAGGATAATTTATCCCTTATCTTTCTAGCCATATGAGGAAGGGTCATGTTAGATTCCAGATACAGAGGGCTTGCAATGTTAAGCCTGGAAATGAGATCAGCATGCATCAGAGGCTCCCCTCCCGTAAGTGATACTGAATGGATCTTTTTGTATGAGGCTACCATCTTTTCAATGTCTTCGGCACACAGGGGATTTTCCATCTGTTTGAACGCACCGGAACCCGGAAGTTCCTCGAACCGGCATGATTTTGAATTCCCCACGGATGTATCACAATAAGAGCATTTGAGGTTGCATCCGGTAAAGCGTACGAACGCCTGCCTTGAACCGACATACGGACCTTCACCCTGTACAGAACAGAACACTTCGCTGACATTGGCGCTCATCTGACCGGCAGCCATCATATCACATCCAGTGGCCTGGACTTGCGCAGGTCCTTTTCGATATCGTCGAACTCACGCACGTAGGCTTCTGCTATTTCCTTCAGTACAGACGCCACTTCATCCCCGTATATGCCTATGTCCCCAAGGCTTCCATAATGGTCGTGAACAACATTGATCCCGAAATGTATCTTCTGGGATACCGCCGAGGTGCTGGCAATAGAGATAGTAAGTTTCTTCCCAGGAATGAAAAGGTCATCCCCATTACGTATTATATCAGAATACCTGGAAGAGAGCACTTCACGCACTATAGATGTGAACAGTCTCTGCCTTGCATAGACCAGTTTCAGGTCAGTGGAGTCAAAGTGCTCTATAATGAAATGGAGCATATCGGTGGAAAATATAATGTCTCCCTGCTTTTTATCCTCAAGGTCGATCATGTGTTCGGCCTTTACATCGCACGCACCCCTGAAGCCTATGATCGAGTCGGCCTTTACATCTGCCAGGTTGTATGCCCACAGGGAGGATATCTGACTCCCGTCATAATCGATCCTCTTATCAATAATTATGCATTCCATATTATCACTTGATCGCCTGTCATGCAATTCTTTTTACGCAGACGCTTTTGCTGCATTTATCCCTGTATGGCCCCAAGCCTTACAAAAAGCGGGTCTGCAATGCCCGCCTCGTCGAAAGCGCGCTTCCTTCTCACGCAGCTCTCACATACACCGCAGGGAAGTTCTCCTCCCTGATAGCAGCTCCAGCTGTACTCCAGCGGAGCCCTGACTTCCATTGCCTTAAGTACGATCTCCTTTTTATCAAGACCTATTAAGGGAGCCAGAACTTTTACCCCGTTCAGTGTGGAGTATGAAAGTGATCCGTTGATAGCCCTGATGAATTCCCCGGAATTATCAGGAAATGTCACGGCCTCCTCCCTGTTAAAGCCCACAATGACATGCTCATATCCCAGGCTCTCTGCAAAGCTTGCTGCAATGTTTATCAGCACGCCGTTACGGTTAGGCACCCATACGCTCTTTGCAGACTCAGCAGTTATGGATGGGTCTGCTTCCGGGGATATCTTCTCAAGTGACATTGCAGGGACTTCGCTAGCTGTATTCACAAGAGATGTATTTGTGATACCCGCAAGCCATCCAAGGTCGATAACCTGAAGGTCGATGTCGAAATACTCACATATCTTTTTTGAACATTCGATCTCGCGTTTTGCGGAACGCTGGCCATAATCGAATACAAGCGCGAGCTTTACTTCCGTATGTACTCTTGCCAGTGAAACGGCTGTTACCGAATCCAGCCCGCTGCTTAAAAGTGCTATTGAAGTATTAATGATGACACCCACCGAACATAGTTATCAAAGATAAATGTAATTTCCCGGGAAAAGTATTCCGGGAGTAATACTAGGAGAATAGATTTTTACTATAAGAAAATATCGCTGACAATACCAGCAGATATTAATATACAATTAATTATAATATTATAAGAGGGTGTTAAATGCCGGTCATCAAAGAAAAAAAAGTCCTTGTTTCCTTACTGCAGCGCATGTACTGGATAGAATCCGAGATGGAACAACTGGGCACATGGGAAGCCCGTATTGAAATGATGGAAGAGAACCTCGAAGCACTGGAGATATTGTCCCATGACTCAGATCTTCATGGATCGATAGTCGAGAAATGGCTGATAAAAGCAAACATAGAGATCCCGAAGACTGTTCCAAAAGGGCTCCCCACACATGTCTTCAACTTTGAGGGATTGTCGGCACCTGAAATGTTCATCAGCATCAGGAAATACGAAATACTTGCCATGAATGCCTATAAAGACATGATGAACACTGAATCCTCGGTCATAGAAGAATTACTTCCCGATCCAATTGACAGGAAAGAGTTCATTAATGACCTGCAAAAGCTCATCAGGGACGAGGAGAAGCATGCCAGCATCTGCAATAAACAGGCCCTGGGATTCGCAAAAGTGATGTACTGAACTGAAAAATAATGACTTAGAGAAATATTAACTTATATATTTAGCCGGGTATCCTATTAACCAGAAACCCGGCATACTGACATTTTAAAAGATTATTCTACCTTTATGTAGAAAGTGTAGGATGGAGATTGTTCTTCAGCATCCTCCTCATCCTCATCGCCGGCATCTGTATCATTTGATGGAGTAGTATCAACCGGTGTGGGAGTAACAGGGTTGGATGCAGGAAGACTGCCGCCGCCCATCCCACCGCCACCCATTCCGCCGAGATTGGAGTTGGAAGGTGCCTCTTCCAGAATTGTTTCGTTCATATCCGAATCATTAACATCTGCTGACTGAAAGGTCGCTTCAGGTTCCTCTGTGACGACAGTATCCTGTTCCGTTACATCAGGAACGTTATCATCAGAATTGTTCATTATGCCGCTCAGTAGGATTACAGATCCTATCACGAGAATTATAGGTAATATTATTAAACGCCTATCCATTTTTTACCCCGCATATCGTTTTTCAATTATTGGGCCCTTTTGTAGGGCTTAGTTTGTAATGCATGCTCATAAGTATATAAGCTTAATGATACAATAAAATGTTATAATAATGATGATGTATGGCATGAAAAAAGAAAAGAATATCCGGGCAGATATAAATAATAACAAAATACACTCTAGTATGAGTGAGATATATCGATTCCTAAAAGAAGCACCTTTTGACAAGCCGGCTTGATAGAGCAGCTTTATGATTATCCTGAACGCTCGTGGTGGAGGTGGAACAATTGAAGGGAAGCACGCCCGATAGCAAAGAACATACTGTGAACCGTCTGGCAGGAGAGAAAAGCCCATATCTTCTTCAGCACGCACACAATCCGGTGGACTGGTACCCCTGGGGAGAAGAAGCCTTCGATAAAGCAAAACAGGATGATAAACCCATATTCCTTTCCATAGGATACTCTACATGCCACTGGTGCCATGTAATGGAAAAGGAGTCCTTTGAAGACCCGCAGGTTGCAGAACTTATGAACGAAGCGTTCATCCCCGTCAAGGTTGACCGTGAGGAAAGGCCGGATATCGACAGCATATATATGTCTGTCTGCCAGATGCTGACCGGCCGGGGAGGATGGCCCCTTACCATAATCATGACCCCCGAAAAAAAACCCTTCATGGCAGCGACCTACATACCAAAGGAAAGCAGGTATGGAATGGCAGGCATGCTTGACATCATACCTGCAGTAAAGAATATGTGGACCCTGAAAAGGGAAGAGCTCCTGGCCAACGCAGAGGAGATAGTATCTGCAATATCAAGCGGCGTACATGAGAATATCGGAGGCCCCGGCCTTGACAGGAGCACGCTTGACAGGACATACCAGATGCTCCGCAATAACTTCGATCCTGTTAATGCAGGTTTTGGCAATGCGCCCAAGTTCCCCACCCCCCATCATCTGACATTCCTGCTGCGTTACTGGAAGAGGTCCAAAGAGAACGAAGCACTTGCGATGGTAGAGAGGACACTTCAGGCAATGCGCAGGGGAGGCATTTACGACCATATTGGCTTTGGCTTCCACCGCTATTCCACGGACTCCCGATGGCTGGTGCCTCACTTCGAGAAGATGCTATATGACCAGGCACTCATGTCAATTGCCCTTGCAGAGACGTACCAGGCGACGCAAGATCCCACCTACAGGGAGAACGCGGAGGAGGTATTCAGTTATGTGCTCAGGGATATGCACGCCCCTGATGGCGGATTCTATTCAGCCGAGGACGCAGATAGCGAAGGAGAGGAGGGCAGGTTCTATCTATGGACAGAACAGGAACTGCAGGATGTTCTTGGCCAGACGGATGCCGGACTGATGCAGGAAATATTCAATACAACTCCCCAGGGGAATTTCCTTGACGAAGCAACCAGGACCCATACAGGCAGGAACATCCTGCACATGGAGGAAAAGCTTGCTGAGATCGCATCCCGCAGGGGAGAAGATCACGAGCAGCTAAAACGCTCTTACGAGACCTCACGCAGGAAACTGTTCGAACACCGGGAAAAGCGCATACATCCTGCTAAAGATGATAAGATCATGACAGACTGGAACAGCCTGATGATAGTCGCACTCAGCAAGGCCGCCAGAGCCTTCGGTGAACCGGCCTACGCCCGGGAGGCAGCTGCCACTGCAGATTTTATTATCTCAAAGATGACCGGCCCTGATGGGAGATTATTCCACAGGTTCCGCGATGGTGAGGTAGCCGTTGAGGGATTCCTTGATGACTATGCATTCTTCATATGGGGGCTTATCGAGCTATATCAGGCTACCTTCAATGTGGAATACCTTAAGCACGCACTGTATCTTAATGACCGGCTCCTGGCACTCTTCAGGGACAGCATCCACGGAGGTTTCTTCCACACCGCAGAGGACTCGGAAAAGCTCATCCTTCGCAGTAAGGAGATATACGACGGAGCTATTCCTTCCGGCAATTCGGTATGTGCGCTGAACCTGCTTCAGCTTGGACGCATCACCGGGAATACCGATCTTGAAAAAAAGGCATACGAAATATTGCAGCTTTTCTCCGGGCAGGTGTCAGGAATACCTCTCGGGTACACCCAGCTTATGTGCGCCCTTGATTTTGCAGTCGGCCCCTCCATGGAGATCGTTGTGGCAGGAGATCCTGAAAATAAGGAAACGCAGGACATTCTGTCAGATATCAACAGGGAATATTTACCCAATAAGATAGTGATCCTGAAACCCGGTGAAGAGGCGCCGGAAATTGCCAGGATTGCAGATTATGTTGCTGAAATGAACATGAAGGACAACAGAACGACAGTGCATATCTGCCGGAACTACAATTGCGGGCTGCCCACAAATGACAGGGAAGAGATGCTCAGGCAGCTGAAGGGCTGAAACTGGAATACATAAAGGGATATATTCATAATATACATCTGCAGGCGGACTTAAAAATGACCGGGAAAGCTAAGTATTACAATCCTGAGATAGAAACAATGGAAAGAGGAGAACTTGATGCCTTGGTGGAAGAGAGGATAAAGTATACTGTCAGCTATGCAGCTGAGAACTCGCTCTTCTATAAAAAATGGTTCAATGAGCATAATATCCGGCCTTCTGACATCAGGTCGCATGAAGACCTCCTGGAGCTTCCGATCATCTCAGGCAGGACCATACGTGAGAACCAGCCGCCCCATACCAGTGACTTTGGCTTCAGGGCCGTGGACTGGAGGGATGTTTTCACGGTGCACGAGACCAGCGGCACAAGCGGCACTCCTAAATCCTTCTTCCTTACATGGGAGGACTGGGAGCGGTACGCTGAGAAGTACGCAAGGAGCTTTGTTTCTCAGGGATTCGGGCCTGGCGACAGGGTGATCGTCTGCGCTTCCTACGGAATGAACGTGGGTGCCAATACCATGACGCTTGCAGCCAGGAACATCGGGATGACGATCATCCCTATAGGGAAATGTAATTTCCCGCCGCGGGTCATGAGCTCCTACGAACCGACCTCGGTAGTCGGAAGTGTTTTCAAGCTCATCAAGCTGGCTAAAATGATGAAGCAACAGGGAATGGACCCGACAGGATCAAGCATTGAGCGGCTGGTCGTGGGCGGCGAGAGCTTTCCGGAAGAATCCCGCAGTTATGTTGCTGAGCTGTGGGGATGTGATGTGTTCAATACCTATGGCAGTACCGAAGGCACCATGTGCGGGGAATGCTCCCATGTAAAAGGGCTGCATGTACCTGAAGACCTTGTACATATGGACGTTTACGATCCCCACCTGGAAGGCTTTGTAGAGGATGGCGAATGCGGCAGGATAGTACTCACGACCCTGTTGCCGGTGGGTGCCAGATGCGGCAATGTGCTCCTGAACTATGACACCGAGGACACCACCGTGGTGCTGGACCGCAGGGAATGTGCATGCGGAAGAACGCATATGAGAGTATTGAACCCGCAAAGAGAGGCGGAAACCTTCTGGATGTTCGAAACCCCCTTCAACAGGGTCGACATCGAGAAGGGAGTGTTCCAGAGAGAGAATATGGAATATCTTACAGGGGAGTATGAAGCTTTCATTTACGGGGGAGAGGATGAGGGAGAGATAACCCTGAGAGTGAGCCTGGAGTGTGAAGATGCTGACAGCTGCAACAGGGAAGTCGTCGAATCCAATTTCCTGGGATCGTTCTTCAAGTTTAAAAAAGTACTTGAAGATGCCTACACGCAGGGCAGCCTGAATATTATTTTTAATTACGTGGGACCGGGACAGCTTGAGTTTTACCGCATTAAAGGCCGTCCGAAAAGAGTGGTTGACAGAAGATGATCTTTGCAGAGACCCCTTATGACCCGGCACTTTAAGTGAACCATTTCAGGAATGATAAAAATGAGGTATCCTGAAGAAGAGCTTATCATAGCTGCCCGGGACATCCGGTATCTGCTCGATAAAGGATACCCGAAAGGCAGTGCGGTCAGATTCGTAGGCGATCATTACGGCCTTGCGAAAGACCGCAGGTTCATACTTTCACGCAATGTGCTTGCACCGGACATAGCATCTGAGCGCCGGATGAAGAGCGTTCCGTGCAGGGACATCAGGGACCGCGAGGTACTCATTGACGGGTACAATGTACTGATAACCATTGAGAGCTACCTGAAGGGCGAGGAAATGTGGGTAGGAGATGACGGCTTCATCCGGGACAACAGGGGAGTCTTCAGGAGCCATGTCAATGATGAGTCAACAGTCAGATCAGTCGGGCTCATGCTGTCTGTGGCCGGCAGGAATGCAGCCGGAGAGATCACTGTTTTGCTGGACGAACAAATGAGTATGAGCGGACAGCTTGTACTTCTGATCAGGCAAAAGATGGCTGAGGCAGGCATCAAGGGGCACGTTCGCACATCAGCAAGCACTGACCACGACCTTAAAAGAGCCGGGAGCAGTGTTATAGTGGCAACCGCCGACGGAGTGATAATAGATGCTGTAAGAACGGTCGTCGATATCCCGGGCTGCATAATAAAAGAAGATACTTGCAACCGGAAATTGCTTTATTCATTGGGCCACAGTACAGACAGGATAACACAAGGATAATGCGAATAAAATGAAAAAGATAGGAATTGCAATAACAGACCCTGATGACTGGACTGCAAAAGCCCTGGCGGACAGCATAAGAAAAAGAGGGACCGAACCGTTCGTATTTGATCTCAGGCATGCAAGGACCGATATTGGCACGGGACTGGACTATAAGGTGAACGGCACTGATCTTACAGGACTTGATGCGATCATCGTACGCGACATGGGTGCAGGAAAGAATGATGCTGTCACCTTCCGTTTTGACATACTGAGGCAGCTTGAGAGCGAAGGCCTGCTGATAGCCAATCCTCCTGTGGCGATACAGAACGCCGCAAACAAATATCACTCCTCCTATCTTTTCTCAAAGGCGGGGCTGCCTGCCCCCCGGACAAAGGTTGTCCAGGACAGGGACTCTGCGACCGAGGCGCTGGCGTCCTTCAATGATGCCGTGCTGAAACCTGTTTTCGGATACAAGGGCATAGGGATATACCGCATAAGGAATGGAGATGTCATCAGGCCTGACGGCACAGAAGACCATACGGATATCGAGAAACTGGTATCATCCCTGCTTGAGGAGAAGGGCATGCTGTACATCCAGGAGTTCGTGGAGAGCTCGGGGAAAGATACAAGGGCATTCGTTGTTGACGGAAAGGTCATAGGTGCGATCTACCGCAGGGCGGCTCAGGGCTGGTGGCTGAACAACCTGAGCCAGGGAGGCAGCGCTCAGCAGTGCACGCTTACACCCGAGCAGGAAAGGATATGTGAAAGGGCGGCTCAGGCCGTGGGTGCGATATATGCAGGTGTCGACATCATCGAAGGTCCGAATGGATGCATGCTGCTGGAGATAAATGGCACGCCCTCAGGAGCAGGCATATATAAGGCATGGAACACCAATGTGGCTGATCATATAGTAGAGGCTGTCCTGAAACGCCTTTAAAGAATAATTTAAGATATATAAGGATCAAATACCCTTCTAAAAGCAAATTGTAAAAAAGGTTGTAGATGAGATGGTTGAATATAAACAGTGCATTATAGTGAGGGATGACCTTAAATTGTCCCCCGGGAAGCTTGCGGTCCAGGTGGCCCACGCCGCAGTCTCATCCGCGGAATGGGCCGACCGTTCCACACTTGAAAAATGGAAGGAGGGAGGACAGAAGAAAGTCGTTCTGCGTGTGCCCAACACCCAAGGCCTCTTTGAGCTCAAGGAGCTGGCAAGAAGGCAGAACATACCTACCGCCCTTATTCAGGACGCAGGGCTTACGGAGATCAAGCCCGGCACCATCACGGTCCTTGGCATAGGGCCTGCTAAAGAGGAAGAGCTGAACAAGATCACGGGCAATCTGAAATTACTGTGATACTGTACCCGGGAACCAACGTCCGAGGGATGGAATGAGATCATTTGAAAAAAGGTATCCATTATTGATGGTCTTTATACTTATCACAGGCTCTGTCATGTCTCTGGAATGTGTTTCTGAACCTGTGCAGAAAATAGGGGAATATATTGCCCCTTCATCAATTGCCTACATGCAGAATGAGAAGGTATACGATGTAGACCCTTTAAGACTGACCGTGCCTGTGGTGCCGGTACAGCCCCCTTTCAGGTACGACAGCCGGCCCCTTGCAGAAAGAACAATAGGCTCGCCGGGGTACCAGCTTGCAAGCAGTTATTACTACAATGCATTCTATGAAGGCAGCGAAGGGGTGGTCAGCATCTCTGTTGAGAACCTGGGCGATAGTACGGTCTTTGCTTACGAGTTCGGCCTGCTTGATGCGGATACTGACACTTGGTACGGACAGGAGAGCAGCACTACCATCATCCCGGGAGAGGAGAAGAAGTTAGGCTATGTATCCGTATATGTGCCCGAAGGTGCACAGGAAATGAAGCTGAAACTTGGCCTGTCGGTCCTTGTCAGAACACAGTCCGGCCAGTGGTATGACTATGAAAGACAGTACTTCGATGAATTCGTAATTGATGCTGCACAAGAGCCACAGATGGAGGACCCGGAACACATTTCAAATCCCGGCAGCATCTTCGGCCTTATGAACAGTAAGATAGACCCGTACGATACAGGCGTCCGCAAGATGGCGGCAGTATCAGCTAAGAAATATCCCGGGCAGTACAATATCTACCAGCTCTGCTCCCTTTTCGATGATACGAAGAGTAAAATAGACTATATCAGCGATCCGCGGGGCAGGGATCTGTGGTCTGCGCCGGGGGATACACTGGAAATAGGTGCCGGCGATTGTGACGATTATTCCATACTACTGGCTTCCCTTGTCGAAGCCATAGGAGGCACTTCCAGGATATATCTCACTGACACCCATGCCTTTGCATCTGTATATATAGGGAATGCAAGTAACACTGCACTTACAGTTGAGGCAATACGCCAGTATTACGGCGATATGCCTGTGTATTATACGACAGACGAATATGGGTCATGGCTTATACTGGACCCGACATCAAGTGTTTATGCGGGAGGGCTTCCCGCGGGTACGGCACCTGTAAAAGGAGGATGGACCTTCCAGAATACGTCACAGGTCATCATAATAGACGTCGCGCCCAAGGACCAGGAGTGAATCATGAACATACCACCTGTGGAAAAACAGATCGGCATCGAACTATACTGCACTTCCCTGAACGGGATTGGCGGGGAACTGAGACAGGAAACAGAGGACTTCATTGTAAAGGAGATCACCAACAGGGAGGAGGGGGACTCCGGAAAACAGCTGATCCTGGAGCTTACCAAGAGCAACTGGGACATGCATCACGTGGTGCGGGACATATCCAGGAAGCTGGGCATCAGCCAGAAACGCATTGGCTTTGCCGGCACAAAGGACAAAAGGGCAAGGACCATCCAGAAGATCAGTATATATGATGCAAAAGAGGAAGAGATCAGGGACTTCTACCTCAAGGACGTGGAGCTGAAGGTGATCGGCAGGTCCAACAGGTCTGTTGAGCTTGGTGACCTTTTCGGGAACGAGTTTGTGATCACCGTGAGGGACATAGGATGCGGGCAGGAAAAGCTCAGGCAGACACTGGACGGAATTACCGCAGAGATAAGATCTTTCGGAGGAGTTCCGAACTTCTTCGGGATACAGCGCTTTGGAGCCACCCGGCCGCTGACGCATCTCGTTGGAATGGAAATACTGCGGGGAGATTTCGAGAAGGCAGCGCTGACATACATAGCCAGGTCTTTCCCCGATGAGCCTGACGATGTGAGAGAGGTGCGTGACCTTGTATGGGAGACCCGGGACTTTGCAGAAGGACTGAAGACATACCCCCTGCGCCTGAGATATGAAAGGGCGATGATGCACTACCTTGTAGAGAATCCGGGAGATTATGCCGGTTCTTTCCGGGTACTTGCCCAGAACATCAGCAAGATGTTCGTGCACGCCTACCAGTCATACATGTTCAACCGGATAATATGCAAACGCATAGCTGAGGGACTGCCGCTTGATGCTGCCGTGCCCGGGGACATAGTGTGCTTCAAGAACACGGAAGGACTGCCGGATGTGACAAGAACCCAGCAGGTCACCGAAGAGAACCTCGAGGGCATGAATAACCTTGTGAAAAGGAAAAGGGCTTTTGTGACCGCGCCTCTCATAGGTTACAATACAGCCCTTGCATCCGGTGCTCCGGGAAAGATAGAAAGGGATATATTCGAAGATGCAGGCGTTCCTGCAGAGAACTTCAGAGTGCCCGGGATGCCGGAGCTGGCTTCTGCCGGGCTGCGCAGGGAAATACTGCTTCATTGCGAGCCTTCGTTCGAGGTCGCAGAGGATGAGCTCAACCCCGGAAGGTCAAAGGCTGTCCTTGAGTTCATGCTCCCGAAAGGAAGCTACGCAACTACTGTGCTCAGGGAGTACATGAAGGTCGAGCCGATGAAAATGAGTTGAGGGAGCAGTCCCTCTTATCATTATATGTTATGCTGTGACTCTGCTTTCAGGAAAGCATTGCCTCGATAAATGCCTTGAAGGGAGGAGATGGCCTTCCAGGCCTGGATTTGAACTCGGGGTGGAACTGGGACCCGAAAAAGAATTTTTTCCCGGGGATCTCTGCTATTTCCATCCGGTTCCTGTTCTTGCCTGAGAATACCATGCCCTTTTCCTCTATCCGGTCAACAAAGTTAGGATTGACCTCGTACCTGTGCCTGTGGCGCTCGATTATTTTCGAACAGCCATAAACCTTTTCGGCGAGGGAGCAGGATTTAAGATCCGCCTCATAGTTTCCGAGCCTCATTGTGGCACCCATGTCAACCACGTTCTCCTGTTCAGGAAGTATATCTATTACCGGATAGGGAGTGTTCTCATCGAACTCCGTGCTGTTCGCATTCTCCAGCCCGGCGACGCTTCTTGCAAATTCGATAACCGAAAGCTGCATTCCAAGGCAGAGCCCCAGATAGGGGATGTCGTTCTCACGGGCGAACCTGATAGCCATGATCTTGCCTTCAACACCCCTTTCCCCGAAACCCCCGGGAACAAGTATACCATCGTACTTTGACAATGTTGCCACTGAAGACGGGTCCTTTTCGAAGGATTCCGCGTTTATCCAGGTTGCACAGTAATTAACCCCGCATTCAATAGCTGCATGCTTGATAGACGCGCTTATGCTGAGATAGGAATCTTCAAGATGAGTGTATTTACCCACAATGCCTATATTGACCATGCCCTTGAGATTGTGCATCCTGTCGACCATCTCAGCCCAGGACGTATCCACACTGTCCGACTGGAGGTTCATCAGCTTCATCAGGTAATCGGTCAGCCCTTCCTTTTCCATCATAAGCGGGACCTCATAGATGTCTTTTGCATCGTGGGCGCTTATAACAGCCTCCTCCGGGACATCACAGAAGAGGGCGATCTTCGATATAGTGCTGTCAAGCAGCGGTTCCTTGCATCTCGTGACAATGACATTGGGAGTTAAACCAAGTTCCCTCAGTTCCTTTACCGAATGCTGGGTGGGCTTGGTCTTCTGGTCTCCCTGGGGGTCCAGGGGCACCAGTGTAACATGGACGAATGCCAGGTCACCCTTGGGCTCTTCCCTGTGCATCTGCCGGACTGCCTCCAGGAAAGGCATGCTTTCGATGTCACCGACAGTACCTCCCACTTCGATAAGGCATACATCTGCACCGCTCTTTGCAGCGACCTTCCTTATGCGGTCCTTTATCTCATTTGTTATATGAGGGATTA
This sequence comes from Methanolobus sp. UBA474, assembly GCA_002501695.1. Lineage (GTDB taxonomy): Archaea > Halobacteriota > Methanosarcinia > Methanosarcinales > Methanosarcinaceae > Methanolobus. Next base: position 9,624 of record DANZ01000143.1, on the reverse strand, counting down.
TCTGCACGGTCTTGCCCAGATATTCACCGCGGCGCTCCTTTAAGATCACCGCCTGGTAAACCTTTCCTGTTGTCAGGTTGTGCTCCCTTGTAAGCTCGGTATCAAGAAAACGTTCGTAGTTGCCAAGGTCCAGGTCAACCTCACCGCCATCTTTCAGCACGAAGACCTCTCCATGCTGGAAAGNNTGTAATCCTTGATCTCGTCCGTGATATGGGGAATCACCTGGACGGTCTTCCCGAGATAGTCGCCCCGCCGCTCCTTGGAGATCACCGAGAAATAAACCTGCCCTGTCGTGAGGTTGTTCCCCTTGCCCATCCGGGTGCCGGTGAACCGTTCGTAGTGACCGAGATCAAGGTCGGTCTCCGCCCCATCGTCGGTTACGAAGACCTCTCCATGCTGGAAAGGGCTCATTGTACCTGCATCGATATTGATGTAAGGATCTATCTTGATGGCTGTTACCTTATAGCCCTTGTTCTTCAGGTTGCGCCCGATAGAAGCGGTGGTTATTCCCTTGCCGAGTCCGCTCATTACTCCGCCGGTTACTATAATATACTTCATGTGATGCATCGCCTTGTTTTTATTTGAATATAGGAAGTCGGATCAATAATAATGCCATTATGAAAGTAAGAAGGATCGAATACAAGACCGACGGATAGAACCCGAAGAAAGGCTCAAAGTCCACGGAAAGCAATATCATGACCATGATCACCACAGACAGAAGGAATACAAAAGCTGCTACCATGTAGACCGATTTGGAGGACACCATCTCAAAGACAGAGCTTACCATCTGCAGTGAGATCTCAGGAAGCTGGGCGCCCCAGCTGTCCCTGCGATCTTTGCGCCCGTAGGAAGAACTCCTGTTTGGAGTTGATAGTGATTTGTCCACATCGACCGTGAAATTGGCATCATCCGGACCTGGCAGCCCGACATTGAAATCAAAGCCGGCTTTTTTGGAGCCATAACCTACTGTAACGAATAACTGCCCCCTGGTGTAGAGCCTCCCGCCATAAGGTATCCTGGCTATTATCGGGATGTACTCTTCGTGCCGGACGTAAGGGTTGTCCTCAAGCATGGTAATATTCTCACGCAGGGAATCGCTCAGGGTGAGGTTCACATGAGTGGGAGCACCGTAATTGATCATCACCAGTTCAAAACTTCGTTCCTCACCCGGAGACAAAGGCATCTCAACCGTAGTGGTATCGAATTCAATAGAGTTGACTCCAAGCCTGTTAATGTGCACCTGTTGCAATTGTGTGTCCTCGCCGGCTATTCCCTTAGGTCAGGAGGAAGCATATTTGGAATGCCCTCTTCAATGGGATAGTATTCTTTGCATTTCGGACAATAAAGAGTACCGGAAATGACCTCATTCCCTTCCTCCTTTTCAATGTTGAGGATAAGGTCGCCCTTGCAGACGGGGCAGGCAAGAATTTCCATAAGGTCCTTTTTCATCTCGATCAGTACCTACCAATATATTACAATGATATAAGTTTTTGCAACGATAATAATCCATGGCGGAAAGTCTCCCCCGGACCATGACTTATGAGAGATAGGTTAATTTAGTTCCTGCCTTCTACCATAAGCCATGTTTGAGGTTCTCATCAGTGCCCTTGACTTTGCTATTCCTATCCTGATAGTAATATTCATCGGGCTGTTCGGGACCGGCCTCCTTATAGAACTGGGCCTGATGCAGAAGTTATCGCGCTTTGCAAGTCCCCTGTTCAGATTCACTAACCTGCCGGACACATGCGCTTCATCGTTTGTTGTGTCCATGGGATCCACTGTTGCAGCTAACACAATGGTGGTCAATTTCCGGGATAACGGATGCATAAACAACAGGGAGGCAGCTTTGTGCGCTTTGATGAACAGTACGCCTGCATATGTAAGGGAGATATTCACTTATCAGATACCGATAGTGCTGCCTGCTCTGGGCCCGGTTGTCGGTGGCTTCTACGTAATGGTCTTCATACTGACAGCTATCGTGAAAGTGGCCGTTGTGATTATTCTTAGCAAGCTGCTGCTGAAAAAGAACCCCTGCAAGTTCGAGGAAACGATCACTGACAAAAATATAAGCCTTAAAGAAGCTGTCAAAAGGACACTGGTCAAGAATAAGAAGTTGTTCATAAAGATATCTGTGGTCTATCTGGCAATGACAACACTGGTGTTCTACCTCCGGGACAGGGGTGCCTTTGAGGTTTTCAGCGTCCTGCCACTTGCGGAAATTTTCGGCATCCCGCCTGAAAGCATAGTGCCTCTTACAAGTTTTGTCGCAAGCCCCATCCTCGGGATATCGCTGCTGGGCCCCATGTTAAGTAATAACGGGATATCACCTCTGCAGGCGATGATCGTACTCATGCTTGGCAGTATGTTCATGCTCCCTATATTCAGTATCCGTACCCTTCTGCCCAGGTACATATCCATATTCGGCGCACGGACAGGCATAGGGATCGTAACCTTCTCAACCGGTGTAAGTATACTTGTGCGGTTTGTCGTGCTGCTGGTCCTTTTATCCATTGCAAATTAGCCGTAAGGACCTTTCGAGCCGAATTATAGTCACTTTTCTGATAGGATCATTTTTGCGGGGTCAGGATAGCTTTGATTCTTAGATCAAACGATGATAATGCAAATCGTGCTGCATTAAATTTTAATCAATAAATTAATATATTATATAATCGTCTATATATTAACGTGACAATGAAAGTCACATAACTATTACAAATGTGCAATATTTGCACACCTACTATAAAGGGAGATACAGACAATATGGCAAAAATAATGATTGTGGACGACGCCGCATTTATGCGCATGGTCATCAAGGATATTCTGAAAAAGAATGGTCATGAGGTCGTGGCTGAATGCGTCGACGGACTTGACGCTGTCCAGAAATACCCTCAGTTCAAACCGGAATTAGTCTTCATGGACATCGTTATGCCAAACATGGAAGGTATCGATGCGCTGAAGAAGATAATGCAGATGGACCCGTCAGCAAGGATCGTCATGTGCTCATCCATCGGACAGCAGTCGGTGGTTACTGATGCTCTGAAAAGCGGAGCCCTTGATTTTATTGTGAAGCCGTTCGATGCCGCAAAGGTCCTGGAAGTTATCGGAAAAGTAATTTAAATGACGATCAATGTCCTTGTAGTCGATGACTCGGCGCTGATGCGCAAGGTTATCTCTGACATCCTTTCAGAGGATGGGGAAATAAAAGTAATAGGCACAGCAAGGAACGGTCTCGACGCGGTGGAAAAAGTTGAGAAGCTCAGACCTGACGTAGTTACTCTTGATATCGAGATGCCAACACTTGACGGATTGCATGCGCTCGGATATATCATGAGCGAGTGCCCGACACCGGTAGTAATACTTACGGCTGTCGATCCGAGGTCCGCCGAGAAGACACTGAATGCTTTTGAATATGGCGCTGTTGACTTTATCCAGAAACCTTCCGGCAACATCAGTCTGAATATATCGGATATAGCTAACGACATTCGCTTAAAGGTAAAGATCGCAGCGAAAGTGGATCTTAAAAAGCTGGGGTTTATGGAAGAACACGTTCACTCCCGGGAAACAGCTGTGAAGAAACAGCCGGATATGACCGCAAAGCCAGTTGAAGAGCCAAGAAAGAAACTCCTGTCCAATCAGAAGATACTGGCGATAGCCTCATCCACAGGAGGGCCGCGGGCACTTGAACAGGTAGTTCCCAAACTGCCGGGCGATCTCAGGGTGCCTGTCGTCATAGTGCAGCACATGCCTGCCGGTTTTACTGCATCTCTTGCACAAAGGCTGGACACGCAGTCACAACTTACTGTATGTGAAGCTAAGAACGGAGACGTACTTCAGGCAGGTGTCGTTTACATTGCTCCCGGCAACTACCACATGGAGATAGTACAGAAGAACATCAACGGAAGAACATCCGAGGTTGTTGCCCTTAACCAGAATCCCCGTGAACAGGGTGTGAGACCATGCGCAAACATCCTTTTTAAATCGCTGGTCCCTCTCTACGGACAGAACATACTGGCAGTAGTTCTCACCGGGATGGGAGCGGATGGAGCGGACGGAGCGGAAGAGATCAGGAGAGCAGGTGGTAAAGTGATAGCCGAAGACGAGAAGTCCTGTGTGGTTTACGGTATGCCAAAAGTGATCGTTCAACGCGGTCTGTCAGATAGTGTCGTAACCCTTGAAAAGATCTCAAGCGAGATAGTTCAGATGTTAAAATAGCCTGGTGATCAAAATGATACCCTACATTATACCAATGAGATTGAAAGGGGCGTGAATAAGCGTGGATATGTCTGAATATAAGGATATCTTCAAAGCAGAATCTGAAGAGCACCTGCAGCATTTGAACGAATCGCTGCTCGGGCTTGAACAGAACCCCCGGGAGATCGAATATATCAACACGATGTTCCGCTCTGCACATACATTAAAAGGAATGTCAGCCACCATGGGATTCAGCACCATTGCGGAACTTACCCATGAAATGGAAAACCTGATGGACATGGTCCGCAAATGCCAGGTAACTGTTAGCGACTCCCTTATCGACATACTCTTTGAATGCCTTGATACGCTCGAGGCCCTTGTAGAAAGCGTGGACAGCAATAAAGAGGTAAACATATCTCACCTGCAGGCCAGTCTTATACAGGCCATGGAGGGTACCATTTGCGCAGGTGAAACTATCAGCACGATAGCAAATGGTCTTGCTGAAATGGTTCCTGCCGGCACAGAGGGATCCTCAGGGGCGGTCCCTGAAGCAGCAACGCATATTCGATTCTCGGATACAGAGAATGAAAGTATCGAAACTGCGCATGAGGATGGCAACAGGGTCGTTGAAATAAAGGTCGTGCTTGACCCATCCTGTGTGCTGAAGTCAGCACGTTCCACACTTGTTCTTATAAATCTGTCAAAGATGGGAAAGATCATTCGATGCGTGCCCTCAGAAGCAGATCTGGAAGACGAGAAGTTCAACATGGAGTTCACGGTCATCCTTGCCACAAAAGAAGATGACCCTAGCATTACAGGAGCGATCCGGAGGATATCGGAGATAAAGGCTGTCGATATCTCACCCCTCTACACCTGTGAAACGGATGGATCCGAAACCCGGGAAAAAGAAAGCGTTGAAGAGCGTCAGCAGTGCGCTTCAGCGGTCAAGAGATCCGAATCTGTAAAAAGTATCCAGAGTGTAAGGGTCAATATTGAGCGTCTTGACAATCTCATGAATCTTGTGGGTGAGCTGATAATCAACAAGATAAGGCTGAATCAGCTTGCGTCCGACCTCAATGCCAAGAGCCTTGATGAATCCCTGGCCAATCTGGACCGCCTGACGAACGAGATCCAGAACGAAGTAATGGAATCAAGAATGGTGCCAATCGACCAGGTCTTCAGCAGGTTCCCCCGGATGATAAGGGATCTTGCGAAACATGAAGGGAAGCAGGTTAACCTCGTTATAGAAGGAAAGGAGATCGAGCTTGACAGAACGGTCCTTGATGAAATAGGTGATCCACTTGTGCATCTTTTGCGCAATGCTGTCGATCACGGGATCGAAACTGTTGAAGAGCGTATCAAGCTCGGCAAGCCGGCTGCTGGTTTTGTTGGCCTTTCAGCTTCAAGGCAGAGAAACAGTGTAATAATAGAGGTCGAAGATGACGGGAAAGGCATGGACCCTGTGCATCTGAGAGGCATTGCTGTTAAAAAGGGAATCATGAACCGTGAAGAAGCGGACAAGCTATCTGACACGGACGCATTGAACCTCATATTTGTGGCCGGTTTCAGCGGTGCAAAGACAATTACCGATATTTCCGGCAGGGGAGTCGGCATGGATGCTGTCAAGACGAAGATAGAGGCTCTTGGAGGCACCGTTAAGGTAAGCTCGGTGCCTGGCAGTGGAAGCTCTATCAAACTGCAGCTTCCCCTGACCGTTGCTATCATCCAGTCCCTGATGGTGACCATTGCAGGCGAAACGTATGCCATACCTCTTGCAAACGTGGTGAGGGACGTGGGCATAAAGGCAAGGGACATCAAGACGATCGAAGGAAAAGAGGTTATCCTGCTGCGTGGAGAAGTGCTGCCGCTGCTAAGGCTGTGTGATGTGCTCCAGTGCCCGGGAGAGGCTGAGAAGAAGGAGAACCTCATAGTGGTCGTTGTGGAACGAATGGGAAACAGTATTGGATTTGTAGTTGATCAGCTCCTGGGGCAGCAGGAAGTGATCATCAAGACACTTGACAATAAACTTTTAAAGAATACAAGGGGATTCGCAGGTGCCACCATCCTGGGAGATGGAAGCGTTGCGCTAATTCTTGATATTGCAACTTTGATATGATATGATGAGGGTATAAACATGACTGAAATGGACGAAATGGCAAAGGGAGCATTCCAGGAAGCCGGGAACATAGGAATGGGCCATCTGGCAACCTCGCTCTCAAAAATGGTCAACAGAGAGGTAAAGATAGATATCCCCGTCGTAGAGATGCTCTCACTCGACGAGATAATCTCCCGGGCCTCTAATGGAAAGCAGAAGAGCGTTGTAGGAATACACCTGAACATCTCGGGAGATGTGACCGGAGGAACTCTGATCCTTTTACCAAAGTTCTCAGCGCTTTCATTCTCAGACCTCCTTTTGAAAAAATCGATAGGCACCACCACAAAGATAGAAGAGGCGGAGACCAGGAAGCTAAGAGAGATGGGAGTTCGCCTCTGCAGTTCCTACATGCGCGTGGTCAACGAGTTCCTCGGGATCAACCTTGCTATCGGGGACCCGAAGATGGATGTGAATATGGAGGGGGTATCGGAATTCATTAAGCAGGAGATCGGCCAGTTAGCTGACGATTTCATAGTCGTTAAAGGAGAATGCTATATCCCGTCCACTAACTCGAGGAACGAATTTAACATGCTGTTCGAACCTGAGGCAAGCGACATCATAATGGCAGCCATCATGAAAAAGATGATGGGATGAGATGAGCAATTCCCACTTTGCCCTGGACATAGGTACCAGGACCGTTGTGGGGCTCATTGTGGAAGGAGAGCCCCTGGAGGTAAAAGCCGCATGCATCTGCGAGCATGAAGAGCGTAGCATGCATGACGGGCAGATACACGATGTGGACAAGGTTGCAGAGGTCGTAGGCAGAGTAAAGGCCGAACTTGAAAAACAGACAGGTTACACGCTTACAAGGGCCTGCGTGGCAGTTGCCGGCAGGGCTCTTAGAACATCTAAAGCAAAACTGTCCATAGACCTGCCTTACAGGGAGATAACTGAAAAGGACGTGTCAGAGATCGAATTTGAAGCTGTTGCGAGGGCCGGTACTGAAACAGACAGCTCTGAGCGGTTCAATTGTGTAGGTTATTCGGTCATCGGATACGAACTTGACGGGCAGAGGATCTCTAATATCAAGGGACATAGTGGAAGCTCTATCTCAGTTGAAGTTCTTGCAACTTTTTTACCGGAAGCTGTTGTGAACAGTATGTTTGCCGTGCTTGCCAGGTGCGGCATGGAAGCTGCAAGTGTCACTCTGGAACCCATAGCTGCGCTGACTGTTGCTATCCCTGTGGATATGCGCAAGCAGAACCTGGCACTTGTGGATATCGGGGCAGGTACATCCGATATCGCTGTGACCAATGAAGGAACTGTGACAGGCTATGGCATGGTTGCCGAGGCAGGAGATGAGATCACTGATTTCATATGCGACCATTACCTGGTAGATTTCAAAAAGGGTGAAGAGATCAAGCAGAAGCTCTCCACATGCGAGCAGATAGAGATCCAGGATTTTTTTGGCAATGTTACCGGGATGCAAACTGCAGATATCATCTCTGTAATCAGCGGCGAAGTGGACAAGCTCGCCCTGCACATAGCGGATGAGATACTTGCGATCAATGGGAAACCTCCCCGTGCAGTTGTCCTTGTCGGAGGAGGGGCACAGACAGTCACCCTGAAAAAGCAGCTTGCAGTACACCTTGGGGTGCCTGTGCAGCGGATAGGGACACGCCTTCCTATGATGATAGAACAATTCAAAGACCACACCGGCAAGGTCACGGGTGCCGATATGATCACACCTCTTGGCATAGCCCTGACAGCTATCCGGAACACGGGCATTATGTTCACGGAGCTTACTGTTAACGGTACAGCCATCCATATAATGGCACTGAACGATCTCTCGGTGATGGATGCTCTTGTAGCCGCACGCATAAAAAGACTTTATCCGCGCCCCGGGCTTGCTCTCACGCTCAAGGTCAACTCCGAGTTCATTACTATCGAAGGCGGTTCCGGGAAGCATGCCGGCATCCTGCTGGATGGAAAGAAAGCGAACCTTGCTGACCCGGTTCACAAAGGTTCCGCAATAGAGTTCGAACCGCCTGCAGACGGCAGTAATGCGAGCATAACTATCAGAGAGCTCGTCTCAAAGATGAAAATGCCACTTTTTACAGATATTATCCTCAACGGCCAGGGAACCAGGCAAATGACCCTCATTCTTGTGAACGGGAAGAGAGCCTCACCTGAAGATATGGTGCCTGACAGGGCAGAGGTCACTATCGGACCTGCAACCCTTAAAGAGCTGCTGCATAGCAGGGCAGGTAATGATACTGAGAATAAGATGCATGTCACGGTCAATAGGAGGCCAAAACCCCTCTGCACGAAAAAATATACAGTCGAGCTGAACGGGAATATGGTCGACCCCGCTGATCTTTCCAATACTCCCCTCAAAGATAGGGACATGATACAGATACATGAAACAGATACCATCTGGACTGTTAATGATATCGTTGAAGTGCCCGGAAGCGGGAAAAGTATCAGCGTGATCCTGAACGGTGAAAAAGTGACGGTTAACGGTCATGAAGATTCCATAATTGTCAATGGAAGGAAAGCAGAACTGTCAGAAAGGGTGTTCGATGGTGATGATATCACGATAACGGAAGGGACCGGAGAGAGACCCATCCTTTCCAGCCTTTTTGAATTCATGGATATAAAAAGAGAGGAGCTTGTCGGAAAAAGCATCAGGCTCCTTGCAAACGGCGCACTAGCCCGTTTTACAACACCATTGAAGAACGGGGACATTATCAGAATAGAATTCATGGAGGTTAAGAATGCTTAAGACTGCCGAGAGACATGCGACAAAAGAAGATGCAGACCTTGCAGTGCTCAAGGGTCTGATCAAGGAAAAACTCGGATTTAACTGTGAGTACTACAAGAATTCCCACTTCAAAAGGAGAATAGATGTCAGATTGAGAGCTTCAGGCTCGAAGAACTACGGGGACTATGTCAAGCTCCTGAAAGAGAGTAATGACGAGCGTACGATCCTCATGGATACACTGACTGTCAATGTAACTAATTTCTTCCGTAACAGCGAGGTATATGACATCATAGAGAAAGAAGTGCTCCCTGCAGTTATCAGGTCAAGGGGCGCCAGTCATATCAGGTCTATAAAAATATGGAGTGCCGGCTGTTCCATAGGAGTAGAGGCCTACTCTATTGCAATGCTCCTGCACCATATCCTGGGAGACAATATCAGGAGATACAATATACAGATAACAGGCACCGACATCGACAAGGCCAGTCTCCAGCAGGCCCAGCAGGGCGTCTACAGCGAGGCTGAAATGAAGGATGTGAGGCCGGCATTCCTGAAGAAGTATTTTGTCCTGCAGGGA
>DANZ01000051.1 GCA_002501695.1 Methanolobus sp. UBA474 | reverse complement strand
GCAGAACCTGAAGTCATTGTAAAATATGATTATCAAGTGAGAAATAGTGTCATGGGGTATATAATTATCACCGTAGCTATCTCACTGATCGGATCACAGATCATCTCTTGATGATATCATAGCGGGTATCGCGTGCTTCATCCTGGTTTATGGCCATCTCATTCCTGTTCACGAGTGCGCTGGCAAGCATAATAGCTTTTGTGTAGTGCCCTCCTACTCTGGAAGTATCCACAAACACATGCTTATCCATAAGTACTGGCGCTCCCATGCCGTCCCCTCCTCCAAGGAATGTCAGTGTCCTGAATATGAGGTTCCCTGATATGCCGTCCGGTGCAAGGATAAAATTCGATTCCTTTATGGCATCTTCAATAAGAATGGTATAGTGTTTTGCATTTATGCCTGCTTCCGTTATCCTGTTCACGATGAAGTCGCCTTCTGCCAGGGTCTGGTCAACACGCGGGTCTCTTCCCAGGTCTCCCATTCTGCCTCCGGAAAGTACGCCTACGGCGGGTTCAATGCCAAACCTGCGTATGTGTTCAACACCGAGGTGGATAAAGGCTATCTTGTCCGCCAGGTCATTTCCTTCATCTATCCCGACAGGCGCCAGAAAGAACGGTTTTCCGCTGCTTGTCTTGAGCAGCGCTATACGATGCAGTTTGTCCTGGTTCAGTATCTTCTTAATATGGGCAAGGGTTCCGGAGGCTTTTGCAGTGCCTCTTACTGCCGCATCGACATATCCTGATCTTAAAAGGTCTCCCAGTACTTTCTCCGGCTCGTTCGTGTCTATGACCTCAAGGTCTGTGCCTATTGCTTCTATCTCTTTCTTGTTCCCCACAAGGACCACATGGGCATATCCTGTATCGTGGGCATCCTTTGCGCTCTTTAACATCTTTGAGGTTGGGTCTCTGATGCCTATGGCAACACGAGATCTGTTCTTTAATGCTCGCTGCTCTATGATCCCCAGCAGGTCTTCAGTCTTTTTTTGTCCCATGTCTAAACCTACCATTAATGATATCAATCAGAACAGACAAAGATGTGCAAACCTTAATTACTTTTCTGGATATCGGGTAATGATCATTTATGACTGTGCGGATGGAATGGGCAGAGAAATACCGGCCAAGGGCACTTGCTGATGTTGTGGGCCATAAGAGATCGATCGAAGAACTGCGCAAATGGGGTGACAGCTGGGTCCACGGTATGCCTGATGTGAAGGCTGTGATCCTTCACGGACAGGCAGGTATCGGTAAGACCTCTGCAGCCCATGCCATGGCAGCAGATTATGACTGGGAGGTCATTGAGCTTAACGCGAGCGACCAGAGGACAGCAGGCGTGATAGAAAAGATCGCGGGTTCAGCTTCTCAGATGCGCACGCTAACAGGCGTATCCGGAAAGAGGCTCATTATTCTCGATGAGGCTGACAATCTGCACGGCACCAGTGACAGAGGAGGTGCACGTGCAATGATCGATGTAATAAAGAGCACCAGCCAGCCCATTATCCTGATAGCCAACGACCTCTACGGCATTTCTTCTTCGTTGCGCGCGCTGTGCCTTGAGATCAAGTTCCCTGCCCTGCAGGCACGTTCTATGATCCCTGCACTTAAAGAGATCTCCCGGGCTGAAGGGCTCAGTTTTGGTATCGGTGTCCTAGAGAAGATCGCCGAGAGCGCTGACGGGGATATGAGGAGCGCTGTCAACGACCTGCAGGCTGTGGCTATGGGTCGTACTGAGATCCACCTTGAGGATATTTCAACTTCTCCGCGCGACAATAAAGATTCTGTCTTCAAAGTGGTCGGAAAAATATTCAAGGGTAAGAATGTTAAGTCTGCCCTGGAGGCCAGCTACAGTCTGGATGAAACTCCGGAGGATCTGATCCAGTGGATCGACGAAAACCTTCCTTATCAGTATACAGGTAAGGATGAACAAAAACTGACTCCCGATATTATACAGGCCTATGCATATCTTTCCCGGGCCGACCGGTACCTTGGCAGGGTGCGCAGAAGACAGAACTATCGTTTGTGGAGGTATGCAAGCGTGCTTATGACCGGCGGTACCGTAGTGTCAAAATTACGTATAAGGGGCGGCTTTGAAAAATATCAGCCTCCCTCTTTGTGGAGGAAGATGGGGCAGATCCGTTCACGCCGTAACACCAGGGACAATATTGCCTCCAAGATCGGGGCGCACAGCCATGAGTCCATGCGCTATTCCCGCAGCGAACTTGCATTTGTATATTCACGCCTGCTGGAACATGACGATTATGCAGCTGATGTGGTTGCAAACCTTGACCTTGATCCGGACGAACTGGTCCAGCTGACGGGCAACAAGAAACTGACCAAGAGGCTGGAGAATGTTTATGAACGTTCACGGGAACTTCGTTCGGGGACGGATACAACTCCTGCCTTTTTCACTCCCCCGGCTGAAAAGGTAAAAGATGTGAGAAAAGGGCAGGATCAGACAAGTCTGGACTCTTTGCTGGTTGCAGAGCCTTCTTCACAGGACACTTCCTCTGTCACCGAAGGCAATTCCAGCAGGAAATCTGTTCAAAGGAAGCCGCAGAAGACGCTTTTTGATTTCTAACGCTTATTTTTTATCCTGTCAATATCTGGGTATGCATAGGTCTCAGCTAATTCAATATACATTTTAAAACGTATGGTTTATGATAATTATTGAATATAATATTCATTTGAATATGTGCACTTAAATATAGATATATGCGTGTATATTTCCGGGAGAATAATTTCTGTATCTAAAATAATGGAGCATGCAGAAGAATGGTCTAAGCTTTCACCAATATAACTGACCTGTTTCCGGGTGATCCAAAATGCCTTTTAAAACTTTTCAGGATAATCAGGAAGAAGGCAGAATTAAAGTGGAGTATGAGCGGGTTGGGGAGTGGGGGTTATTGTCAAAAATAAGATAACCCGCTCATCTACTTCTTTGTATGGTGACGTATGTATTTATATGTAGTGGTATTCATTATCATAATGATGATTATCACTTCTGTTTCAGAGTACATGGTTCAGAGGTATAGAAGCCTTATGCTGTCATTCTGTCTTACATTTATTCCAAATAAGACTTGTTCATATTATTCTCCGACGGAAAGAAAACTGCTAAATATCATGCAATCTACTCATGTGTGGTGATTAAATGGTAATCGGCGTAACGATGGTGAATGTGCTGCCTGGAAAGGAGCGAATTGCCTATAACGAACTTAACCGGATAGAAGGTATAAAGGATATATACCATGTCTTCGGGGAGCATGATTTTGTAGTCATCATTGAAGTGGAGGACCTTGGCCACCTGAACTACATCGTGGACATGATACGTGAGACCGACGATGTTACAGCAACTCAGACTATCGTTGGTGCTGAGCTCAAATGATCATTTGAGCTTTATATCCTTTAATGTTTGAGCATTGACACATTTTAAAAACATTGCCTGTTATTTATATTTTCTACGCTATTTATTTATCATATTACTCTGATGTTCCTACCAAACTGAAAAGGAAGACATTTTTATGGCAACCCCCATTGCAGAAGAACTCGCGAAGAATCAAAAATCTATCAGCGTTGCAGAATTCTTTGAGAAGAACCGGCAGATACTTGGTTTCGACTCTGCTCCCCGCAGCCTGATAACAACTGTAAAGGAGGCGGTAGACAACTCTCTGGATGCATGTGAAGAATCCCATATACTGCCTGATATCCTGCTCCATCTCGAGCGCTCAGGGAAAGATAATGTTGTTGTCATTGTCGAGGACAACGGGCCAGGTATCGTAAAGGAGCAGATCCCCAAAGTGTTTGCAAAGCTCCTCTATGGCTCAAGGTTCCATGCACTCAAGCAAAGCCGCGGACAGCAGGGTATAGGTATTTCTGCATCTGTCCTTTATGCACAGCTCACGTCCGGCCATCCTACAAAGATCATCTCCAAGATAGGGCCGGATAAACCTGCACATTACTATGAACTGATGATAAATACCAGTACCAACGAGCCTGAGATCCTGCACGACAGGGTGGTGGAATGGGACCGTCCCCACGGCACTCGCATCGAACTGGAAATGGAGGCTGCTTATGTAAAGGGCAGGCGCCAGTCCATCTATGAATATCTCAAGGCCACGGCCATTGTAAATCCACATGCAAGGATAACCCTTTTCGAGCCTGATGGCAATGAGGTCGTTTTCGAGAGAGCCACTGACAAAGTGCCTGCGCTTGCAAAAGAAATCCTTCCCCATCCGCATGGTATCGAGCTCGGGACGCTGATGAAGATGCTGCGCTATACCGAACGCCAGAAGCTGTCTCCTTTCCTGCGTTATTCCTTTTCAAAGATAGGTCTCCTTACGGCAGAAGAAATGTGTAAGGCCGCAGGACTTGATCCGGATATGGGCCCTCATGAACTTAACCGTGACCAGGCAAAGAAGCTGCTTGATGCATTCACAAAAGTGAAGATAATGGCGCCCCCAACGGACTGCCTCTCTCCGATAGGTGAGGATCTTATTTACAAAGGGCTTGAGAAAGAGTTCAAAGTTGATTTTATCGCCACGACCACCCGTGCACCGGCAGTATTCTCAGGTAATCCTTTTGTCGTGGAGGTAGGTATCGCATACGGTGGCGACCTTCATAAAGACGATCGCATAGAAATGATGCGTTTTGCCAACAGGGTCCCTCTTTTGTACCAGCAGGGCGGCTGTGTCACCACGCATGCGATCGAGTCCATTAAATGGAAGCAGTACGGCCTGAACCAGCCAGGCGGGGGCCTGCCCAGCGGACCGATCGTCATTCTTATCCATGTAGCATCTACAAACGTTCCTTTCACATCCGAATCAAAGGATGCGATAGCTGACATACCGGAGATCAAGGATGAGATCGAACTTGCGGTAAAAGAAGTATCACGAAAGCTCAGCAGGTATCTGAATAAGCAGGATACGCTTAAAAAGCGCCGTGAGAAAGAGATAATAATCACGAAGGTCCTTCCGAAGATGGCACAGAAACTGGCACAGACCCTTGACAGGGAGATCCCTGACATAAGTCCGGTGGTTGCAAAGGTAATGGGTAACCTGCTTGTCCACAGGGTAGTGCAAAGCGATGGCAACGGCGGGGTCAATATTGCGATCAAAGTGAAGAATTTCTCCGCAAGGAAATATGATTTCAAAGTGCATGACATGCTGCCTTTCCGGATAGAAGGTCCGGTACCTCAACCTAAAGTGATAACAATGGGCAATGATTATGATTACATATGGGATATGAGCATCTCTCCCGGAGCATCCAAGGTCATCATGTACTCCGTGGCAACACTCAGCGATAAAGAGAGATCGGGGCTGCCTGCACTGATAGTGGAAGGCCTTGACGAGGAACTTGTGACGGGCTCCAAGGCCATAAGAGGGGTGAACTGAATGACCGAGGAACCATCCTTGCAAAGAAAGGAACATGACGCTATAGCCAGTAATCGCCTGCTTGGGCTGGCCGAGGAACTGTACAACCAGTTCACGGACGAGATCATCCCAAATGTGAACCTCCCGACCCGTACGAAAAAGAACATCGAGTACAGCGACGAGAGCGAAGTATGGATATATGGCGACCGCGAGACCGAAAGGAGCGCCAAGACCGTAAAAGGGGCTTTCCAGCTTCTAAAGACCACTCATGTCGTGGACTTCCTGGTAAAGAACCACCTGGGGCAGAACCGCGGCTCCACATTAAGAGAATTGTATTATATCTCTGAGAACTGGGACATCGCCAAGTTCCGCGAGCAGCCTGAGAGTGACAGGCTCATCGAAGATCTTGAGATCATATCCGGCCTGCAGAGGGAATACTTCCACATGCGTCCTGAAGAAGATGGCGCTACCATGTTTGGACCTATACGCATAAGGGAGGAAACAAAGCGGGGTAACAGGGTCATTCACTGCCAGGAAGATATTGGGGAAAGCGGCTACCAGATCCCTTTCAATGTGGAAAATATCGATTTCCTGGAACATGATGCTAAATTCATAATTGCGATCGAGACCGGTGGTATGTATGCAAGGCTTATTGAGAACGGTTTTGATGAGAAGTACGACGCTATACTTGTCCATCTCAAAGGCCAGCCTGCCCGGTCCACAAGGCGCATCATCAAACGCATGAACGATGAACTCAACCTGCCTGTTGTGGTATTCACTGATGGTGACCCATGGTCGTACCGCATCTTTGCGTCCGTTGCCTACGGGTCTATCAAGAGCGCTCACCTGTCCGAGCACATGGTCACGCCAGGCGCACACTTTGTAGGGGTCCAGCCGTCGGATATTGTGGAATACGAGCTTTCAACTGACAAACTTACTGAAAAGGATGTTGGCGCGCTCAGAAGTGAGCTTACGGATCCCCGCTTCGAGAGCGATTACTGGAAGGAACAGATCCACCTGCAGCTCGATATAAATAAAAAGGCTGAGCAGCAGGCTTTCGCTGGCAAGGGCCTGGACTTCGTGACCGATACTTACCTGCCCAACAGGCTCACGGAGCTCGGGATCATCTGATCGGACACTTATCTCAAACACCTTTATCTGGTTTGAAGTGCCTGCAAATGGCAGTTGCTGAGACTGCCATTCCTTTTGTTCCGGTGTACCCGCAAACGTTCTTATTCCGGAGTGCGCACACTGCACAGCAGTACACATGCCGGTTCAGCTTGTCCTGTATTGCCTTCTCTTTTATCAGATCCTCTCCGAAGCCTTTATGATAGTTGATATCACCTGGGCTGCACTTCATTGCATGAGCCAGAAGGGTCATGACACCGGGGGGCTGCCAGTCAGTGTAGATGACATTGACAGGGGTCTTTCCGGAGGCAGCAGGTGTTCTCTTTGCTGAGGTCCTTCCGATTGTCTCCATCTGCATCAGCTGCTCTTCCAGCCTTTTCAGTTTCTCGCTTTCAGGATCATGTCTTAGGCCCTTCTTAATGAAATTAAGGGCAGCCTCGTTGTTTCCCATGCACTTCAGTGCAAGGCTCTTGTTGTACAGCACGGCCGCAGGATCCGGTCTCACCGCCTCCCCGTTCCCTGCTGCCATGCCTGCAGTGTTCAATAATATGTCGTAGCATCTGATCGCCTGTTCGAATTCTCCTCTTTTGTGGTGAAGCATTCCCTTCTGGTTCAACGCTACCGCTTCATAAGGATTAAGTTCGAGTGCCAGAGTGAAGTAATGCATTTTCCTTTGCGGGTCTGTTTCATGTATACCCTGGGCAGTCCATCTTCTTGAGGCCGACTTTTCTTCCTTGCTCATTGCTGGCTGTATCCATAAAATGTTATTTCATCTTTTTGCACGTTTAAATAAATATGTTTATATATTTAGCACTCAAATTCCGGCTTATGTTCCTGAATGAAACCATCCCCCGCTATATCGGTGAGATCACTGGCTATCAGACCGGTATATTCGGATCGGGCCTACGTGTGGCAATAACCATAATTGTTACTTCTGTCGTGCTCGCTTTCATAGCTGACCTTATATTTGAGAAAGTGCTACTTCATTACACTCGCAAAACCCGACACGAATGTGATGATCTTATTGTGTCTATCTTCAAAAAGCCGATCTTTTACACCTTCATAGTATTCGGTTTTTTCATTGCGGCAGAAGTTGTGTATCCTGGAAATGCAATAATAGAGTTTGTCTCAGGTATCTTTTTCACGGTTTTGGGTATTGTATGGATTATCGCGCTGCTTCAGATCAACAAGATACTTTTCAAATATGTCTTTTCCCATCTGGTGAAACGGACAGACACTACCATGGATGATGAACTGCTTCCCCTGTTCAAGAATCTGGTAAATGTGCTCATTATATTCTTCGGGTTCCTTGCCATATTGAGGGGAATCTGGGATCTGAACGTTACTCCCCTGTTTGCATCAGCCGGCTTGGCGGGTCTTGCACTTGCCTTTGCGGCGCAGGATTCTATTTCCCAGCTGTTTGGCGGTGTTTCTCTTTATTTTGACCAGCCCTTTAAAATAGGCGACAGGATAGAGATCGATGGCGGAGAGATAGGCATTGTACAGGATATAGGTGTCAGGAGTACCAGGCTCATCAACATGTATAATAACATGATAGTGATCCCCAATAGTATTATCGCAAACAGCAGGATAGTTAATTACACATCCCCTGAGCCAACGATGATGGTGAAAATACCAATCGGGGTTGCGTATGGTTCTGATGTTGAGAAAGTAAAAAGTGTCCTGTGTGGGATAGCACAGAGCATAGACCTCGTACTGGATTCTCCTGCACCCTATGCAAGATTTGAGAATCACTCAGACTTCAGTCTCGATTTTGCTCTGATAGTGTGGACAAAGTACCCGGGTGAGAAGTTCACTGTGATCGACAGGGTAAACACACTGATCGACAAGAGGTTCAGGGAAGAAAATATCGGGATACCTTTCCCTACTCGCACTCTGATAATGGCGAAGTGACCCTCGCTATTTAAAAGATCTTTTTTGTTGAGGGTGTCCATTGAGAAATTGCTTATATATGGACCTATATGTTATATATGGGTAATAGGAGTAAACAGGGGCTTTGAATGGATATGAGTGTACATGATTATTACTCTGTTCTGGGAATGCCTCCGGGAGCTTCACAGGAAGAGCTCAAGAAGAGATATCGTACTTTGATAACAAAATACCATCCTGACCGGAACCATGGTCCTGGAGCTGAGGAACGATCCAAGAGGATAAACGAAGCCTATGGGGTGCTCTCGGATCCTGAGAAGAGAGCCAGGTATGACCGCACTCTTCATTATCCCGGGTATGCAAGTGCTTTCAAAGGCAGCAGGAACAGCACTCATAGCAGTGCAGGCGGTAGCAGCGCCAGCAGCAGTTATAGCTCCTATTCTTATGGTAACCACAGTTACAGGTCTTACACATATCAGGCCCCGGATGAACAGGGATCCACAGACCCCGGAGATTTCTCCGGAAAGCTGCTTCGCTTTGCTCTGAAAGTGATAGCCATACTGCTGGTTCTCTGGCTGGTGCTGAACTTCTTTGTCCTCTTCATATTCCTGGCATTCCTGGGAATGCTATTGTATCTGGTGTGGGTTGTACTGGGCCAGATAGTGGGCTTCTTTTTCTACAGGAGATGATCAGTTAGTGGAATCGGTTATCCATGTGAGATAGTCCCTGTCTCCTTTGATCTCCCACATAGTAATGGCCGGCAGGTCATAACTGTGCAGTGCCCTGATAGCTCTCCTTATGTCTTCGAATTTCTCCGAAGTGCTCTTTATGGAAAGTGCTATCTCTGTGTCTTCTTCTATCTTTCCTTCCCATCTGTAGACCGAAGTTACAGGGTACATGTTAACGCAGGCAGCAAGCTTCTTTTCCACAAGTGCTCCTGCTATTTTCCTTGCTTCTTCCATGTCCTTTGCTGTCGTGTGGATCTCAATGTGCATATTATCAATAATTTCTCTCCCGTTTCAGTTATAAACCCATTGCAGGGATCTGTTGGCAGAAGGATCACTATAAAGGAAGAATTATATAATAGAGCTTCTCAATGACATTACATGAGTTCGGGCAGCTATACTCTTTTCAGGGAGGAGCAGAGATTCAACCAGTTATGGATATGGATACTTGTTCTCCTGCCTGCCGCAATAGCCTGGTATTCTGTGATAGAGCAACTGGTATTTAAAAGACCATTTGGCAGTAACCCGGCCTCCGATAACGGGGTATTGCTGATCTGGATCTTTGTTGGCGTACTGTTCCCCCTGTTCATGGCATCTCTGCGCCTGATAACAGAAGTTCGCAGCGATGGCCTGTATGTCCGCTTCTATCCGCTGCACAGGTCCTGGAGGCGTTTTTCATTTGACAGCATCCGGTCATACGATATACTTACATACCGGCCTATAAGGGACTATGGTGGCTGGGGCATACGCTATGGCTTGAAAGGAACGGCTTATAATGTAAGTGGCAACAGGGGAGTTTTGATCGGGTTCATGGATGGCGGTAAATTGATGGTAGGTTCACAAAAGCCTGAAGAGCTGGGGGCGGCTATATCATCCGGCTTACGGGTCAAATAGTGCAGGCAGCTCTGGCAATCATATTTTTGTCATTGATCATTGTTCTCTTTTGAAAGCCGTATGTTGTTGTATATGTCTTAATATTCATATATGCATATATTCATCATCTAATCCTCTTTGGTGTGTACGGCTACAGCTTCTGGTTTCTACAAGTTGTATGATCTTTAAGAATGCTCATACAGAAAGGTCATACAGGTATGTGCTATGCTTAAACAATGTCTGATCTTTCTTACATCGGCATAAAACTACAAATATAGTTGCTCCTGCTTTGTATTAGTTACATTTTTATATTTGGAGGCCCTATGTCCTTTTGGGCAATGGTATGAATACTCTCTATAGTTTAAGGGAATGGATATATGAATGTGAAAGGTTCCTGTTCCTTGCCGAAGTTCATTATCATAAAAAGGACGTTGTTCCTTCTCACCACAAGTTCGCATGTGAGATGAACGGCAGCATACTCGAGGATATGATCTCCCGGGGAAGCAGTGAATACAAAGATATCTCTTACTGCGCAAGTTTTGATTCATGCCTGTCTTCTGAAGAGTTTTGCCTGCTTAAAACAACCCTTGATTTCATTTCCTGCGAAGAATGGGAAAAGATGGAATTGGAAAGGATTCTCGAGGCGCAGCAGATATTGCACAAGCTGGGTAGGGCCTTGGACAGCGATATTATGCAAGCCTATGAGTCAAGAGGCAATCCTTCTTTTTATAAGGTCTGCGGCGTAAGGTATGTCTGACCTTTCAACAGGCACCCTTTCATGAGTTGCCTGATCTCCTCAGCTGCGTGGATGATGTGCCGTCGTCCGTGTATGTATCATGGGGTATTATGTCACATATCTCAAGGACATCTTCCTCTATAGAAAGTTCGACGTCCTGCCTGTGAAATATGAGGAACCGTATATTGCATCTCCTGAAATGTTCCAGCAGTGAGGACCTGTTCTCTCCTTCTCGATAATACCTTTCATTGAAAATACGGTTCAGAGTATCATAGCCGACCAGGAAGCGGGAATCCGGGAACAGTAAAGCCTTCTCTGCAAAGAGGGGCGCGTCTGTCAGGCAGATACGTCCGAAGAAATCCTCATTCATATAAGCTCTCAAGGAGCAGATCCTGTTTTCCAGGGAGATGAAGTCAATCGGCGGCTTATCGACATTTGCAAGCGATATCTCAAATATCACCGGCGACCCGTACTTCTCATAAGCTATCTTTGCCATGTTTGCATGATTCTTGTGGAAAGGATTAAATGAGCCCGCAAAGACTATAAGAGGGCCAGCTGGTATGCCTTTTTCTTTTTGAATGACTATGCTGCTTTTTTTATAGCTTCTGTCTTTATCCATAAGAATGCCTGAAAGCATCTGTCCTATCTCACGGCTGGCAGAGGCGCTTTTCTCTTTCAGCAGCTGCTGTTCGGGTATTGGAATAAAGGCATCAGGGCTTATAGCTTGCACTTCGCAGAGCTTTGCTATACTGCAGAGTATGAACATGGATGCCATGTCCTCTTCCTCTTCCCTGGTCCTGTCCTGCACTAACGTCAGGCTGGAAGCGGTTGTCCTTAAGAGGGACTGTGAAGCAAAATGGATCTCATGTCTTCTATCTCCCCGCTCGCCCGCCCTGGCCAGCTTGCAGGTCGCTCCCATGCCGATCACATCTTCGGTCCTGATGCCTTTTCGGGCCTTGGTTATTTCCAGAGCTCTTTTGAAAGCAACCATTGCCATTTCCCTTGCCGTTTCCACTGAACAGTATTTATCAGGCTCCTTCCCGATAAGATCCTTTAGCGCGTTTTCATGATAGGGCACGATGGCTTCGATCAAAGTCGCTGATCCCCTTCCATGCCTGAGGATCTCCCCGATAGCTCCGGTTCCTCCGCCGGTTATGGAAAGTACCACCATGTAAGGAGATGCATGTATGCGTCCTACCATGACCGAAACATCATTTTCTGTAATGCCGCTGTTGTTTTCCATAGGGACACCTGCAATCCTGTATGGATAATATGTGATGCTTTTTAGTTAAGCATATCATATCCGTGGCCGGACCGCTTCTGGCGGATGGGTCCGTATATAAGAAGTGAAGCAGATACCAAAGGTTTTTTTAATATAAAGGCGATAGTTATATATTCGTATTTATTAAATACACATACATACTTCAGATCATATCAGTAAGATTAACATCTGCAGAATGAGGAAAAATGGCGCAGATACTAGTAATTGAAGATAATCCCGTAAATATGGAACTGACGGTTGACCTGCTGGAGGCACGCGGCTACAGTGTGGTGCAGGCCGAAGACGGGTTCGCTGCACTCGAGAAGGTCAAAACAGGACAATTCAGCCTCATCCTGCTTGATATGCAGCTGCCGAAAATGGATGGGCTTGAGCTGCTTTCCTACTTTAAGGAAGATGATGTCACAAAGGATATCCCCGTGATAGCTTTAACGGCCCACTCCATGAGGGGTGACCATGAGCGCTTTATAGAAGCCGGATGCACCGATTATATCTCCAAGCCTATCGATATTAAGAGCTTCTGGAACAAGATACAATACTATGTAAGCAGATCTGCATTGTGAGATATATGAGATGTATGAAAATAAAGGGAATATTCATTACTGCAGGATGTTATCCGTTGCCAGTTCGAAAGTTCCCTCAACTCCATTTACATTGACTATGTAAGTGCCCCTCTCAAGCCCATACACATCCAGGGGGATGTTCTGTTCAAAGGGCACAAGAGCCTCTGTGCATATTGCCTCTTTTGGACGCATCGTTTCAAGGTATACGTTGAAAGTGTTCCCTTCTCTTTGCACAGTGGTGGCGTTCTCATTTATAACGGTACAGCCATCAGGAAGATATCCACTGGCAGTTACATGCACCTGTACAGGAAAGGATTCAAGTATCCTTATGTCAACCTCTTCGACCGTGGCGCTGCCGTATATATATCCATCATCCTGGCCGATGCTGCCGTTAGTATTATTTCCGCCATCAGTATTATCGATGTTCTCGGAACATCCCATAGAAAGTGTAGTGACCGCAACTATAACTATCACGATCAAGACCATGATCCCCATCATTGTGTTCCCGTTGCTTTTCATCTCTCTCCCTCTTTCTTTAGCAATAATACTACTGACATCAGTGTATAAATTATTTGCTTAAACTGCGAACACGATCGAAGTATTCCACATCTTCTGATGATGTTATTTAAACAGGGATCTGCATGGATCAGTTACTCTCTGTCCGACGGCACCGCTGATCTCAGTTTAGCAGTGTAGGTGTGCATTTCCCGGTCCACTCTTTCCTCTGACATCTTCCCTGCCCCAAAGATTATGTGCGGCGGCAGTACTTCAAGACCGGTGTACTCAAGCGTGCAGTGGGTCATGTACCTGAGCAGTTCATGTATGTCCCCATGCATGCCTCCCTTTGAATATAATGATCCTTCGGCACCTGCTGTCATAACAAGCATGGCCTTCTTCCCTTTGAGCAGGCCGGTGCCATATGCGCTCTGGGTCGCAGGGTTAAAGGCAAAGCCTGCAGCAAATATCCTGTCTATCCATCCTTTCATCATTGCAGGGAAGCCTGTGAAATAGATCGGGAACTGGAATATCAGCATGTCAGCCCATCTGACCTTTTCCATCTCATCCATGATATCCCTGGAAAAGGTGCCGTTCTTGCTGGCATTCATCTGCTCAAGGAATGGGTTGAAGACGTCTGTCCTTTTAGGCTGCAGGAAATCGCTCCTGTCCAGCACGGGTTTGAATCGCATGGCGAACAGGTCCGAGAGCTTAACCTCATGGCCCAGCTCGTTAAGCGTTCTCAAGGCTGCTTCTTTCATTGCCGAGTTGAAGGACTTCGGTTCAGGATGTGCAAATATGTATAGTATGTTCATTCTAACCCCGTTACCTATTATAAATCTTTACTATTTATCATTTTGGATGCACAATAATCTTATGCATTGGTGCTCAAATCCCTGCAATCTGTTACGGAGTATTCTTATGGATATATTATGGCTGAACCAATCCGATGTGAAAAGCTTACTTGACATGCCTTCGGCAATGCTGGCCGTAGAGTCCGGATTCAGGGAGCATGGCCTCAGGAAGGTGCAGATGCCTCCAAAGTCCTATCTATATTTCAAAGAGCACAACGGCGATCTGCGCACCATGCCGTCATTCATGGAGGAGCAGGATATAGCCGGGGTCAAGATCGTGAACGTACATCCTGATAACAGGGAAAAGGGCCTTCCCACCGTCATGGCCGTCGTTGTGCTCAATTCCACAGAAACAGGGGCACCCCTTGCCATAATGGACGGGACCTACCTGACAGACATGCGCACAGGCGCGGCCGGCGGTGTTGCTGCAAAGTATCTGGCACGCCCCGATTCAACAGTAATAGGTATGGTGGGCACGGGAGACCAGGCACGCACTCAGCTGCTCGCGCTTTCGCAGTCCTTTGATATCGGGCAGGTGAAGACCACATGCAGGAAGCCGGGCAGTTGTGATGCGTTTGTGAACGAAATGCAGCAATCCTTGAATTGCGATATTGTCCTCACTGACAGCATCAGGGATGTGTGCGATTGCGATATCCTCGTAACTACCACTCCTGTCAGGAGCCCTCTCGTGAAGTCAGAATGGATCCGCAAAGGCACTCACATCAATGCCATCGGTGCCGATGCAGCCGGGAAGCAGGAACTGGAATCTTCCCTGCTCAAAAGGTCAAAGGTAGTTGTCGATGACATCGTCCAGGCATCCCATTCCGGTGAGGTGAACGTGCCCATCTCCACAGGTGTTTTCTCAGAAGCCGATATCCACGCCGAGCTTGGAGAGCTGGTCGCAGGCATCAGACCCGGAAGGGAATCTGATGAGGAGATAACCATATTCGACTCTACCGGCCTTGCGATCCAGGACCTGGTGACTGCGAACATGGTCTACAGGCTTGCTCTGGAGAAGGGGATCGGCAGGAAACTGGAAATGTTCTAATAGTGAACTGTGCCTCATGCTGTCAGGAGAAGATGTCTCATATTATTCCCCTCTGTTTAAGTGCAGGTATTTGCTGTTCCGGTCATATTTCTACAAAGGATCGGCCATATTTCTCAATTAATGTCGACGAATGTTTTTTTTAAAGTAATTTATATAAACCTTTAATAAGCATGAACGCATATAAGATAGCATAACATTTCTCAAGGAAAAAGACAAGCTAGCGAATCGAAACAAATCTTTCTTTAACTGAATCTGAGTGAATGGACGAGTGTACATTTTGAACGTGAATAGCATATTTTATGTTAAATTATTTTCAAGGGAGACTTACTAAATATGACAGAAAAACAGGGTTATGATGCAAGCAATATTCAGGTCCTTGAAGGACTTGAAGCTGTACGCAAAAGACCCAGTATGTATATCGGCAGTATCGACGGCCGGGGACTTCATCACCTGGTATACGAAGTGGTGGACAACAGTATCGACGAGGCACTTGCCGGGTTTTGTACCGAGATAGATGTGACTATAAACGCTGATGGGACCGTTACTGTACAGGATAATGGCAGAGGTATCCCTGTCGGGAATCTTCCCAAGTATAAGAAATCCGCTCTTGAGGTTGTAATGACCATCCTGCATGCAGGAGGAAAATTCGACAAGAGCACTTACAAGGTGTCCGGCGGCCTTCACGGTGTGGGTGTTTCCGTGGTCAATGCCCTTTCAGAATGGCTGGAAGCGGAGGTCAAGCGTGATGGCAAGACATACTACCAGCGCTATGAGCGCGGAAAGCCTCATGATGATGTAATGGAAATAGGCGAAAGTACAGGTACGGGCACGAAGATAACTTTCAAGCCGGATGCTCTCATTTTAGAGACTACTAAGTTCGTCTACGAGACACTTGCTATCAGACTTCGTGAGCTTGCTTTCCTTAACAAGGGAATAAGGATAACCATATCCGATCTCAGGGCCGAGGAGCTCCAGCAGGAAGTGTTCCAGTATGAAGGCGGCATAGTCTCTTTTGTACAGTATCTTAATCACAACCGCAATGTCCTCCATGATCCGCCCATCTACTTCGAGCGTGAGAAGGAGGGTACCGTTGTCGAGATATCCATGCAGTACACTGACAATTACGCAGAGTATGTGTATTCTTTCGCCAACAATATCAACACCCATGAGGGAGGCACTCACCTTGTAGGTTTCAAGGCAGCCCTGACAAGGGTAGCTAACGACTACATCAGGAAGAACAAGCTTTCAAAGGGTGAGGATAAACTCTCGGGTGAGGATATCCGTGAAGGCCTGACAGCTATCATCAATGTCAAGATCACCGAGCCTCAGTTCGAGGGGCAGACCAAGACCAA
>DANZ01000038.1 GCA_002501695.1 Methanolobus sp. UBA474 | reverse complement strand
CTCTCTTGAAGATACCCGCAAACAGGGGAAGCACGGTGCAACTGCACACTGCAAGCAGGCAACCGGAAACTGCCGCTACGGAGTAAGAAATGTATTTCGGTGCATCAGCTCCGAAGTACTTCAGCACTGATTCTTTTGAGAAGAGCGATGCAATAGCTCCGGCAAGGAAGAATGCGGGGACCAGGCACAGCAATACGTGCAAGGCCAGGTACTCCTGGACCGATTGCAGGCCTACATTCATCAAATGCAACAGATAGTCTTGTGTCATGTATTTCAAATATATTTGAAGCATTCTATTTAAGGATTGCTATTTCAAAATTAATTGAAATACTTCTATAGGATAGCCATATAAATTGAACATGGAATAAGAGTATCTTTGGAAATGCAGTGGCAGACTGAAAACTTAGAGAGCCACACTGGCAACTGTTGTAGGTGTACTGGTAGAAGTGCCTGTGATGCTGCATATTGTAAGTAGAAGAGTGAAGAGGAACAAAGCTAAAATCCAGTTTGGGGCAGGGACCTGACCCCTTATGCAAGATTGCTCTGCACGCAGTTTCTATCCCAATGCAAACACAAAAATACTAACAGCCAGATAGTCTGGGAAACAAACCATTTCACAGATTATCATGAACCAGATGACGCCTGCGATGCAGCAGTATTATGCAGCCAAGGGGGAGTATGAGGATGCCCTCATATTTTTCAGGATGGGGGACTTCTATGAATCCTTCGGCGAAGACGCGAAGACCATTGCGAGAGAGCTGGAGATAACTCTCACCACCAGGGGGAGAGGTAAGGACGGGAAGGATATGCCGCTTGCAGGTATCCCTTATCATGCCCTTGACACTTACCTGCCCCGGCTTATAAAGAAAGGGTACAAGGTCGCCATATGCGAGCAGCTTGAGGACCCCAAGCTGGCTAAGGGTGTTGTGAAAAGAGGGGTCGTGCGTGTAGTTACTCCAGGGACTGTCATGGACCCTTCCATGTTCCCGGATGCTTCGAATAACTATCTTATGGCGCTGTACGGGGAAGGGAAGGACTTCGGGATCGCTTTCCTGGATATTTCCACGGGTGAGTTCCTGACCACACAGCTTGCGGACAGCTCTCCCTATGACAGGGTAGCAAGCGAGGCTGCACGCATGGGTCCCTCTGAATGTATAATGCCGCCTGCCCTGCTTGCCGATGAGAAGCTGGTGGAGCGCATCAGGGAACTGAAGATAATCATCCACGAATATGCAAAAGATGCTTTCGGGCATGAATATGCTGACAGGGTGCTGAGGGAGCATTTCAGAGTTTCGACACTCGAAGGTATGGGATGCAGCGGCCTCCCCTTTGCTATCTGCTCGGCAGGCGCAGCTCTTCAGTATGCCATTGACACCCAGATGCGGGAACTGTCACAGGTACAGCATCTAAAGACCTATTTTGATTCCGAGTTCATGGTACTGGATGCCATCACCCTGCGCAATCTGGAGATAGTGAAGAATGTCAGGGGGGAAGGCAGTGATTCCACCCTGCTGAACGTGCTGGATGATACAAGGACCCCTATGGGCGGCAGGTTGCTGCAAAAGTGGTTGCTCAAGCCTCTGGTATCTGTTGATGATATAGATCATCGCCTGGATGCGGTCTCTGAGCTTTTGGGCAATACTCTTGTTCGTTTCGATCTCAGGTCACACCTGTCCTATGTAAAGGACATGGAACGGCTTGTCGGAAGGGTCCTGTATGGCAATTCCAATGCAAGGGACTTGGTGGCGCTGAGAAGATCGATGGAGGCTATGCCGCAGATAATTGATTGCATGAGTGGCTTTGAGAGGTCTGGACTTCTGGCAGGCATTGTTGCACAGCTCTCTTCTTTCAGGGAACTGGAAGAGCTCACAGACCTTCTCCGCAGGGCAATAGTGGATGAGCCCCCGATGAGCGTCAGGGACGGCGGGATGATAAGGTCCGGTTATAACGAGAGGCTGGACGAGCTCAGGGGCCTGTCAAAGAGCGGCAAGCACTGGATCGCCGAATTCCAGCAGAAAGAGCGTGACAGGACCGGTATCCGCTCGCTTAAGGTGGGTTACAACAAGGTGTTCGGCTACTATCTGGAGATCACCAAGGCCAATATAGCCCAAGTCCCGGATGATTACATACGCAAGCAGACCATGACCAATGCGGAGAGGTTCTATACGCCCCAGCTCAAGGAGCGTGAGAGCGATATCCTTTCGGCTGATGAGAAGATGGTCGCCCTGGAGCATGAGCTGCTGTGCGAGGTAAACGCAGTGGTGGCTTCACATGCAAAGCAGCTGCAGGACACAGCTGCAACCATAGGCATGCTGGACGTGCTTGCGAACTTTGCTGAAGTGGCTGCAAATAACAATTATGTCAGGCCTGCCATCACCAACGACCGCAAGCTGCTTATCAGGGACGGAAGACACCCTGTGGTGGAGAGCGCGGTCCCGGGCGGTTTCGTGCCGAATGACACGGACATGGATTGCCAGAACAACCAGTTCATGCTGATAACTGGGCCCAACATGGCGGGAAAGTCCACTTACATGCGCCAGATAGCGATGATAGTCATCATGGCGCAGGCAGGCTCATTTGTGCCCGTTTCATATGCATCCATTGGCATAGTTGACAGGGTGTTCACACGTGTCGGAGCCTTTGACGACCTTGCCAGCGGGCAGAGCACCTTCATGGTGGAAATGGTGGAGCTTGCCAACATCCTGAACAATGCGACCCCCAGAAGCCTGGTGCTGCTGGATGAGATAGGCAGGGGCACCAGTACATACGATGGCTACAGCATTGCAAAAGCAGTTGTGGAATATATCCACAACAAAGGCCGCGTCGGTGTGAGGTCGCTGTTCGCCACTCACTACCACCAGCTGACCGAGCTTGCGGGCACCCTGAAACGGGTGAAGAACTTTCATATCGCAGTAAAAGAGGAAGGCGAAGACCTGGTGTTCCTACGGAAGATCGTGCCCGGTGCAACGGACAAGAGTTACGGTATCCATGTGGCAAGGATTGCCGGCGTCCCCTTAAGCGTGACCAAGAGGGCCAGGGAGATCCTGGAGGACATCGAGAACGAGAGCGCTATAAGCATGAACGGTACCAAAGCCGGCAGGAAGCATCGCAACAGCTCCAAGTACACGCAGCTTATACTTTTCGACCAGGGCGCTCCCTCCGTGGAAAACAGGCCGCATCCTGTTGTGGAGGAACTGAGAGAGTTGGATGTCAATTCACTCACACCTATTGAGGCGCTCAATAAGCTGAGCCAGATCAAGAGCAGGCTCTCGGCTGAGGGTAACAGGTGAGCGAGTGCGGCCCTCATTCATTAGCTATATCAGTTTCGCCGGCTTCTGCTAATGTCTTTTCTTTGCAGGAGCATCCAGGCAACAAGCACAAGAGCACCGCAGCTTAAAGCGATGATACCTAATATCTGTATCCGGTCGATCCGGTCCTGGGATACCATCCACATGCCCACAGCTCCCAGGGTGAAGTATGTGAATATCAATAAGGAAGATGCAGAGCCTGCATCTTTGCGCACCTGCTCAAGCACGAGGTGATTGCTGGGGGGCCTGCTGATCCCTATGGAGTATGTTATCATAGCCATGGGAATAGCAAAGCTCCAGGGACCACGATGTCCTATAACAAGAATGAGTATCCCGCCAAGCACGATCCCTGCAAAACCTGCGGTCATAAGATACTTCGAATCCATTCTCTGTGTAAGTTTCAGGCATGATATCGATCCTGCCATCAGTGCTAAGGCGTTGAAGGCAAATAAATAGCTGAAATTCTGTTCACTAAGGCCAAATCCATTGATGTACAGAGCAGAAGATCCGGCAATAAAACTGTATAGCGGTAAAAGGCTCACGGACATTACCAGGACCATGATGACATAACTTTTGTTACGCAACAGATCTCCATAGGAATGCATGACCTTTGACAGAGGGGTATCTGACGCTTCTTTCAATGTCTCGGGTGTCCTGAGAACGCCCAGAAGGCCTATCATGCCCATCATGCCCTGCGCAAAGAAGATCCAGTGCCAGGAAAGATATGCCAGTATCCATCCTCCCATAATGGGGGCAAACATAGGTGCCAGCGCCATGATTATCGCTATATAGGCAAGGATCCTCTCCCTTTCTTTACCTGAGAATATATCCTTGGTCATAGCCATGGATAAGGATGCGCTGGCGGCAGCTCCTGCAGCCTGAAGTATGCGGAATACTATCAATGTGGTTGCACCGTCTGCCGCTGCGCAGAGCATACTGGCAAATATGTACAGCGAAATGCCGATGATCAAAGGTCTCCGGCGTCCGTACCTGTCCGAAACGGGACCATAGAAAAGGAGGCAGAAAGCATAAGTTACGAAGAAAGCGATCAGGATCAGATTGACCACGGACAGGGGCTTGTTCCATAATGCGGCAAGGGATGGGATGGCCGGCAGGATCATGTCAGTCGAAAACGCAGGAAAGGCAGTTAAAAGCGCCAGCAGGGGCACTATTGTTTTAAGTTCTCCGTAATTTTTCATCTTGATCCTTCTAATTGTATGCTCTGTCTACCAGCCTGAACAGATATAATTGTTATCTGTAGTACACTCCATAGTGTTCTATAGTGCATTAATTATGCAATTCCTTCTTCCAAGGAAAAGTATGTGTATTTCTGCTGCCTTTTAGAAAAGGCTACAAGATAGTAACACTTGAGAGATGAAGGAAAGAAAATGACGGACAAGGCTTGTGATTTGCAGGGTTCCAGGATACATGTGCTGGACGAATCCACAATAAATAAGATAGCTGCAGGAGAAGTCATCGAGCGCCCTGCATCCGTGGTCAAGGAGCTTATCGATAATTCAATTGATGCTAGCGCCACTGATATTCGAGTGGAAATAAAGGGGTCTGGCACGAAAAGCATACTTGTTGCTGACAATGGCGCGGGAATGGGCCATCAGGATGCATCGCTGGCCTTCACGAAGCATGCCACCAGTAAGATAAGCAGTATCGAGGACCTCGATCGTGTCCTTACCCTGGGTTTCAGGGGGGAAGCGCTCGCATCCATATCTTCGGTCTCGAAGGTCGAGCTGGTCACCAGGCAGGAAGAAGACATTTCGGGCACGAAGGTAGTTGTGGACAGCAACGGCATCAGGAGCATCTCTTCGGCAGGCTCGGCCGTGGGGACCTCGATATCCGTGACAGATCTCTTTTACACAACCCCGGCGAGGAAAAAATACCTGAAAAGCCTGCGCACCGAGCTTGCCAATGTTACTGATGTGGTTACCAGGCACGCAGTAGCGCATCCGGAAATATCTTTCACGCTTGTAAGTGACGGAAAGGTGATAATGAGATCCCCGAGCTCAGGCGACCTTTTTGACAGTATAGTCCATCTTTATGGCGCAGATGTTGCCCGTTCACTGATACCTGTGGAGCTCAGGTCAGAGCTCGTATCGATATCCGGTTACATATCAAAACCGGAACTCACCAGGAGCGGCACGGACCTGCAGGCTTTTTTCATCAATGGCAGAAGCATCTATTCAAGGGTCATAAGCAATGCTGTCCGGCTGGGTTACTACACGCTCCTTCCCAAAGGACGCTACCCGGCAGCCTTTTTGAAATTTGATATCGATCCGTCTAACGTCGATGTGAACGTGCATCCCACAAAGAGGGAAGTGCGGCTGAGCCATGAAAAGGATATAGAGTCCGCTATTATCATGGCGGTTGAGCAGGCTCTTAGTACAGCCAATCTTATACCGGAACTCAGGGTCACTAAAGAAAGTACCCTCCAGTCAAAGATATATGCACCCGTGCCTGCAGAGCTTCCGGTGGAAAAGGAAAAGGCCGGAGAAGGTCATCCGGGAGGCTGTGAACAGCGCAATGAGGAGTACAGACAGGAGCCATTTCGGGAAGAGCCTGCCCCTATTAAAGAGAACAGCCAGCCTTACCGGTACCCCATGAAAGATACCCAGAAGCGACTGATGAAGAGTGAGAGGCTTCAGGCCCAGCATGCATCCGATGTTATGAAAGATGAGGTCCCGGACATAAATGTGCTCGGGCAGTTCTCCGACCTATACATAATAACAGAAACGGAAGGTAAACTTGTGCTGGTGGACCAGCATGCAGCCCACGAGCGCATAATGTATGAGCAGGTGCTTAAAATGCGGGATATGGGCTGGCAGGAACTGATAACTCCTGTGACCCTCGAACTCAGTGCCAGGGAAATGGTGATTATAGGTGATTACATACCTTTCCTGGAGCAGATAGGTTTTTCCGTCTCCGAGTTTGGGCCCGGCAGTTACGTGGTCACGACAGTACCAAGCATTTTTGGCAGGCTTGAGAACCCGGGGATCGTTCATGACATCATCTCGGACCTGGTATCGGGAGGGAGAATAAAAGAGGACACCCAGGTGTATGACCGCCTGTGCAGTACAATGGCCTGCAGGGCAGCTATAAAAGCAGGTGCGGTATGCACCCGGGAGCAGATGCACGGGCTTCTGAAGCAACTGATGTTATGCGATAATCCGTATACCTGTCCGCATGGCCGGCCTACCATGGTCTCTTTCACAAGGGATGAGCTGGATAAGATGTTTGGCAGGACATGATTTGTCGGTAAATTTTAAAAGTATGAACTACAATTGACCTGAGATGATCGACCCGGTAAACAAATCCAAGATACCTGATGAATGGCTTGAACGCTCGAAGATCCCCCGTAGGGAACTGGAAGATGGCATAAGGAGCGGAATGCTGGTTGTACTTAGCAATGGCTCGGTGTTAAGGAGAGGTTATACTACCGGGACAACAGCTGCAATTGCCGCAAAGGCTGCGGTGCTCTCTCTCGGGCAGGATGTGACCCGCGTGTCAGTCCCCACTCCAGTGGGACTGCGCGCCGAACTTGATGTCAGGGCAAGCAAGGGGCATGCTGTTGCGGTCAAGATCAATAATGACCATGAATCTGATATCACCCGCGGGCTTGAGTTTGCAGCCGATGCCAAAGAGGCTGATGGAATTGTAGTAAACGCAGGCGAGGGTGTTGGTATTGTCACCCGCAGCGGGCTTGAATCTAAAAAAGGGCATCCTGCCATCAATCCGCGCCCTATGGAACAGATCATTGCCTCAATCACAGAGGCTGTGGAAGAGCTGAACCTAAGGGGTGCTGAAGTTACCATCTATCTCCCGCAGGGCAGGGAAATAGCAACCCAGACCCTCAATAGCCGCATAGGCATCGTGGACGGTATATCCATTCTTGGTACCACCGGTTTTGTGGAGCCGTGGAATGATCACCTGGGAGAGATGAAAGGGGACCTGATAAGGGACTCTGACAGGGTTGTGCTGACTACCGGGCGGATAGGTATCAGGTACTCTACCATGCTCTTCCCTGAATATACGGTCGTGCTTGCAGGGAGCCGCATCGATGAGGCTCTTGAGGCTGCAAAGGACGATGTTGTCATATGCGGCCTGCCGGGGCTTGTCCTTAAGTGGGGGGACCCGGACATGCTCAAGGACAGCGGATTTGCCACTGTAGTAGAGATGCTCGAGCTTGACCCCTGCAATGATCGCCTCAGGAGAGCCTTTGAAAAGGCAGTCGAAAAAGGCAAGGGCGCACGCATCGTCGTTGTTGATCGCGATGGCACTGTGCTCATGGACAGCGGAGGAAAAATATGATCATAGTAGGCGTGGGTGTCGGTCCGAAGATGCTGACCCAGGAAGCTATAGAGGTTATCAGTGCTGCCTCCGCGGTCTATGGTTCTGAAAGGGCCATAGAGCTTGCCAGGGATCACATAAAGTGCGAAGCTCACCCTATCAAGAGTTTCAAGAACCTGCATCTGCTACCTGCCGATGCAGTGATATTGTCTACAGGGGACCCTATGTTCTCAGGACTTGGAAAATTTGCAGGCGAATCTGACCGGGTTGTCACCGGAGTTTCGTCCATACAGGCATCATGCGCGCGTTTCCATGTGGAGATGTCAAACCTCGCCATGATAACGGCCCACGGCAGGGATCCGGCCCCGGCAAAAGAAGCTCTCATCCGTGAACTGTCCCTGGGAAAGAATATCTTTTTGCTCCCTGCTGACAATTTCGGGCCGGAAGAGGTTGCAGGAATCCTTAATGAAATGAGCATCGATGCGAAGATATGCATCTATGAGGATATCGGCTACCCTCATGAACGGTCAGTGGTCGGCACTGTCAGCGAACCGCCCGTGAATGAGTCGGATGTGTACTGTTTGATGGTTGTCAGGTAACATCAAGTAAAGTTACCTTCTTTAAGCGCTGTTTTATATGTCAGAGTGTGTCCTTTTAGGAAAGTACGTTATGGATTCTCTGCTTCTATCTCTCTATAACTACATTATGGCCTATATCAATGAGTAAAACAAAATTACTTATTATCTAGTAAGCTAAGATGTGTTTGCTTTATACCGAATCGTTATATTTATTTACCATAACACAATATCTTATATACGTCTAGTCAATTATACTTGATTTACGTGTGTAATCAAAAAGGAAGGTGATCTCAGTTGCATATATTCGAAGGTTTCTTGCCCTCTCCATGGTGGCAGATATGGTTTGCTGTCTCCATTCCTGTTATAATGTATGGTATCTACCAGATGAACAAACTGGTGAGAGAAAGACGTGAAATAGTGCCTCTACTTGCTGTTGCAGGCGCATTCATATTCGTCCTGTCGTCCTTGAAACTCCCCTCGGTGACAGGGAGCTCTTCGCATCCCACTGGTACCGGTATGGCAGCTATCCTCTTCGGACCGGCTGTCACTTCTGTCCTAAGTGTGATTGTACTTTTGTATCAGTCCCTGTTCCTGGCTCACGGTGGCCTGACCACTTTAGGTGCCAATGTGTTTTCAATGGGTATCGCTGGTCCGTTTGTTGCTTACATCTTCTATAAGACGGCATCAAAGGCAGGCATGAATTTCTACCTGAACGTTTTCCTTGCAACGGCCATCGCTGACTGGGTGACCTATGTCGTAACTTCTTTACAGCTTGCTCTGGCCTTTCCCTTTGAGGGCAGTGTATTTGCGTCATTCAAAATGTTTGCCCTTGTATTTGCGACAACCCAGGTCCCTCTTGCCATCATGGAAGGAGCTCTCACGGCACTGATAATGAAATATGTGGTGCAGGTCAAGAGCGATGTCCTTGTGGGCCTGAACGTGCTCACTTCCACAACAGTTGCAAAACTCAAGGGGGCCATGGAATGAAGCTTGAATACCTTGTTGCTGTAGTGGTGATACTCTTTGCAGCGCAGTTCTTCTATGGCGTAGCCAATAATCCCGGTTCAGAGTTCGGCGGTGCGGACGGTGAAGCGGAAAATGTGATCGCTGCGATCGATCCTAACTATGAACCCTGGTTTGGAGGCATTGGCTTTGAACCACCAGGAGGCGAGACAGAGAGCCTGCTCTTTGCGCTCCAGGCGGCATTCGGTGCTGTTGTAATCGGATACACGATTGGTTATTATAAGGGGAAAGGCGAAAAGAACTGAAAGAAGTTGTGATTTTTCATAAAAGGCACGATTCTTTTTTCTTTTCTTTTTTCCTACTCAACTTATCTTTGCGGAGAACGAATAGTTGGCTGCCCATGGCTTCAGATGTGTTCTCAGGGTGCTAATATTTTGCAAAGATCACAGTTCTTATTGATGTTGATTCGCAACGAAATACTTATCTATAAGGTACAGTATCTTCTTTCTTTATACCTGTAACGGAATCAAGTAAGATCCATTTTAGTTACTGTTTACTTTTAAGCTGGTTTGGAAGATGACACACATCCTGGATGACTATGCCGTATTGAGCCCCCTCCGGTACAAGAACAACTGGCTCAAATTATCCGTTGTTACTTTTGGTATCCTTGCAGGTGTTTCATCCAATTCTCCCCTGGTCCCTCTTGTCACAGCTGCATGCATGAGCTTTGCAACAGTTCATTTCGGAAAGATCCCCTCAGGCCTCTATCTCCGGTTGCTGGCAGGACCTGCAGGTTTTGTCCTTGTGAGTGCAGTAATAATAGCATTTTTTTTTGGGGAAGGGGTGAAGTTATTTTCTTTTGATGTCCTGGGCTTTACCCTCGGTGTCAGTTCAGCCGGCCTTAATATGGCCCTGCTGGTACTTGCACGGACCCTTGGAGGCATGTCCTGTCTGCTCTTCCTCTCTCTTACCACGCCTATGATCGAACTCTTCTCGGTCCTCAAGACAACAAAGCTTCCGGATTCGTTCATTGAGATATCGATGATGATGTACCGATATATCTTTGTCTTTATGGAGGTTGCAATGGGGGTGAAATACGCTCAGACTGTCCGGCTGGGGTATAAGGATTTCAGGACCTCTTTCAGATCCGTTGTCATGCTGGGGACTAATCTTTTCATAAGGTCGTGGGAACAGGGAGAGAAATTATATGTATCAATGAACTCGAGGTGCTATGACGGGAAGCTGACAATGCTTGATGAAAAGAGACCCGTTAAGTTACCCGAGGCCGTGCTGGCGTGCGGTTACTTTGTGCTTGTGATGTTTGTCTTTCTATATACTAGAGGTATGCCCCTTATCTGAGGTGAAAACGTGGTAGTTCTGGAAACAAAGGATCTCAGTTACTCTTATCCCGATGGTACTCTCGCTCTTGAGAATATCAATATAAAGATCGAGAAGGGAAAGAAGATAGCATTTGTCGGGCGCAACGGTTCCGGCAAATCCACGCTTTTCCTTGCCCTTAACGGGACTCATCGCCCCCAGAAAGGCCAGGTTCTCTATCATGGGAATCCAATGAAGTATGACTCAAAGTCCCTGCGCGAAGTGCGTAAGAACGTGGGCATAGTTTTCCAGAACTCTGACGACCAGATATTTGCGCCAACCATCTATCAGGACGTGGCTTTCGGACCCACGAACCTGGGCTATCCCCGGGAGAAGGTTGATAAGATAGTTACCGAGACCCTGGAATATGTGGGGCTGACCCATCTCAGGGACAAGCCGCCACACCATCTGAGCGGAGGGCAGAAAAAGAGGGTTGCTATTGCAGGGATAGTCGCGATGGACCCTGAGGTCATCATCCTTGACGAACCGCTTTCCAATCTGGACCCAGTCGGTGCGGATGAAGTAATGGACCTGCTCAACGAACTCAACTATTTCGGCAAGACCATCGTGATCTCCACTCATAATGTCGATCTTGCGTACAGCTGGGCAGACTATGTTTTTCTCATGAACGACCGCAGGGTCATTAGTGAAGGCGCCCCGGAGGAGATATTCAGGCAGACTGAGAACCTCAAGGCGGCCTATCTCAGGCGGCCTGTCACTCTTGAGATATACGAAGAGATCAAAAAGCGGGGTCTTGCGAAGGTTCGGAGCTGTCCCCGTGACATTCCCGACCTGGTGCAGACCCTACGCTCCCAGCACCTGATGTGGGTCGATGTCCCTCCTGAGGTAGAGGAAGGCGATACCATTAATCTGGGAATACTCTATGGGGAATATGCCCAGGATTCGATGTATGAAGCTATCAACTGTCGTGTGCTCCATATCCATGAGGACGGTCTTGCGATAGTCGAGATGGACCGGAAGGCTCTCAGGGCAGGCTCCATTGGCATTTATGACACTTCCAGATATTCACATGAAGAACTGATGCGTATCATCTCAAGGGACGGCATCGAATGTGTGGGAGCCATGGGCAAGAAGAGCAAGCTCATAGCTGAAGGAGATGACCTCTATATCCATGTCACCTCAGGAGTCATCGACCGCAGCATACTCAATGCGTTGTCAGGCCAGCGATGCCTCATCCTGACGCATGGCGGCATGGTGGATCACGCCATGGATCGCATAAGGTGCTATATCGAGAAAAGCGGTATCACTCTTCCGGTGGATGTTGTGAATCCTGTTAAAGAGGAATAGATCTCAATACGGGTAAAAAGTATGAGAATTTAGGTCGATAGATCTTATGAACTTTGTTTAGCTGCAATTATTGAAGCTGTATTTCTCACGTTATCTTTTTTATTTTTGCTCTACAGAAATAAATACTTGCTTTTTTTAGTATCACTTTACTACTAATAAGCAACATACTTCTTCGCGATAAGTATATAAGCAGAAAGCAAAATAGTATTACTAAGTAATACTACTTCGATCTCTATTTGAGTGTCCGATTATTGCAGGTGGTCATCTATTATGGAATTCCTCTCACTAGGAACGAGTGCAATGTCTTCAGAGCTTAATATTTTGGTAATGGTCTCGGCATTTCTGCTTGGTGCATTGCATGCACTTGAACCGGGCCATGGGAAATCCATCATGGCGGTTTTTGTCATGGGCACGGATGCAGATATAAAAGATGCTCTCCTCCTTGGACTGACGATCGTTCTATCCCATGTTATAGTTGTAATGGCATTAGGTGTTGCTTCTATTTACCTGGTGGAAACATTGAATGTTGACCTGACCCATGATATCATGAGCTTGATAGGCGGGGCCATGCTGATGGGCGTGGGAGTATGGATAATAAGGAAATTCTACCATCCTCATGAACACACCATCGATACAAAGAAAGGGGTGATCGCAATAGGGCTTTCCACAGGGCTTATCCCCTGTCCGGCAGCGCTGGCGATATTGCTTTTCAGCATCTCGAACGACCAGGTCTACAATGGTCTTTTCTATGTGCTTGTATTCAGTGCAGGCCTGGCAATAGCCATAACATTCCTATCAGTGGTCTTTGTCAAAGGAAAGGGTTTCATTGATGGCTATGTGAGCAGCAAGAGCATCAGCAAGCTTCCCCTGGTCAGCGGTTCATTTATACTCTTGATTGGAGTGCTGACACTGCTTCACCCTGTACTGGAGTACCTGGCGCCGGGAATACATATCTGACAGTGAAGGTTCAGATGCCTTCATAGGTCCTTTTCAACAGAAGCGCGTCACCCTCATTATCAGGGCTTTCGCATATCAGGAGACCCTTGACCCCAAAATCCTTCAATGCCTGTAAAAGTGCCTGATAGTCAAGGTCCGATACATCAAGGTTGAGGTGATTCCTCTCTCCTTTTTCCCCGTACTCTATCCCTGACACATGCATGTGCATATCGTACAGGGCTCCTTTGCCCAGCGTTTCCTCCACCTTTGCCAGCGTCCGGGAGAATTCTTCGTAGGAGTTCTCGGCCCCGTTGCTCCTTGCATGCAGGTGGGCGAAATCAATGCATGGAAGGATGCCTTCTATTTCGCTGCTAAGTCTCAGTGTTTCGGCAAGGGACCCGAACTGAGTGGGCTTGCCGGTAGTTTCAGGCCGCAGGATCACGGGTATATCTTCATCCTGAAGCTGTGATGTCAGCTTTTTCAGCAAAGAGAAAACTCTCTGATGCACTTTCTCCGGTTCGTCATCGTGGTAGTAGGCAGGATGGAATACGATGTTCCTTGCCCCGCACATGCTTCCTATCCTTGCGGCCGCATGTATCCTTCCGATGCTTGCATCTATCTTTTCAGGCTCAGCAGAATTGAGATTGATATAATAGGGGGCATGCACGCTCAGGGCCACGTCCAGCACATCTGCTTTTTCAAGCACGCTCCTTGCGCTCTTCTCTCCCATCTTTACTCCCCGGACGAATTCCAGTTCCATGCATCCGAGGCCCACCTCCCGGATCCTTTCTATTCCGCTGACACTTGTACCTTTAAGGGAGCCCCTGGGTGTGCCTGCTGTCCCGAAAAGTAAGCTGGCGGGACCTTTGGCGTTCATGCGAATCCGAGTTTTGCCTTTAATTCCTTCTCCCTTTCAAGGGACAGCTTGTTCCTGACAAGCTCCATGAACGAATCCACATCTTCCTCTTCCAGAGAGCGGATATCCTCTTTCTCTTCCATCGCAAGCCCTACAAGGTAATCAAGCTCGGCAGGCTCAAGCCTTTCCAGCC
Organism: Methanolobus sp. UBA474; assembly: GCA_002501695.1. Classification (GTDB taxonomy): domain Archaea; phylum Halobacteriota; class Methanosarcinia; order Methanosarcinales; family Methanosarcinaceae; genus Methanolobus. Next base: position 12,792 of record DANZ01000038.1, on the reverse strand, counting down.
TTTCCCTGAAATCCTCCGCAGACTGCGCTATCTTGTGGGATATCGGCCTGAGGATGAAGGGGTAGCTGTGCCCCATCTTGGACATTGTGCTACCGCCGGCTTCAGGTGCCAGCTTGTCAAATATCTGCTTATCCATCTGCGAGAATTCTCTGCTCATGCTGAATAGTTGTAAAAGGAGGTTAATAAAATTATGTACTTTTGATGTCAGCGTATGATATGCCCATGTATGTCTATTTCTCCCCTGACTATGCGGGTCGAGGATATGCGCTCGCTGTCATCCGCAAGGACGAATCCGATCCTTGCTATATCTATCGGTCTCATGCCCTTCTTTTCCCGCATGCTGTTGATCTTAAGTGCCATTGCATAGGTCTCAGGTGAAACGACTATATACTCATAGTCTTCGATAAGTGTCCTGCCGTAAGGGTCGATGAGCTCGATCACCTCGTAGACCGCTTTTTTAGGGATGCTTTCCAGATATTTCAGCAACTGTGCCTTGCGGCGGGAGTAATCCGGGATCTCGCGATTACGTTGATCTGCCATTGCATTTGACGTCAGGCCTATATCGACCCGTCCGTTACCTGCAAGTTCGAATGCCTTTCTTAGCAGTTCCCTGTGTCCGTCGTGCAGGCACTCAAAAGTACCCCCGACCGCTACTTTTGCCATCGGGATGTTAATCATCATTGTATGTGATAAGGCTTTGTGTTCAGCGAAGCTTCCCGGATCATTCCTGAACACTTTCACCCTGCTTGGTCTATGTTTATATACTCTCGTCAATATAGAACAGCACAAATGTGCACCAAATGGATACTATGTGCACCTATGGAGTAATAAGAATGTCTGAAGTGTTATTAGAAGAATTGGACCATGTGGGTCCGGCAACTGCACAGAAACTGATGGATGCAGGGTTCACGACCGTAGAAGCGATAGCAGTTTCCTCACCTGCGGAACTTGCAACGGCAGCAGATATCGGTGAATCAACTGCCGCAAAGATAATCCTGGCTGCCCGGCAATCTGCAGATATCGGAGGTTTTGAGACCGGGGATATTGTGATGGAGCGCAGGAAGCACGTGGGAAAACTTTCCACAGGTTGCATGGAGTTCAATCAGATGATGGGAGGCGGTATCGAGACCCAGTCGATAACTGAGATGTACGGTGAATTCGGTTCCGGAAAAACCCAGGTCGCACACCAGCTTGCAGTCAATGTACAGCTTCCCCGGGAGCAGGGCGGGCTTAACGGCTCTGTTATTATCATTGATACTGAGAACACTTTCAGGCCGGAGAGGATCCAGCAGATGGTGGAAGGGCTTTCCGAGAAGTATGGCCAGGAATACGACCACGAAGAGTTCCTGAAGAACATACACGTTGCACGTGCCTTTAATTCCAATCACCAGATATTGCTTGTGGACTCGGCAATGGAACTTGCCAACGAGCTGAAAAACTCAGAAAAGCCTGTAAGACTCCTGATCGTGGACTCCCTGACCGCTCATTTCAGGGCCGAGTACATAGGCAGAGGGACCCTTGCTGACAGGCAGCAGAAACTGAACAAGCACCTTCATGGGCTACAAAGATTTGGTGACCTGTGCAATGCATGTGTTGTTGTGACGAACCAGGTCATGTCAAAACCGGATGCCTTCTTCGGGGACCCTACAAAACCAATTGGAGGGCACATTGTAGGACATACGGCCACTTTCAGGCTATACCTGCGCAAATCCAAAGGCGACAAGAGGATAGTCCGGCTTGTTGACTCTCCCAATCTCCCGGATGCAGAGTCTATCATTTCCGTTACTACTGCAGGATTGCGCGACCCATGATCAGGGAAATGTTTTAATCATTTCCCTCTCTCTACATTTTTATGAAATTCAGGGCCCTTGCTATTGACATAGACGGTACCATCACAGATATGGATCGCCGGCTCAGCCTTAGAGCGGCCGAAAAACTGCGCACCCTTGATGTCCCTGTTATCCTTGCCACAGGCAATGTCCTCTGTTATGCCAGGGCTGCCTCCAAGCTCATAGGAGTATGTTGTCGCATAATTGCCGAGAATGGAGGCGTTATTACCGATGGCTTTGATAAGGATCCCATAGTGTCGGACCACATCCATGAGTGTGAACAGGCCTTCAATTTCCTGTCACAGACACTGGATATGGAGAAACTTGATTCTTCTCTGCGGAAGACGGAAATAGTGCTCAGAAGGAACTTTGATATCGAAACCGCACGGGCTCTCCTGAAAACCACCGGCCTGGAGGTTGAGATAATTGACACCCATTTTGCCATCCATATCAAGAGCAAAAAAATAAACAAAGGCACCGGTCTTGAAAAAATGGCAGATCTCATGGGCCTGAAGGTCTCTGATTTTATTGCAATAGGAGATTCTGTGAATGATGTCGAAATGCTTGATATGGCTGGATTTGCTGTCGCCGTAGGAAATGCCGACCCTGCGGTGAAGAGTGTTGCAGATTACGTTGCAGGCACTACATTCGGTGACGGGACAGCAGAAGCTATTGACTATCTTATATCCCAAGGTATGCTCTGACCCTTTCAGCCGGCATGCCTGAAAATAGAAAGGGCTGCAGAGCCTGGGGTGAACTATGCATCCGTGATCTACAAACCGGTTTTGTCTTTCAGGCCCCTGGCAAGATTCTTATCAACAACTATGTAGTCCTTGATTGCCCTGACCGATTCAAATGGCAGCAATATGTACTGGTTATCGGTCTGGTATTTGGAAGTATCAAGGCTCATATCAGGTTTTACTATCAGGTTTATCAGATCGCCGGTTTTGACATCCATCACAATGTTGAAAAGAATGCCTATTTCTGTACCGTCGGTTGCCATTACCTGTTTGCTCGAAAGGTTTTTTGCAAAAACGTTTGCCATTATTTCATTCACCCCGGAATATAAAAGTGACACTTAAATTTTTGATATATTTATCTGTATCCTATATAAGAACTTGGTTCCTCTTTCTTTATGCCGCCCTTGAACTGTGCCTGTATTCTCTCATAATACTCTATCATGTTCTCTGATAGCGTAGGCCTTACCTTGGCAAGCGCTTCCCTGAAATACTTCATGCCTACCTTGTCATTCTCAAAATTATCACGCAGCGCCAGCATGACTGCTTCTCTGCACACTGCTTCGATATCTGAGCCAACAAAGCCTTCGGTCAGGATCGCGAGGTCATCTATACTGACATCCTCGCCTAAGGGGATGTTCCTGCTGTGTATCCTGAATATGTCTTTCCTGCCGGCAAGCGTGGACTGTCCCACAAGCACCAGTCTGTCAAAGCGTCCGGACCTGAGCAGCGCGGGATCCAGCATGTCGGGACGGTTGGTGGCGGCTATCACGACTATCTCCTTCAGGGGTTCAAGCCCGTCAAGTTCTGTGAGGAGCTGGTTTACTATCCTTTCGGTAACCTTGCCGTCCTCTGTCATCGCACTCCGCATGGGTGCGATCGAATCTATCTCATCGAAGAATACTATGCACGGAGCTACCTGTCTTGCCTTCTTGAAAGTCTCCCGGATAGCTTTTTCCGATTCGCCAACCCACTTTGAGAGCATCTGCGGCCCCTTCACGCTAATGAAGTTTGCATTTGATTCATTGGCCACTGCCTGTGCTATCAGCGTCTTTCCGGTACCAGGTGGCCCGAATAGTAGAATTCCTTTTGGTGGCCTTATACCCATCTGGACGAACTTTTCAGGTTTTGTGAGAGGCCATTCAACAGCTTCCACTATTTCCTGCCTGGCTTTATCAAGACCGCCAACATCGCTCCATTTCACAGAGGGCACTTCCACAAGCACTTCCCTCATAGCGGAAGGCTCTATCTCGCGCAGCGCACTTTCAAAGTCTTCCCTGCATACATTGATAGTATCAAGTATCTCAGGCGGTATTTCCTCATCTTCCAGATTGATGTCGGGCAGTGCGCGCCTTAGTGACTTCATGGCGGCTTCCTGGACCAGCGCCAGAAGGTCCGCACCTACAAAGCCCTGGGTATGCTTCGCAAGATACTCCAGCGTCTCAGGTGTGACATCCTCGCGAAGGGGCACTCCGCGTGTGTGGATCTGCAGTATCTCCAGGCGGTCATCCATATCCGGAACGCCTATCTCTATCTCCCTGTCAAACCTTCCGGGCCTGCGCAGGGCCGGGTCTATGGCGTCAACGCGGTTAGTTGCTCCGATAACGACTACCTGTCCCCTTTCCTCAAGGCCGTCCATCATTGTCAGGAGCTGGGCCACAACCCTTCTTTCAACTTCTCCTGTGACGTTCTGCCTCTTGGGTGCAATAGAATCTATCTCGTCGATGAATATGATCGAAGGAGCATCTTCCTCTGCCTCTTCGAATATCTTACGGATGCGCTCTTCGCTTTCACCATAATATTTACCCATGATCTCGGGGCCTGCAATGTAGAGGAAATTTGCACGGGATTCATTGGCCACTGCTTTTGCAATAAGGGTCTTTCCGGTGCCAGGTGGCCCGAACAGTATAATGCCTTTCGGGGGCTCGATATTAAGCCTCTGGAACAGCTCGGGGTGTTTCAGGGGCAACTCTATCATTTCCCTGACACGCTGTATCTCGGTGCCAAGGCCTCCTATGTCCTCATAGGTGATCCCTCTTGCTGCTCCGTCATATCCCCTTACGGGCTTTTGCCTCAGTTCGATCTCTGTGAACTCTCCTATTATCAGGATCGAATCCGCAGGTTCGACCTCTACGGCTATAAGCGGTATGGCCTGCCCTCCGCCCATCTGGCTGGACATTGGCTGTGTCATGGAACTAATGATAGGTATGACATCACCCTCCACAAGAGGTCTTTTCATGATGTTCCTCTTGATTATCTCACTTATGTGGTCGCCAAATTCCATTGTCACGCCTTCAGGCGGTGCAAGGATGACCTTTGTGGCAGTCTCAACATCCGCTTTCCTGATGGTCACTCTTTCTCCGATGCCAACACCGGCATTCTGTCGGATGAATCCATCTATGCGTACTATGCCTTGGCCCCAATCCTGTCTCTCGGCTCTCCACACCTTGGCGGCAGTCTTCCTCTTGCCTTCTATCTCCACTATATCTCCCGGTGACAGCTGCAGGCTCAGGAGGGTTGTGGGGTCCAGTCTTACAATACCCCTTCCAAAGTCGTTCGGATGTGCTTTCTCTACTTTGATCTGTACTTCGTCCATTGAGTTCATCCTGAATATTATTCTAAATCTATAATTTGATTGTGATTCGTAGGTGCTTATTTTATTTCCATGCTTAATATAGATGTGGTCCAGGATGGGACCAGACGCCTTCTTGTCACTAAAAAGATTTAAATATAGATTTGTATGTATTACGTCTGAGATTAGATACTATTCTGCGGATCCTCTGTAAATTCCCTATTTATGGCGTATTTTAGGCAGTATGGTTGAAGATCTTATTTTTCAAATAAAGGACGTGCATTGTTTTGTTTAACAATAATCAAGAATCAACAGCTCCTGTAGCTGCTGGAGAAACATACGAAGTAACGATTCAGGATATCGCAAAAGAAGGAGACGGCATTGCCAGGATAGAAGGTTTTGTCATCTTCGTACCTCAGACTGAAGTCGGCGAGACTGTAAATATCAAGATCACAAAAGTACTGCGCAAATTCGCATTTGCAGAAAAGGAAGAATAACTTTCAATGATGGGCGAAAGCTCATCTCTTATTCTATTTATGCATTCTTTTTTCGTTTTGCTCCTTCGTTTGCTCCTTATATTCTTTCTTCTTAAAATTTTACATATTACAGGGACGATTCTAAAAATTGTTACTCCTTAATTTAACAACCATTACCCACATAAAGAAAATTGGTATTTAAGGGGTTTTAGGGAGGTGAAGAATTGGCAACAAGGATGAATGCTCTTGACTGGTTATCCCTTGCACTTGTGATAATCGGTGGTCTCAACTGGGGTCTGGTTGGCGCTCTCGAATTCGATCTTGTGGCAGCGATCTTTGGTGAGATGACCATTATATCAAGGATAATCTATGTGCTTGTAGGTCTGGCTGCGCTTTACATGCTGTATTTTGCTACAAGGGTAGGCAGCGACACCAGGACAGACGAGACAAGAACAACACGTAAGTGAGAGTTGTACTTATGTATTTTTAATTGATGATGGAGGGTTTACTCCATCATCTGTTTTGTGAGGCTTTCTTTTGCTTCTTTTATTTCTTCAAGCGGGATAGAAATGCTGAATCCGCTTCCTGATATTTTCAGGTTCCTGCCACCTGTAGTGCCGATGACGGTATGCGGTACATCCCCAAGCAACTTCCCGACAGCCTCAGGCTCGGAAGTTGATATGATCGCTCTGGCATGCGATTCAGAAAAGAGCAGATCATCGGCTCTCATTTCCTGCCCTACAGATATAAGGTCCACATCAGCACCTGTATTGACGCACATCTCACAGAGGGCCACTGCAAGACCTCCAAGGGAGATATCATGCGAAGCTGTGATCTTCCTGCTTTCCACGGCACTGATGATCGCATCTATCGTACCGGATACATTCTCCGGTACCAGGGGCACTTTGCCATTCTTCTTCTTTCCTGCAAGGCTGTAGTATTCGGAGCCACCCATCTCATCCTTTGTAATGCCTATAAGGATGATACTGTCCCCTTCGTTTGCAAACACTCCGGGAGGTGCGATGGTCACATCACTGATGTAACCTACGACACCAATGGACGGCGTGGGAGGGATGGCTGTCCTGAATTCTTCGCTCTCGTTATACAGCGATACATTTCCACCTACAACAGGAATGGAAAGCTCCCTGCAGGCATCTCCCAGTCCCAGGATCGCGTATTTGAACTGCCAGTATATATCAGGCTTTTCAGGATTGCCGAAATTGAGGCAATCCACCACGGCTATCCCGCGGGACCCCTTCACGGCCAGGTTCATGGCATTCTCGACCAGGGTGCCTTTTCCTCCCTGGTAGGGGTCAAGCAGTGTGTGTCTAGGGTTGCAGCCGCAGGACATTGCAATGCCCTCGTTGCCGTCTATTCTCAGTATGCCTGCATCATCTCCGGGCTTCATTACTGTCCGCACCTGCACTTCATGGTCATACTGCCTGGATATCCATTTCTTTGAAGCCACGTTATGGGAGGAGAGCACTTTTAATACTGCCTCTTTAAGGTCTTTTGGTATTTCCGGCTTGTCTCCTTCTTCACGGGCAGCCGGTGTCCTGGAGGGACGCTCAAAAGTAGGAGCACCTTCGGTGAGCAGTTTTATGGGGATATCGGCGACGACCTTTCCCTTGAACTCCACCTTGTATGTCAGTTCTTCTGTGAGCTCCCCTATCATGCTTGCATTGAGATCGTACTTCTTTGCGATGTCAAGGACCGCCTGGACATTCCCTGGCTCGACCTCGAACAGCATGCGTTCCTGTGATTCTGCTATCAGTATCTCATAAGGTACCATGCCTTCTTCACGGAGTATCACGTTATCAGCGATAATATGCATCCCAAGGTTGCCTTTGGAAGCCATTTCAGAACTTGCACCGGCAAGCCCGGCAGCACCAAGGTCCCTGCAGGATCTGACATATCCGCTCCTTACTGCCTCCAGGGTCGCTTCTATCAGCAGTTTCTCTGTAAAGGGATCACCTATCTGTATGCTTGGCCTGTCTTCAGCCTCTGATGCCTCGGAAAGGTCCCGGGATGCAAAGGATGCACCGCCGAGCCCGTCCCTGCCTGTGGTCGAACCCATCAGGACGAGTTTGTTACCTGCCTTTTGTGCGCATGCGGTCACGATATCCTCTTCGCGTGCAAGGCCCACAGCCACCACATTCACAAGAGGGTTGCCGCTATATGCTTCGTCAAAGAAAGCCTCTCCGCGAACGACAGGCACTCCGATGCAGTTTCCATATCCTGCAATACCCTCAATGATATGCTCGAAAAGGTAAAGGTTCTTAGGATTGTTAAGCGGTCCGAAATAGAGAGGGTCCATAAGTGCGATTGGGCGTGCACCCATGGATATTATGTCACGTACTATTCCTCCGACTCCGGTTGCAGCCCCGTTATACGGGTCAACATATGAAGGATGGTTGTGGCTTTCCATTCCTATGGCAAGCACCCATCCATTTCCAAAACTGACCACGGCAGCATCATCTCCGGGTCCGATAATTACACGTTCGCCTGTGGTTGTAAAAGTTTTGAGCAATGGCGCACTTGAGCGGTATGAGCAGTGCTCGCTCCAAAGGTTCAGGAAACACCCCTGCTCAACAAGGTTCGGTTCCCTTCCCATCTTTTCAGCAACGATCTTAAAATCATTTTCGGGTAACATTCATGTGCCTCGATATTTAAACTCACGATTAACTAGGCTTTTAAAGCACCCGGAAACTAATAAACGTTTCTTTAAAGAACCGGGGCATCTATATCCTGTAGAGTAAAGGGTCCTACTACAAAAGGTAAACGAAACTAACAGGAACTGCATCTCTTAACAGCCATTTCTGAAAGTAAGTATGTCGCCTACTTTAAGGCCTGCTTTTTTTGCTATACCTTTGTCCGTCTCGATTATATACTTTACTTTTGTCTCAGATGAACATACGCCTGTCCACGGCCGAAGCTGAGATATCTTTACGATCTTCTTATTCTCGTCAAGGAATATGGCATCTATCGCGAAATTAACAAAAAGCATGTGTAATGACACCTTTTTGCTCTTGTTCAGGACAAATACAAGGGCATAGTCCCCGGGAATGCTCTTTCTGAACATAAGTCCAAGGGCCTGTTTAAATGCATTGCATGCAAATTCGGTACTTGTAGCAACATATTCACCACTAGGTTTTAATATCATAGTTGTTTACTTTAATCATCTATTTTAATTTAAGTATATCTAGTGTCTAAAATAGATAATAATCCCGGAGGATAAATCAAAAGATGAGTTCTGAAATGTGTTCGGTATGTGGCCTGCCAAGGGAACTTTGCATATGCGAAGAAGTAGCAAAAGAGCAGCAAAGGATAACGGTTAAGGTGAACAGAAGACGGTATGGAAAAGAAGTCACTGTTGTCGAAGGTTTTGATGCCCACGAGATAGATCTTCACGAACTGTCTACGTATCTTAAGTCCAAGTTCGCATGTGGAGGGACTGTGAAAGGCAATGGTGTGGAACTGCAGGGTAACCACATAGGACGCATGAAGGATGTTCTTGTTGAAAGGGGATTCTCCCCGGATCAGATAAAGGATTGATCGGCCAGGTCGTTCGATCTTTCTTTAAAACTTATTTTCACAGGGCTGGAATCCTGTTCCCGCCTTTAGGATTTAGTGCTCTGGGTGCAGGGTATTTATTTGTTAAACGCGTCCTCTGGATAGATACTATGAAGCGCATTTACATGGACCACAGTGCAACCACGCCGGTAGATCCTCTGGTTGTGGATGCTATGCTTCCTTATTTTACGGAGAGTTTCGGCAATTCATCCAGTCTTCACTCATTCGGGCAGGAAGCCGCTGAGGCACTTTATGTGGCACGTTCCCAAGTAGCGGATTCCATTGGCGCCAAGGCAGAGGAGATAATATTCACTTCCGGAGGCACCGAATCTGATAATATTGCCCTGCAGGGTGTTCTTTCACGCGAAGCAGGAAAGAGGCAGCATATTATCACCTCGGTCATAGAGCATCCTGCTGTGCTCAATACCTGTAGTTTCCTGGAAAGTACCGGTCATGATATTACATATGTGCCCGTCGATTCCGAGGGTATTGTGAATGCAGATGATGTAAAGAATGCCGTCAGGGGCAATACAGTACTTATAAGCATCATGCATGCCAACAATGAGATCGGCACCATACAGCCCATAAAGGAAATTGCGGATATAGCAAAGGACAATAATATATATTTACATACGGATGCTGTGCAGTCGGTAGGGAAGATCCCTGTGGATGTGAACAGCCTTGGAGTTGATATGCTTTCCATATCCTCACATAAGCTATACGGGCCAAAAGGTGTAGGTGCCCTGTATATGCGTGAGGGTACCCGCCTGAACCCCATTCTCTTTGGCGGCGGCCATGAACGCGGCATGCGTCCGGGTACAGAGAACATTCCGGGCATTGTGGGTTTTGCAACAGCCTCTTCCCTTGCAAAGGAGCACCTTGATACTGACTCAAAGCATATGCTAAGGCTCCGTGATTCTCTCATTAAGGGGGTATTTGCCACTCTGGATGATGTTCGCCTTAACGGACATGCAACCCAGAGACTCCCCAACAATGCCAATCTCAGTTTCAAATACGTGGAAGGTGAATCTATGCTGATGCTGCTTGACATGGCGGGGATTGCGGTTTCTACAGGCTCGGCATGCTCTTCCAGGTCCCTGCATGCCTCTCATGTGTTAGATTCTATCGGCCTTGAACCTGATTATATTCACGGTTCGGTCAGGATGACCCTGGGGAAAGAGAACAGCATGGAAGAGATCGAATATCTTGTAGGGGCACTGCAGGAAACCGTGACAAAGCTGAGGCAGATATCCTCTCCTGCAAAATGCTGAACATATACTCCGGAGAAACGAGATGTACTCAAAGAAGATAATTGAAGAATTCACAAATCCTAAGAACGTAGGGATAATTGAAGATGCTGATGGGGTCGGCGAGATCGGCAGTACTGTCGATGGTGATGTCATCACCATGTATATCAAGGTAGACAATGGTGTGCTCACGGATGTCAGGTTCAAGACATTCGGGTGTGTGGTGGCGATCTCAACGTCCACCATGGTCACTCAGCTCGCAAAGGGAAAGACCGTTGAGGATGCTCTCGCAATTTCCAATCAGGATGTCCAGCATGCATTAGGTGGCCTTCCCCAGGGTAAGGACAGATGCTCAGGGTTTGCCCTGGATGCATTGCATAAGGCTATTGATGACTACCGCAGTAAAAAAGTAACCATTTGAGCAGGGGGAAATCCAGTGAAGACAACATGTGAGATAATGGTTCAACGGGTGCTGCCCGCAATACGTGCAGAGATCGCCCGCGTTATTATATCCGAGCGTGGCCGCACCCAGCAGGAGGCCGCTGAAGTCCTGGGTCTATCCAGAGCAGCCGTATCCCAATACCTGAGTGAGAAAAGGGGGGCGGAAGTTGACTTTTCAGAAGATGCTCAGGAAGAGATACGCAAATTCACTTTACAGCTCCTGATCGGCCTGAGTCCGGCGGAACAGGTTGCAGGCATGTGTAATATCTGCAAGTATGTGCAGATGTCCGGCTGGCTGAATAAGAATGAACCTGATGCAGGCCATTGCGTCCTTTGCGGGGACAGGGAAACTCATTGAACAGCAGCCTCTGTGTAAAATGCAAGGGCAAGGGGCTTTGTGGCCGTCCATTCTGTCCTATCCTTGAAAAATTCCGGTCTGTAGGATCTGCTTTTACCGGTATTACAGGCGAGACATCTATCTTCGGAGCGTCCCCTCCTTCTGTATTCGTAGGCAGGAACAATTATCCGGAAGTCCGGGCAGGACCCATGATACCCCCTCAGCTCGGAGGTGACGAGGCCAGTCTGCTTGAAGACCCCAAAGCCCTGCTGAAAATGGGTATCCGGGATATAATCTCTTCACGTTCAAGGCTGGTCAGGGCAAACACCAGTGTGAATGTAAAAAATGCCCGCAATACCGACAATCCCCTCATTGAAAAATCCCAGGAGCTGGCCCTGTCGAAAAAAGCGGTGGACACTGAGGCATGGTTCGTCAAACCCCTCCGGAATAAGCTGAAGTTCGATAATGTGCTGACCCCTATGGGCCCCTCGGGCGAATTGAAGGATTTTGATATCACGGAGAACCCTAAAGTCCCCCGGAAAGTGGATTCTTTAATTTACGATACCGATGCCCTTGCAAAAGATGCCATTTCCGAACTGTGGGACAGCAATGTACCTGCTGAACATATAACGCGCCTTCTTTCCATCGGCCTCCTGGGACAGGAGAGACGCCTTGTGCCTACAAGATGGTCTATTACTGCTGTGGATGATCAGGTAGGCAAGGAGCTGCTTACAAAAATAAGGGACTATCAGCAGATAAGTGATATCCGGGTCTTTAGCGGAGAAGCATTTGGCAACCACTTTGAGGTCATGCTGATGCCAAGAAGCTTTACTTTTGAGCTTATAGAGGTATGGATGCCGCAGGCAGTGTGGTCCGGACACACATCCTGGATAGAATCTGACAGTGAAGGCTTTGGCGGAAAGAAGGGTTATTCGAATCTGGCCGGCGGCTACTATGCAGCCCGGCTGGCAGCTCTCGAATATCTGAACTCTATACGCAGGCAGGCATCAGTGTTCATGGTGCGTGAAATAAGGCCAGAGTACTGGGCTCCTCTTGGTGTATGGGTTGTGCGGGAGGCGGCCCGCCAGGCTTTTGAAGCGCAGCCAAAGGTCTTCGGTTCTGTGGAAGAGGCGCTTACGGACATGTCATTGCGCTTGCGTACCCCTTCGGGCAAATGGATGGAAAAAGCAAAAATGCTCACCAATAACAGGGCGCAGCGAACTCTTGACTCCTTTTTCTGATTAATGGTGGCTGGTGTCTCTCTATATAGAGATATATATGTATATATAGAGTAGGTAAGACAGGTTTATCTATATATGCTCCTTAAGCGTACCTAAAATTAGGTAGAGGAGATCCCACAAAATGGACTTATTCAATCCGCTTGTAATTTTTCTTATCATCGCAGGCCTATATATGGCATGGAACATCGGGGCAAATGACCTTGCCAACGCCATGGGAACGTCTGTAGGCAGCGGTGCACTTTCTATAAAACAGGTCATTATCGTTGCAGGCGTTTTTGAGTTTGCAGGCGCTGTCTTCTTCGGTAAGAAGGTCACATCCACTATCGCCAAGGGCATAGT
>DANZ01000002.1 GCA_002501695.1 Methanolobus sp. UBA474 | reverse complement strand
TCAGGAGAGCCGCGTTTGAGATTCGTCCTGCAGAGAGGGCATGAAGTGATCAGATAGTCGACTCCTTCAGGAATATCCCCTGCCCTTTTCTTTGATAGCTCCAGGGAGAGCTCGGGATAACCTTTAAGCACGCCGCCGCCTGCACCGCAGCATCTGGACCTCTCCCGGATGTTCTTCATTTCCTTAAGGTCGCAGATGCTGGTTATGATATCCCGGGGCGCGTCAAAGACGCCATTGCACCTTCCCAGATGACACGGGTCATGATAGGAGACTTTCAGGTCGAGCTTTTTCAGGTCCATTTCAGCCAGGCGGTCTGCAAGGAACTCTGAGACGTGGATAACTTTGAGATTATCCGGATAATCGTTCTTCAGGGTCGTATAGCACCCGGCACAGCCTGTGATCACGGTATGGGCGCCTGTAGCCTTGATCTGCTCCAGGTTCTTTGAGACAAGCTCCAGGGGGTCAGAGCCGGTTCTCAGGAGAGGAGAGCCGCAGCAAACTTCATCCTTCAGCACTGTCACGCCGAATTTCTTGAGAATATCGAAGGTGCGCCTGGTAAGCTCCGGGTATCTGTAGGAGCCAAGGCAGCCTGCAAAATACACATAGTCAGCCTTTTCCCTGACATCAGCCCTGGACTCCCCGAGCCACGCCATCCTCTCGCCGGTCTCTCCGAGGGTGTTGCCAAGCTCGTTAGCCCGGGAAGAGATATCTTTCTGGGCCTGGGTCATCTTGCCCTGCAGCACCAGCTGGTGCCTTATGTTCTCGATCACTTTTGGAGGTGCTGCACCCGAGGGGCACAACTGCTCACATATCCCGCAGGTGGTGCACATGTTCAGGCTGTTGAGCACGCTCTCGTCCACCTCAAGTCCCTGGGAGACGCCGTGGGCCACAAGCATGCGTCCGCGGGAGCTTGAGGATTCCCATCCTATCACATCAAATACAGGACATACGGAGCGGCAGGTTCCGCATCGCACACATTTCAGTATGGAACGCATATCGGATTCTATCATCGTCAGACCCCCATCTTCCCGGGATTGAGGATCCCCCTAGGGTCAAGGGCTTTCTTGATCAGTATCATCACATCAAGGGCTTTGCCAAGTTCCATTTCGAGATATTCGGCCCTTGCTCCGCCAACGCCGTGTTCTGCTGTTACGGTGCCTCCTATCGAGATGGCAGTGCGGTGTATCTTATCTGCCGCTTTGTTCAGCTTCTCCCAGTCCCTGTCGTCAAGCACGTCAATGCACATTCCGGTGTGCAGGTTTCCGTCACCGATATGCCCATAGGTCATGATGGGAAGGTTAAACTCCTCGGAGATCTCACGCACCTTGTGCAGCATCCTGGGGATCTCCTTTATAGGGACGCCGATGTCCTCGCCCACATATACGCGGGTGCGCATGGGGTCCAGCCTGGATACCGCCGCGCCTACAAGCCTCCTTGCCGCCCATATCTCTTCCCTTTCCTTTTTGTTGGCCGCCGTCCTGATGTCAGTTGCCAGGGAGCTGCAGGCATCCGCTATCATAGCAATACCTTCGTTCACAGCGTTCTCTGTCCCGTCCATCTCGAACATCAGGATAGCCCCAGCCCGCGGGAGCCCTACTTTCGGATCATAGGTGTTAATAGCATCTATTATATTACTGTCAAGGATCTCACAGGCAGAAGGAACTATTCCTGAGGACAGCACCTTTACCACAGCCTTGCCTGCAAGCTCGGGATTCTCAAAGGAAGCAAGCAGCACAGAACGCTCTTTGGGCAGGGCACGTACCTTAAGTATCGCCTTTGTGATGATGCCAAGGGTCCCCTCAGAGCCGACGAAGAGATCGGTCAGGGAGTAACCTGCTACTGATTTCATGGTCTTTGAGCCGGTATTGATGACAGTGCCGTCCGCCAGCACCACTTCAAGCCCGAGCACATAGTTCCTGGTCGTACCATACTTCACAGAGCGCATACCGCTTCCGTTATTAGCTATCAGCCCGCCAAGGGTGCACATTGCGGAACTGCCCGGATCAGGGGGGAAGAAAAAGCCATAGGGTTCAAGGGCCAGGTTCAGCTTTTCCTGCACAATGCCAGGCTCCACAACTACCTGAAGATTGTCAAAATCCATCTCAAGGACCCTGTTCATGGAAGACATGTCAAGCACAAGACCACCTTCCACCGGAACAGACCCGCCTGCAAGGCCCGTGCCGGCTCCACGCGCCGTAACGGATATCCCTTTTTCCCAGGCGAGCCTTACTACATCTGATACCTGTGCGGTGGTAGCCGGCATGATGACGAATTCAGGCATGCCTCTTACCTGTGAAGCATCGAACGAGTAGCAGTAAAGCTCGGCAGCAGATGCGGAAACTCTTTCTTTCCCCACAATGTTTTGCAGTTTATCCAGTAGATCGGTCTTTTGCATGGAATCAGTTTTTACTAAGTTTGAAGGATTTAAACTTATTGGTGAATGCAAAACTTTACATCTATCTACACCCATTAGGCAGCAATGACACGATACTTTGAGGTACTGCAACGCGACGGAGCTGCAAGGATAGGAAAACTGCTACTGAGCGAGACCATCCAGACACCTTTCATATTAGATAGCCGGACCCTGGGCTTAACAGAAAGCCCTGGAAGTCCTATAATTGACGCCGGCTCCCTCTGGAAGCTCGACTCCATAGAAGCAGCCCGGGAAGAGCTTGGCAGGATACGCAATACTGCGGGAGAGAATGCACTGGTCATCCTTCCCCACATGTCATTCCCACCGGAGGTCCCTGAAGAGATAGCAAACCCTGATTCCGGCTGCCTTGATATGGACATAAGCGGCCCCATAGGCACCGTTTACCATTCACATAAGACAAGGGACAGCGACCTCTATGTAATGGAAGGAGCAGGATGCTTTGAGAACAATGCAAGGCGCTTCTTCAAAACACTGCTTGAGATGAAAAGAGAAGTGGCACATGATACCGCGATCTATGCGCCTAACATCTGCCTGCCTGAGAATATCGCAATGCTTGTTTACCTGGGCATAGATGTCCTGGACAACATCAAAGCTATAATTGCAGCGCACAGTGACATTTATCTGACTTCTGCAGGCAGGTTCTATCTGGACTCACTTGCCGAGCTGCCCTGCAGGTGTGAGGCATGCGCTGGCATCACTGCCGCTGAACTGAAAGGCCTTGATAAAAGAAAGCGTGCGAAGATCCTTGAAAAGCACAACCTCAATGCACAGGAAAGCGAGCTGGCCCTTGCCAGGGAAAAGATACGTGCCGGCACATTAAGGGAATATGTGGAAGGCCAGTGCAGGACACGCCCCTGGCTCACGGCTCTTTTAAGGCTGGCTGATAGCGAATATAACTACATGGAGGAAAGCAGCCCCATTGCAAGGTCCAATGAGATGATGGCAAACAGCACAGAGTCGCTTTCAAGAGTGGAGATAATACGCTTTGCCACCCGGGTACTTGAAAGATATACGCCCCCTGAAGCCGATGTGCTGGTATTGCTCCCCTGCTCGGCTAAAAAGCCGTATTCGGTATCGAATTCCCACTGGAAGTTCATAAATGCGATCGGAACGAACCGCAGGTACGTCCATGAAGTTATAATCACATCGCCTATCGGCATCGTCCCCAGGGAACTGGAGCTGACCTACCCGGCTGCACATTACGACACCGCGGTCACAGGACATTGGGATGCACAGGAAAGGGACTGGGTGGCAGGCTGCCTTGAGAAATACCTTACAATTAATAAGTACGGGACCGTCATCGCCCATGTCGAGGATGCATACAGGGAGATATGCGAGACAGTTTCAAAGAGACTGGGCATTGAAATGATATTCACCGGTTCCGGTAATGTGACATCACATGAAGCTCTCAGGAGACTGAAGGAGGAAGTAGAGAAGCATAGTGGCGGAAAGTCCCGCAATGTCGAAGAAAGGAAGAAGGACATGATGCGCTCTATAGCTGACTACCAGTTTGGCAGGGGCACAGGCTCTATTCTTGTACCCCCGGGATCGGTCGTTAAGGGTCCTTACCCTAAGTACCAGATATTCGCAGGAAAGAAACAGCTCGTTACCCTGATACCCCAATATGGCACGCTTGCCGTCACTATCGATGGGACGGAGCTTATGGTGCCCTCCGGGAATTATCAGGTAAGGATAGATGACTTCGTGCCAAAAGGTTCGCTACTGGCTCCGGGAGTCATCGGGGCTGATCCGCTTATAAGACCGGGCGATGAAGTATTCATATGTGGTGAGAAAGCCCTGTGCGTGGGCCGAGCCATAATGAGCGGTACGGAAATGCAGAGATCAGGGAGAGGAATTGCTATAGACCTGCGCCATGTTAAAAAGGTTTAAGGGCAGATAAGCAAGGGGGATCTCATCGGGAAATGATCATCAGATACTTTGAGCCTGAGGATTTTACAGAGGTGCTGGAGATAGAGTCGGAGGTCTTTGCCGAGCATAACCCCTTCATCTATATGAACTTCTATGAAATGAACGGCGAGTGTTTCCTTGTTGCAGAAGAGAAGGGGCGTATAGCGGGTTTTGCCGTCGGCTACCAGATATCCTCCGAGGAAGGAAGGGTATTCTCACTTGCGGTCAAAGAGCGTTACAGAGGTTATGGTATCGGCACTCATCTGCTTGAGACCATTACNNCTTGAGGCTCAGAGGCTCTATCAGAAGACCGGCTTTATTCCCTGCTGGATCCAGCATGGCTATTACTCAGACGGCGAGGACGGCATCATTATGAAAAAAAGGCTGTGTCCTGTTACAAGGACCGCGTTGAGCGGTCTTTTAAGCAAGACACCTGAATCGGTTATAAAGCCTGTTTACATGTCCTATGAAAGATCATAACAGATCTAAGTGCTCTTGATGAAACGTGCCCCAACCCGCTGAGCAAGTTCCTGCATCCTGGTCGAAGTGCGTCCCACACCCGATATGTCATCTTTTGAGAGAAGGGAGGCCAGATCATTTCCCAGCACGAATATCGCATACTTATGCTCGGCCTTGCTCCTGTGAACATGTAGAGGGCTTATAGCCAGTGAGTCATATTGACTGAACTCGTAATCTATACCCATGTACTCAAAATGCTTTTTTATTTGAGCCATTAACGCATGTAATTGTATCAACTCATCTTTATGCATACCAACCAACCTATAGAACCAACCGGAGAAGCACCATATTGTGCATCCTGCATAATATTAAAATTACAACCAAGCTATATTTGCTACATGCGAAATAAAGACGTTTTCTCGGAAAGAGTGTTCCTAACAATTGTTATATATAGGTATCCCTAGAAATTACATTATTAATCATGAGGAAAGAGAGAATAGTGGAATACTGTATAAATAATAACATTATAAATAAATAAATCTGTTGGTGCCTGTACACAGGCACCAATGTTCATCTCACAAAGCGTCTGCAGTAAATATCCTGACAGATGCGGGCCTTTTGGTGACGCTCCCAACCTTTGCACCTACAAGGTTCTCGATCCCCTTATCAGCTGCAATGTCAAGTATCCTCTGCGTAACAACACCGTCAAAGACAACTGTTTTGACCTCATCCTGATAATCCTTAAGGGTGTTTACGAGATCCCTTACAGCAGTCTCATTAACGATCTTATCCTTCCCGTCAAGGAAACGTGCACTGAAAGTGCCTATGAGATCGTTAGCGTGAGACTTGAACTTACTGCTGATCGGGGACAATGTGCTTACACTCTCAGGCCTGCTCACAGGAGGTTCTATATCTTCTCTGGGCTGAGGCCTTTCACGGGACTGCAACCTCTCACGAGAAGGTGTCCTCTCAGCCGGTGTTCTCTCGCGGGACTGAGGGGGCTGCGACCTTTCCCTGCTTTGCGGCCTTTCGCGGGACTGTCTTACCTTCTCTTCCTCCATATCCGGCTGAAGCTCCTTCTCATCTGCTGCCTGCACCTTTGAAGGAGTTACCTTTTTGATATCCGCAGAGCTTATTCTTGGAACTTCCGGAGCGACTATCCTTTTGACATCAGAAGCAGAAGTCCTTCTTTCCTTGCGTTTTGGCAGGTGTGTAACACGGGACCCGTTCTCAGTCTCTGAGTCCCTTATGCTGTATTTATCAAGTACCTGCTCGACAGGAACTTTTTGCCTGAGAGCCCTTATAACTTCTTTTTGCACAAGGTCTTCAACACTCTTCCCGTCAGGAGCACGTGCAATGTAGTCCACGTTAGCCACCTGGACCAGTTCCTTGACGATGAGCTCTCCTCCACGATCGCCATCAGTGAACACTGTAACCGTTTCTTTCTTCTTGGTCAGCTCCGCAACCTCAGGAGGAACATTGGTGCCTCCGACACATATTGTGTTCTTGATGCCGTAACGGAGAAGGTTCAAAACGTCGGCACGCCCTTCCACAACGATGATCGCATCAGACTCGAATACTGCAGGACCGCAAGGGATCTTGTTCTTTCCGAAGTATTCCATCTCCTCGATCCTGACTGACTGGCGCACCTGGTCCGCTATCTCCTGTGACTCAGGCAGGTTCTCGTCGAACATGCCGGTCAGGATGAACTTAGCCCTTTCAATTATCTGCTGTCTCTTGGTTGCCCTGACGTCCTCCATCTGGGTGATCTCTATCTTTGCACTGCAGGGACCCACCCTGTCAATGGTCTCAAGGGAGGCTGCCAGGATAGAGGTCTCGACTTTGTCAAGGCTTGAAGGGATAAGGATCGTGCCCTTGGTCTTTCCGGCCTTGGCACTTACGACAACCTCGATCCTTCCGATCCTGCCTGTCTTCTGGAGGTCGCGCAGATCAAGGTCGGATCCAAGCAATCCTTCGGTCTGTCCGAAAATTGCGCCTACTATATCGGGACGTTCGATTATTCCTTCGGCGCTGATCTTTGAATGAATGATATACTTTGTAGTATCTGCATTTTGCATTTGGATTCTCCTAAAGTTTATGATGATATGCGTATAGTTGAAAGCCTATCAAGCCTTCATCCCAATGCAAAAATAGTGGAATTCCGCTGCACTACATGTAAGGGAAGGGTAGTAGTGATATCAGGAAGGATATGAGAGAGGACTATCCTCATTTGAAATATAAATCAGGGCTTATAAAATGTAGCGTTATGAACCATAGTGAAACTACATCCGCTAACAAGTACGCCGATATGAAGCAAATTAGCTCTTGTAGGCATTAGCTGATTGCTACGACCACTCAAACATCTTCTGGCAGACATGATTCGCAGTTTTCCAAATCCCTCATCTGTTTCCTAATCAATCTTCGTTCTACCTTGTACCTTTATTTATCCTTTACTCCTTTATCTGTGAGATAGGTTTTTACATGTAATGAATAAGGATTATGATTAAACTATATTTGCATTAGTGGAAATGCCCGTTGCATAAGAGCATTTCTGTGAT
This sequence comes from Methanolobus sp. UBA474, assembly GCA_002501695.1. Lineage (GTDB taxonomy): Archaea > Halobacteriota > Methanosarcinia > Methanosarcinales > Methanosarcinaceae > Methanolobus. The sequence goes on along the minus strand of DANZ01000002.1, from coordinate 12,330 downwards.
CTTGATCGAATTTCAAGCATGGATATAACCATACATGGATGGTTACATAAAGTAATATAATTCAAACTCTTATAAACTTATGGGTAACGCAGGCAGACCCGGTTTCGGAGCAAATAAGTCCAGTCAGCTTGAGTTGCGCCGTCTGCAATAAGGCCCCTTTATAAAGAGTGATCATCCGGGAAATATTCCGGACAAGGAACTATCATATAAATTAACTGCCTTTGTAAGAGTATGAATGATATTGATCCAGCTGGCCGGAAAAAACTCATCATCATAGGCGGAGGGGCAGTGGGACTGGCTGTGGCAACCAGTGTGAAGAGACATAGCGATTACGATGTTCTTGTATTCTCCTCTGATCCCCATGCGTCCTACAGCCAGTGCGGCATACCTTTTGTAATAGCAGGGGATATCAGCGACTTCAATTCCCTTCTTCTAAGAAGCAGAGAGTTCTTTGAGGAAGCGGGGATAGACCTGCGAACCGGCACCACGGTCCAGTCCATCGATCTGGCTAACCGCACAGTCCTTGCAGAGGGGGAGAATTATAATTTCGACAGGCTTGTGATAGCTACAGGCAGTACGCCGTCCATTCCTGAGAAACTCAGATCAGGAGCGTTACTGGAAAATGTCTTTACTGTACGTACTCTGCAAGACGGCATGCGGCTTGAGAAAGCCCTTCTGAAAGCATCCAATACGGTGATAATAGGAGGAGGGGCCATCGGAGCTGAACTTGCTGCTGCGTGTTCCAGAAGGGGATTGAATACACTTCTTGTCAACCGGAGCAGTTCCCTGCTGTCACACAATATCGACCCGGATATGGCTGATATAGTCAGGGAGCATCTTGAATCCATGGGAGTGCAGGTAATTACCGATTACGCCCCGCAAGCCCTCAATGGGGAAGACATTGTCAGGTCCGTGACCATAGGAGGAAAAGAGTTCCCTGCTGACGTGGTCATAATATCCGCAGGGGTGAAGCCTGAAACAGAACTTGCTGCGGATGCAGGCATAATGATAGGCCCTACAGGCGGGATCATCATCAATGACGATCTGCAGGTAAAGCTAACTGACGGAACGTATGATCCCGATGTCTACTGCGGGGGAGAGTGCGCACAACTCCAGGATCTCATAACAGGCAGACCCCTATTAAGCCAGCTTGCGAGCACGGCACGGAGGATGGCAGGAGTGATACGTGATAACCTCATAGAGGAGCAAAGCAGCTTCGGCCCGGTGATCAGTCCTTGGGTGGCTGTCATCGGGGAACTGGAAGTAGGGACAGTAGGGATTACCACCCAGGTGGCTCGCCTTAATGGGATCGATCTGGTAAGCGGTCTTGCCACAGGTACGACCAGTGCAGGATACTACCCCGGCTCAACCCGGCTGTACATCAAGCTTCTTTTCAGGAACAGGATCCTTGTAGGTGCACAGGCGATCGGCGGCAAGGGCATCAAAGAGAGGATCGACGGGCTTTCCCTTGCCATCAGCAAAAGAACTACTGTGGATGAGATCCTTAACCTGGAAACCTGCTACACGCCACCTCTGGGAACACTTGTAGATCCGCTCACCTATGCAGCAAAAGGTGCGCTCCGGAAAATGTCAAGGGTTCGGAAATGATAGTCATCGACGGTTCCTACGGAGAGGGGGGAGGCCAGATACTGCGGACTGCAATATCCCTCTCTGCAGTAATAGGCGAGGAAGTAACTGTAACAAATATCCGCAGGTCAAGACCGCAGCCCGGACTTAAGACACAACACCTCATCTCGATAGAAGCGGCTGCCCTTTTATGTAATGCAGAAGTGGAAGGGCTCTTCCCGGGATCAACCGAGATCAGGTTCTCTCCAATGGAAATAAAGGGGTTGAGTACTGATATAGACATCGGTACCGCCGGAAGCATTCCATTGCTAATCCAGAGTATCATGCCTGCAGCTGTTTATTCAAGCGGGAGTATAAGGCTGAGGATCAAAGGAGGGACCGATGTCACATGGTCCCCTACAATCGACTATCTTGAAAATGTGACCTTCAAAGCTCTGTCAAGAATGGGTTACATATCACATCTGAAGACTATCAGCAGGGGATACTACCCCCGGGGCGGAGGACTTATCGAACTGGCGATCGAGCCATCAAAGCTTCGGGGATATGATTTTGTCAGAGAGGACAGGAAAGTCTCAGGCATCTCCCATAGTTCCAGGCTACCCGGGCATGTGACAGAGAGGCAGGCTGCATCTGCAGAGGAGATCCTTAATGAGAGCGGATACGAATGCGATATACGCACAGAGGTATCACAATATGTTTCCACTGGAAGCGGGATAACTCTGTGGTCAGGCTTCAAGGGTGCCATCGCCCTTGGAGAAAAAGGCCTGCCTGCAGAAAAGGTAGGCTCCGGGGCTGCGGAAGAAATGGTAGCATGCCTGCGTTCAGATGCAGCTATTGACAGGCACCTTGCCGACCAGCTGATACCTTTCATGGGACTTGCGGGCAGCGGTTCTTTCACGACAGTCGCTCTGACCGATCACACAACGACCAATATATGGGTCACTGAGCAATTTCTTGATGTCAGGTTTGGCATAAAAAGAGAGAACGGGATTGTCAGGGTTTACGTGCGATGATCATTCCTCTTGATCGGCAACCCTTATGTATTCCGAAGGAATGCTCTTTGCAAGTACGATATCTTCGTTAACGGTCACAATATCAATCCCGTCATCCTGCGCCGACGCGGCATCGACCTCAAAGATCACAGGGTTCTCTGTATGGATAGAAGCGGCATGCATTGCTTTTTCCAGTGATGTGCTCAAATGCACATAGCACTGCCTGACAGGAGTGATCCCGTTCTCAAGAAGCATATCAGCTTCCTCCTGGCTTACACCATAATAGAGATAGGGAAGCTCGTTCTCAGGATAATCGGATATAAGGTCCACATCTACGGAGTGACCGTAGCGCGCCCTGATAAAAGACCCGTCTATCTGGTAGCGGCCTTTCAAGTCGGACTCTACCAGTGAAACAAGGCGCTCCATAGTGCCCCATTTATAGCGCTTCTTCATGATGTCACAGAGCACGTCCATATCGACCCAGCCCTGCAGGTCCATTTCCAGGCCAATATCTTCCGGGAAGTGCCTCAATGCACCGGAAACGAATCTTCCAAGCCTCTCTTCCCGGTCATCATCCAGCACATAACATCCTTCGTCGCCGCATTCCGGGCATCCATCGCCCCTGAAGTACCCATGCTGTATACATTTACGGATCATGATATCTGTCAGATATATCTTATAATTAATATAAGTTGTTAAAATAGACCTATATGCACAGTTCATTCAAATTATTATTTACCTGCAGTAAAGACAAATATTTAAGATGGATAGTGCATCTAAGTATTCCAGGTATAAATCATGGACGAAATCATAGAGATCTACAAAAAGCAAAAGCTTAGCGGTACCATCACCGAGGAAGATTTCCTGGAAAGGGTCGGGGAAAAAGTGATCCAGATGGGCGGACTTTGTGACACGAGAACAGCAGCAATGCTCGTGGCACATGACTTGGGAGCAGGGGATACACATGGCGAAGGCATGGGAAATACTATACAGAAGGTAGCAGACATAGCCCCGGGCACAGGGAATGTCGGGCTCGTCGCAAAAGTTATGTCAGTGTTCCCGGCCAAGGAGTTCAACCGCAATGACGGGACCATAGGGAGAGTTGCAAATGTTATAGTTGCTGATGAAACCGGGTCCATACGCCTGACATTGTGGGATGACAAGGCAGATCTTGTAAAGACAGGAGATATCACGGTCGGACAGACTTTCCAGATCAGCGGCTATGTGAAAGAAGGTTATTCCGGCATAGAAGTGAATATCGGTAATAATGGAGTGCTGTGCGAGACCGATGAAAAGATAGAGGCTTCTGTTGCTTCCACAAAGATAACGGATATAAAGAATGGTATGAGTGACATTAATCTCAGGGCCAGAGTGCTGGATATAGCCGATATCAAGACCTTTAACCGCAAGGACGGATCCACAGGCAGGGTATCAAATATAACCGTAGGCGATGACACCGGAAAAATAAGAGTCACCCTGTGGGATGAAAAAACGGACCTGCTGTCCGGATTAAAGGTCAATGACTCTATTGAGATAATCAATGCTTACGCCAGGGAGAATAATTTCAGCCAGCAGGTCGAAGTGCAGGTAGGTAATCGCACCATTGTGAAACAAACTGACAAGGATGTCGCCTATTCCGAGAACTTCACACCTATATCCGATATAATACCCGGAGAATCATACTCTGTCAAAGGCTCTATCTCAGGTATCGGAGACCGCCGGGATTTCACGCGCGATGACGGTACCGAGAACAGTGTCTCAAATATCTATGTTTCCGATGATACCGGCAGAATAAGGATAGCGCTCTGGGGTGAACATGCCAGCCTTATAGATGAGGTTGATATTGACACTGAAATAGAGATAATCGATGCTTTCTCAAAATCAGGATTCAATGATGAGATCGAGCTCAGCGCAGGAAACCGGACAAGGATAATCATCCTTTGAGGCAGGTATTAAGCAGATACCTTATGGAACACCTGATGTCTGGTGTTCCATTAACTTATCCCATCACATGATATATCCCGGAAATCGTGCTTTTGTACTTATAATTAGTTGCCCCGGGCCGTTTTAGCTTCTGCCAACCCTCTCATGATAAAAAATAATTGCATGAACATCTATAAATACAATTAACTCGACATTTTAACTGTGGACTATTAGTGACCTATTCTTAACTTCTGACTTTAAAGGAAGGTATGGTCTTGAACGTGCAGAGGGATTTGGAAACCGACGTCTCGATAAAAGAGATACAAAACGAGATGTCTGTCACAGAATTGATGACAAAGGATATCTTTGTCGTGGATGCTGATACTACCGTTCTAGAAGTTGCCAGGGAAATGACTGACCGCAATTCGGACAGCGTTATCGTGGTCGAGGATGGTGATACTGTTGGCATAATCACCGAGAAGGACGTTGTTGCAAAAACGGTTTCAAAGAACATACTTCCCGGGAAAATGCATGCCAGGGATATTATGTCGTCTCCGATAATATCCATCAGACCCTCTACAGGAATAATACAGGCAGCTGAGCTTATGGTCAAGTCGGACATACGCAGGCTTGCAGTAATGGATGGTAACATAATACTGGGAATGATCACCTACAGGGATATCATGGCGATCTCCCCGGGACTGAACACCATCCTCCAGAACCTCATCGAGTTGCACCGTGAAGGAGATCTCCTTAAGGAGACCGATGTGGAGAGTGGCATCTGCCAGCGTTGCGGGGCCATGGCTGACAACCTGAGAGAGGTCAACGGACTCAATCTGTGCGAGGACTGCAGTGAGGAAGAAGGTTACTATGACCAGTTTTAAACCGGTCAGTAAAAATAAGGACACATGAAAGCTGGTGAAATGAATGTCTGTCCCGATATATAAAGGAAAACGGTATGTATCGATTTTTAAAGCAATGAAAAGTAGCTTTGCGGACCTTACAGGAAAAGCAGGATCATTCATGCTTACAAAGAGCATACGCTTAGACCGGCATTGTTATTTGTACACATGCTAAGGGTCGCTCTTTAACAAAGGGTCACTGGCCCTGGACTCCATAAATGAGCTGATGCCCGGATTGTCGCTGGTAACACAGTGCAATGTTATGTATTTAAAACCATAACAACTTCGAATAGTCTGCTTAAAATGGCGGTCCACCTGAAAGTTCAAAGGAAATGAAAATGTCGGTTCTGATACCCTAAGCAAGGAACAGACAGAAAGCACTAAGAGCTCAACCATATGAACTTAAAGAGGGAGGCATCACAGCAACGATGGACATGGCCTTGACACCTTGTGTAGCCATCATTGATACACGATGATCATGCTCAGTGAAATAGCCGGAGGTAATCCTCTTGTAAATAAAAAACAATCTGCAAGAGAAAACTGTACTGAGAAAACCCGCCACGATCCTTTAACAGGACTTCTGCAAACGGGTCTGCCTGTCAGTGCATGAACAAAACAATATGGAAAGCACCTTCAGACATTAACGACTATATTAAGGGCGGTGTTTTCTGCGCACGGTATAAGAAAGAATAAGGAAATAAGAACATTGGATGGAGGAAGACCATGAATGTTGGAGACATTATGAGTTCGCCGGTATTTACAATAACGCCGGAAGAAAACGTGGCACATGCAAGAAACCTGATGCTAAAACATAAGATAAGCACCCTTGTGGTCACAGGGAATGGAAAAATGGTCGGCATAGTCACAAAGACCGACCTGAGCAGAAGACTTGCACAGGCAGAACCTATGTGGCGCAGAAGACCGATAGACAAGATCCCGGTCAACATGGTGATGAACGATGCACCGATATCGATCTATCCGGGTGCCTCAATATCGCAGGCAACCAATCTGATGCTGGAGAATGGGATCAACTCCCTTGTCGTGGTCAAGGACAATGTCGTAGGGATAGTTACGGGAACAGATATCATGAGATATATATCCCAGCAGCAGGACATCAAAATGAGGGTATCGGATGTGATGGCTGATGATATTATCTTTGTACACAGGCACCACACTATAAATCATGTTGTCCAGGAGATGGAAAAGCACGAGGTGAACAGGGTAATTGTCACCGATGACTCCAACGAGGCGGTAGGGATAATCACAACGAGCAATGTGGCACTGAACATCATGGTAGACAATGAAGGGAATATGCAGTCAAAGAGCATAAAGATGGCACGCAAGTCTACTCCCGCCGGTCAGAAGACGTACCGCTATATCAAAGACGTTCCGCTTGTTGCCGAGGATATCATGTCGGACATGCCGCCGGGTGTAGCTGTCGATGACAAGGTGGTCAATGTTGCAAAGCTCATGCTGGAAGAACATGTCATCAGCCTCCCGGTAATTAACAGGGATGAGATCGTGAGCATGATCAGCAGGAAGGATGTACTCCGGGCCGCTCAATAAATACCTGAACAGAAGTCGACAAGCCAGAAATGTGAGAAGGCAAAAATATAACACAGAGGTAAAATTATGGAAGTTAAGGACATAATGTCAGAACCTGTATGCATCGATAAGGCAGATACTATCTCTCATGCACTTGATATAATGGAGAAGAAAGGGACAAGGCGCCTCCTTGTCAAGCATGATGATAAGATCATGGGGGTGCTCACAATGAGGAACCTTACAAAGGAACTCGGGACCCGCAAAAAGGGGAGCATGCCTGCTTCTTCCCTGCACGTCGCAACTGCGGTATCTGATAATTACGTGAAAGTGCTTCCAGGTACCAAGGTAACGGATGCTGTCACCCTCATGGCCCGTAACGGAGGAGTGATGATAGTAGTCGATAATGAAAAGGTTCTTGGCTGGGTGACACCGACAGAGCTCCTCATGAGCAACGACCTGAAGGGATATGTAGCCGAGGTCATGCAAAAAAATCCCATTGTAGCACACCCCGCTGACCGTGTGAACCATGTGAGGCGCCTCATGCTTGACAATAACATCGGAAGGGTACCTGTGATAGATGATGACAAGCTGGTAGGGATAGTCACCGAGAAGGATATTGCAAAAGCAATGCGCTCCTTCCGTGACATTGTCGATGGCAACAAACAGGACGCACGTATAAAGAACCTCATTGTGGAAGATATAATGAAAATGGGCGTCAAGACCGTCTATACCAACACTCCCATCAAGGACGTTGCAAAGCTCATGCTTGATGAGAATATCGGCGGCGTGCCGGTAGTTAATCTTGAAGAGCAGATGGTAGGGCTTGTTACAAGGAGAAACATTGTCAATGGGCTTGCGCAGTGAGCAGTGCCTTAACGTAAAGACATGAACCTTGAAAATGAGACCGATATCGGAAAGGCGGCAGAGTCCCCGGGATTGCCGCCTTTAAGATTTTCAGAGCTCCTTGAAAAGAAAGTGATACTGCAGGACTGGGGAGAATATGAGGATTTTTTCCGGTTCAGCAGCAATGTGGGAAAGATAGATGAGGGCAGCGTACTGGTTAAGGTGGGAAATGGCTTTGAGCTCATTCAGGGATTCCCTAAGATAAAAAGAGCCATTATGCTTGCTCCTGCTCTGAAGAACCATTTCAAAGATATATATTCTGTTGCTGTTGAAGAAAAGATGAACGGCTATAATGTCCGGGTCATCGAGCATAAAGGCGAGCTGGTTGCATTTACACGCAGCGGCCATGTCTGCCCTTACTCCAGCGAACGTTCCGGGCACCTGCTTGAACATGACTTTTTTAAGGACTATCCGGAATATGTGGTCTATGGCGAGATGGTGGGACCTGATAACCCCTACGTGCCAAAGGACATATACGGGGTGGACTCGCTCGAGTTCTTTGTTTTTGATATCCGCTCCAGAGAAGGAATTGCTTTACCGCTTCATGAAAGGCGGGAGCTTGCCAGTGATTATGGTTTTACTCAGGTCGAGCTGCTTGGCGAGTTCGAACTGGGAGAGGCTGCTGACAGGATAAGGGAAATAATAACCGAGCTGGGTAAAAAGGAGCATGAGGGCGTTATAATCAAGGACCCCTCAATGATATTGCAACCATTGAAATACACAACCTCGCAAACCAACTGTGCCGATCTGCGCCATGGATTCAGGTTCTACAATGAATCCGGCAAGGATTACCTGTTCGCAAGAGTGGTGAGGGAAGGTTTTCAGTCCGTAGAATGGAACGAGAGCGAGGAAGAAATTAAGGACAGATGCCTCCGGCTTGGAGAAAGTATAATCAGGCCGATGAGGGAATCGATCCTCCGCGTGCAGGAAGGGGAGCGCATCCGGGATGATGTGCGCATAAGGGTAAAAGATGAAAGCACCATCGACAGATTTAGGATGTATCTTGAACGGCTGGGCCTTGATGTCATATTCAGCCCGCTCGAACGTATAGGTGATGAATATGTTGTCAATATCAGGAAAATGAACAAGAGCACAACAGACAAAACTTTAGGCATCATCGAAGGCCAGCTCTGGTCGTGAAAAAGAAATATATGTAAAAACATTTATCGTAAGACCATACTGGAGAATGCTCACATGACTAAGATTGCTATCATTGGAAGTGAAAAGAGTGGGAAGACCACTCTTGCCGGGAAACTGGGCAAAAAAGGCAGTGTTACTGATATCACTATGTATGATTATGCCAAGAATGACAAGGTGCTCACGACCATTGATGCGACAGGATATCCGGCATCTGTGAAATCCCTTCTGACAGCACTTAATCTTTCAGATATAGCCATGCTGTGCATACCTCCGCAGGGGCTGGACCCTCTGGCAGCAGAGTGTATAATCTCCCTTGATCTTTTAGGATACAGGCATGGCATTATTGTCCAGACCAAAGCGGACCTGTCATATCCTCTGGCCCTTGAGGAAATGAAAGAGAAACTCAGGAAGATAACAAAAGGAACAGTACTTGAGAACTGGCAGTACCATACTGTTTCCACAACTACTTTCGAAGGCATGGAAGAGCTCAAGGAGATAATATTCTCAATGGGTGACAGGGTAGATGCCGAGCAAAGGAGCCTGGATAGCCTGCCTGCTCGCGTGGTGATCGACCAGTCCTTTAACGTGACAGGAATAGGGTGCGTTGTGCTGGGAGCCGTATTACAGGGAACAATACATGCTAAGGATAAGATGGTTGCATATCCGGGTAAAAAAGACCTGGAGATACGTTCCATTCAGATGCATGATGTTGATGTCAAGAGCGCGCCCGCGGGTGCAAGGGTCGGCCTTGCACTTAAGAACATACAGTCAAAGGATATAGAAAGAGGGTTTGTCCTGTCAGCACATGAGAATGTCGTGGAGGACATCACCCTTGAATGCACTCTCTCGCAACTGGCAAAGGAGTTTGCAGTAGGAGATATGCTGCACCTTTTCGTTGGCCTGCAGTCAGCACCTGTAAAAGTAAAAAGCATAAGCTCCGAAGGAAAGGACGCAGAAAAAGCAAAGGCCGGAAAAAAGTACCTGCTGGAGCTGGCCGGGACAAAAGAAATATCCTATAGTAAGGATGACAGGTTCGTCCTGGCAAATCTCGACGGCAAGCAGAGATTCGTTGCCTTCGGATACAGCCACTGAACTATTTTCTGGGCAGAAGATGTTTGGAGCCCTCCAGCATAGAAGGCATTTCAACTGATTTTGGGAGTTGTACGCTTTCCGGCAGGTCAACCATCGTGGGCTGCTGTATGGCAGCAGAGGAAGCCTCTATGGTCTGTCTTTGGGCTTTGTATGATTCTTTACGTGAAAAGGATGTGGATGTGACCGGACGTTCCACCGGGACGATCACAGATCTCTCAGGCTCCGTTGCGCTGTCAACACCTGTACCTCTCAGTCCTGATTTTGTATCCCTTTCTTTTGCTTTTGCTCCTTCTTCTTTCCCACTTAAATAGCTGTCACGGGCAAAATCCCGGAGGTCGTATTCCTCGGCAAAGCTGTAAAGCCTGGAGAGCTGTTCCTGGACCCAGCCAATTTCCGAATGCCTGTGGTAACCCACTTCAAATCCTAGTTTCCGGGAAACCTCGGCAAGGTGGGCCCTGTCTGCCTCGGATATTACCTTGCTGTGCTTTTCTTTTTTGAATAGTGCGACCATAGGACACCTATTATTCCAGATAACCTTCGATCCTCAGGCCCTTTTCCGTGAAACTGACAGAGCGCATATTACAATCATGCTTTGTGCCGCGCATCTTGATGACCTGGATGGCCCGTGTCATTGTCTTGTCATACAGGAAGTTGTGCATGAAAATTACACCGTGTGCAGCAAACTGCTCTGTGGAATACGCAGTCGGATCTGTCATCTCGGACAGCAGCACGGTAGTACAGCCAAGTTTCTTCAGATTGCGTATGAATCTGCTCATCTCTTTCTCCTGCAGGGAGAAGTCGTTTGTAGTGAACCTTATAGCTGACACCGAATCTATGACAAGGCGCTTGACATCATATTCAGATACATATGCGGCTATTTCCTTGAAGACCATGGAAGGGGACGGAGCCTCACTTTCACTGGATGTCCTGCCTACGGTATAATCCGTTGTAACGAACTCGTTCAGCTCATCCATATACCCGTATTCCATCCTCGGACCCAGATCTGCAAAGAGAAGCTTCTGCATTTTGATGAGAGATGTGATGTTCATTGCATAGTTGGACATATCGTTGATGATGTTCTGAGGGCATTCGAGCAGTGTTGCGTATAGCCCTACTTCGCCCCTGGAGGCACCGTGTGCAAGGAACTGTATACCAAAAGTGGTTTTCCCGCTGCCTGGAGGGCCGCTCAGCACATAGACCCTTTCGGACAGGAGACCTCCCTGTACCAGATCATCGAATCCTTCTATTCCTGTAGGTGTTCTCATAGATACTACCTCGTATATAAGTAAGATAATATACTTTTACGAGTATTATAAAACTGCAATATATTTTAATGCATCGATTGGATATTATAAAAAGAGCATTAAATAAATGCCCATAAGCGCCATCGTATAAATACAACAATAAGTTCCCGTAAATAGTCAAACATGCCAGAAAACACTAATCCTTTCTCCATCAGGCATAAAGACCTCCTGTGGTCTGCAAGGACATTCATCCTGTCAGTACTGGCAGGATTTGTGTTCAGTATGTTCCTTTACACCTTCATGTTCATTGCTGCAGAGCCTGCCCCGGTAAACGAAGCCATTGTTTCCACAGCCTCTGCAGCAACGGCCAAGGTTATGGTAACCGCAGAGTACATCAGCCCGATGTGGGCGATATTCATTTTTAACAGCATAGCTGCCCTTAGCGCATCCGCGGGTACGGGGCTGTTCCTGCTTATTCACCCCCTGTTGATATCGGATATCCGGCTCAGGCCGGGTCATCGCATATACGCTTCTTTCTCCATTGTCTTTGAAAGGATGCTTATGCCTGCTAACAGAATGCTCCAGAGGCTTGCGCATTACCTGGATGCTGATTTTCCCTATACTACCGCAAACGATACTGCAAAGGACGGGTTCTGGAAATACTGCGGCTATAGCCGGGAAGATTACCGGATGCTTGCTTACATGCTCCCATATACGATACCTTTCCTGATATTGATAGTGAATGGGTCATTGATGGGGATATTACTGGCCTTCTTCATTTTCAACGGGCTGATGACCGGCTTTGAGATGTTCGGAATAGAAGGGATGCATGTCGGGGTCCTTTACGATCTCACATATTTCATCATATCCATAGTGCCTCACGGCATCATAGAGATACCTGCGCTCCTGCTGGCCGCCTCAATGGGCTTCAGGTTTGCCCGCGTCCAGTCCCATGAGATAATCCGGAAAGGATTATTCCTCGGGAACAGCTTTGAAAGCATG
>DANZ01000095.1 GCA_002501695.1 Methanolobus sp. UBA474 | reverse complement strand
TAATGATATTCTCGATCTTGATATCTATCCTGGTAATGCCAGCAAGTGCAGTCCCGGAAGATCAGGGCAATGAGAAGGTTCCTGTACTGATCAATTTCAAAGGAAAGGCAAATGCTGATCTTGTGAAGGCTTATGGCGGAAATGTAACGCATGAGTACACAATCGTTCCGGCCATAGCCGCAGAGCTTCCGCAAAAAGCTATCGATGCCCTTTCAAAGAACCCCAACATCGACTTCATCGAGCCTGACGGCCAGGCGCAGATCCTTGCAGATGAGATACCCTGGGGAATCACCCGTATCAATGCAGTCGATACACAGTCCGGCGGTTTTGCGGGCAGCGGTGTAAAGGTGGCCGTCCTTGATACCGGTGTCGATCACACCCATCCTGACCTGAAGGAGAACTATCTGGGTGGCTACGATTTTGTTAATAAGGACAACGACCCTATGGATGATCACAGCCATGGTACCCATGTTGCAGGAACCGTCGCAGCAGCAAGCAATGGCATAGGCGTGCTTGGAGCAGCTCCGCAAGCAGGGGTGTACGCTGTAAAAATTGCTGACAGTTCCGGATACTGTTCTTACAGCAACATCATAGCAGGTATCAACTGGGCAGTGAATAATAATGCCAATGTCATAACAATGAGCATTGGAGGTACTTCCTCCTCGTCCACTCTCCAGAGCGCATGTGACAACGCATACAGTAAAGGTATTGTGCTTGTGGGAGCGGCAGGTAACTCAGGCGGTGCAGTAATATACCCGGCAGCCTACAGCTCGGTGATAGCAGTCTCTGCTATTGACTCGACCAATACCAGGACCTCTTGGTCATGTTATGGCCCTCAGATAGAGTTTGCAGCTCCTGGTGTCAGTATCAAGTCGACCATGCCCGGAGGGCTCTATGGGTTCAAGAGCGGCACGAGCATGGCAACACCGCACGTTACCGGAACCGTTGCCCTGCTGCTGAGCACGGATGTTTCAGGCACCAGTTATGACGCCAACAAGAATGGCAGGTGGGACCCTGCAGAGATACGCTCCAGGCTTCAGGTAACTGCAACAGATCTTGGTGCAAGTGGGAAAGACAACTATTATGGATATGGTCTTGTGAATGCTTATGCAGCTGTGAATGGCCTTAACGTTGCACCGGCAACCGACGAGACGCCAATAGCAGATGATACCACGCCGGAAACAGACCCTGAGCCGCAAGTCACACCGGTCGCCCCGACTGCCACAGCAATGTATGTAGGCGGTCTCACTGCAGCAAAGGAGTCTTCGCTGAAAGGAAAGAATGCTTTTGGATGGGTTATAGCCACTGTAAAAATAACCGATCAGAATGGCAAGCCTGTACCCGGAGCAACTGTAAGCGGAACCTGGAGCGGACTGACAACTGCCTCCGTTTACGCAGTTACAGATGTAGAGGGCATTGTGAAGTTCACATCCACCCAGGTTAAAAACCCTGCAGGCACATTCACATTCAAAATAACCGATGCTACATGCAGCGGGTATGTATATGATCCGTCACAGAATGTCTGCTCAGCTTTAAGCGTGAGTTTTTAAATGAAACTGTCCAAGATGTATCCTGGCAACAGGATACACTGTTCTTCTTTTAAACCGTTTCAATCCGTTTTGCTCAACTAGTTTTGACCGATGCCTGTATCTATATTAATAACCTGTTATAGTGAGTACAATTGAACATCATGCATACATTAAGCATTTGATCTTTCTGCAGGAGAGTAAAATCCTTGATAGCACTTCGGTTTTACAGGATCTACGATATAGGATTGGAAATAGATCTTGACTGGCTGGAAAGGGAGCTTGCCCAAAGCTTCCTCACCGCCAGGACAAGTTTTCTGCGTGTCAAGCCCAAATCCATTATAATGGACGTGCCACCCCTGCTGATCAGAATGGGTCAGTGCATTGTGGAAAAGGAAGGCAAGAACTTCGAGTTCACCGTATTTGCACGTATCTTTGATATAGGGGCCATCAGCCTGTGTTTTGTTCATGAGAGGCCTGAAGCGGATTTCGCTCTCCTTGAGGAAACAGCGCTTCTTTTTGCAGGACAGGAAGGACTTTCTGATCTGTTCCTGTCGCATCTTAAAACACTCACCGGGATACTCAAACCTCACATCAGGGGCTTTGCCTTGATACCTGATTTCTATGAGGACTATACCATATACCTCATGGACTGGATGGACCGATCGATCGATCCGCTGCCCCTGCTCGCAGGAGAAAAAAGAGATTTTTCTCCCCAGATGAGAGAGGAGATCCTTAAAGGCACACAGAGCTATACTCAAAATGACCTTACTCTTCTTTCATGGGACTCGGCCCTCCTCTGCAATCCGGACAGCCCTACCGACCTTTTTGACCTTATTGAGTTTGCAAATGTGCAGGTGTTTGAGCTTCGCTACTATGACAGGGAACTGAGCCTTCAGATGGGAAAGATGTACGATGAGATCGTGCTTGCTGACAAACTTCCCTCATTCAGAAGAAGGCATCGATACCGATTGATCATGATGCAGCTGATGCAGAATAATGCCGAGATATCCGAAGTGACCGAAAAGGTGAACAACCTGATCAAGGTGACCGAGGACATCTACTATGCCAGAGTATATGCATCCGCCTTAAAAATGCTGCGCAGCAGCCAGTGGAGCGAAAGTGTAAGTCACAGGATCGAAGTGATAAGGGATAATTATTCCATGCTTTCCGAAGAGGTCCGTATCCAGCATTCCAATCATCTGGAGTGGATAGTAATAATCCTCATAGCCTTTGAAATTGTCATAGCTATCGTGGAAAGATTGCTGTGAATATAAGTGTCGGGCAGAAGTAAGCAGGCATGATATGCCTGCTCATTCGGAAGGTGCATAGAAGCATCTTTTAGGTGAGCATATGGTGCCTGCATCTTTCATATATTTCAATACCTTGCTTACCTCTTTGCTTTCTATCCCGGTCATTTCTGCGATATCTCCGGGCCTCAGGGGTTTTCCTGCGCTTTTCAATGCATCAAGGACTTTTTCTTCATTCTGGGTCATTTTACTGCTCCGTTATTTTATGGAATGCTTCTTTATCGGAATTCTTTTTTGATCCTGTCCGCCAGCTCACCGAGATTACCGGTGTCAGGATGCTGGTTCACAATGGTGTGCATGGAGCCGCCTTTATCGTTTGCCCTTCTTGGGATTATGTGTACATGAACATGAGGCACACTCTGGCCTGCCACTTCACCATTGTTGAGGCCGATATTCGAACCGGGAACCTCCAGTGCCTTTTCAACTGCCCTGGCGACCCTGCTCACGGATACGAACAGAGAAGATACGTCTTCCTCACTCATCTCCGTGAACCGCCTGAAATGTTTTTTCGGAAGGACTATCGTATGCCCTTCGGAAGTAGGATATATATCCAGAAAAGCATATGCAATATCATCCTCATAGATCTTGTATGACGGTATCTCGCCTGAAATTATCTTGCAGAACAAACAGTCCATGGACATCACCTGTATGAACTTAGGGATACGGATATTTATTAATTCTGATTGGCAGTTAAGTAAATAAGTGACTATTTCTATGGACATGGTCTTATACTATTTCTGCCTAACTTCTATTGATAGGCATGAACAGGAAACAGGCAATAGCAGTCGGGGTGTTAATAGCGGGGATCCTGTTGTTCTCAGGCCCTGCAATGGCAACAACTGCAGAGAGTATGGATGAGGGGGCATATGCGAACCTGGCAAGTTCCGATGACCTTTACAATGAACTGGAAGAACAGATGTTACTTTATAACGCCAGGCTTGATGACGTCCCATGGATCGTGAAAAGAATAGCCGGTGACGATGTGATCTTAATCGACATTACTACAAGTGACGGTGAAGAGCTTTACATACAGGCAATAACCAACAATGGCGAGATCCTGTATTTTGAAAGAGTATCCTCGCCGGATGAGGTCGACCGTTCAGTCACGGTTACAACAGACGAGGAAACCGCAAGAGAGATAATTGATTCCACGCAGCCGTTCACTGAATTCAAAGATGCGTTGAACAGGGATGAGATCTCAGTAGAGACCGAGAGCACCTTAAAGAGGATCGCGCTTGGAACTCTCATGACCGTAAGTAATATTCTGTAAAACAGCAGTCTGGCAGCCGCTCCGGTGAATGCTGCCAGAGGCACTATTTTTCAAATTCCCAGACTTAATATAAGATCGCAACCTAAACTCATACTTACAGGTAATATATTCCTCTGAAAGGGAGGCCTTTCGCTGATATGGGTGATAAAAGGTCTTTTTTGGCAGGCGAGGTTGGCCGCCAGCTAATACATATGCTTACGGGCATAGGCTTTATTGTTATAATATTC
>DANZ01000132.1:16322-28482 GCA_002501695.1 Methanolobus sp. UBA474 | reverse complement strand
CTTACCATGCCCGGTGACGATATCACTCACCCGATACCTGACCTTTCAGGCTACATCACGGAAGGACAGATCGTGGTTTCAAGGGAACTGCACAGAAAGGGTATCTATCCCCCTATCAATGTGCTGCCTTCACTCTCCCGTCTGATGAACTCAGGCATTGGTGCAGGTAAGACCAGGGATGACCACAAAGCAGTCTCTGACCAGATGTATGCTGCCTACGCTGAAGGCCGTGACCTTAGAGGTCTGGTTGCCATCGTAGGTAAGGAAGCCCTTTCCGAGAGGGACCAGAGGATCCTTGAGTTCGCAGACCTTTTCGAGGACAGGTTCGTCCGCCAGGGAAGGGATGAGGACAGGACTATCGAGGATACCCTGAACGTCTCCTGGAGCATCCTTTCAGAACTTCCGGAAGCCCTGCTTACAAGAGTGGACAACAAGTACATCCAGAAGTACCACCCCGCTCACAAGAGCAAGTAATTTACAGGTGATTCTACATGGGCGTAAAAGATGTAAAACCAACACGGTCCGAGCTTATCGAACTCAAGAAGAAGATCAAGCTCTCCCAGGGCGGCCACAAGCTGCTTAAGATGAAGAGAGATGGACTTATCCTTGAGTTCTTCGAGATACTCGGCAAGGCCAAGGATGTCAGGACCGAGCTGGACGCCGCCTATGAAGTCGCTTCCCGCAGGATAGCCATTGCAAACGCTGTTGACGGTATCATTATCGTCAAATCCACATCTTTTGCCCTTCAGGGCAAACCGGAGATAGAGGTGGAAAGCCGCAACATCATGGGTGTTGTTGTTCCCAAGATAGAGTCATCAAGTGTCCACAAAACACTTGATGAACGTGGATACGGTATTGTCGGGACCAGTTCTTATACGGATGAGGCAGCAGACTCCTATGAGATCCTTGTTGAAAAGATCATCCTTGCAGCAGAGATCGAGACCACCATAAAGAAGCTTCTTGAGGATATCGAGAAGACTAAAAGGCGTGTCAATGCTCTCGAGTTCAAGGTGATCCCCGAACTTCAGGAAGCAATGAACTTCATAAGGCTCCGTCTCGAAGAGATGGAAAGGGAAAACACCTTCAGGCTGAAGAGGATCAAAGGTTAACTCCTTATGAGCACTCCCAATGGTCGTCCAAATCTGGTCGACCGCTTTTTTATAAGATTATCCCGGCCTGAAAATCTTGGCAGGATACTCAGGTGGGCCTGGCTTATTTCTTTGCTGATGCTTGTGCTGGGTTATATCATCATTTACACAAGGATAAGGGGTTTTATTTAGATTTAACTCTTATATCTAATTTATTATTTTTATTGATATATCAATAAGATCTGCTCTTCATCATAGCATAAAGCCAGTATAAATCCCGGAACGTTCAGGTTAATGATGTCCTGTTCACGGATGTATTACTCTGGTCCCACATGTAAACTCTTATACTTGCATCGTGCAATTCTTTTTTAGTCACATTCTCAATGAACTCTCTTGACTGTGGAGATAATTTATACCATGCAATGTTGTCTGTGACGATCCATCCTCGTTCATGGTTCTGAGTGACGTTTTCCAGCATTTCGGTATTCTTCAGGACTATGGAATTGGAATATATATCACGGGAACCATCTTTTACCGTAAAGGATCCCGTGCCGGTGCCAACAACGTTAAAAGCCAGCCAATAGTCGTTCTTCCCCAGATAGAACTGGGCCGGAGCGGTCCATGTAGATATAACAACATCTTCCGGCTGCATGCTACTATCTACATAGGAATATGCTTTTGTGACTACCCCCTCCACTAAAGTGGAGGGCATCTAAGCATTTTGTGCTACAGACTGTAGCCCCAGTCTGAGTATATTGATAGCTGCGTTATGATCTCTGTCCAGAACAAGACTGCAAAAAGGACAACTGTGTGTTCTTTTTGAGAGATCTTTTCTGACTATCTGACCACAACCGGAACATATTTGAGAGGTATTTCGTGGGTTGATAAGTTCCACATGCTTACCGGCCCATTCTGCCTTGTAAGTAGTGATGCTTATCAACTTATTCCATGAAACATCTGCAATGTGTTTTGCAAGGCAATGATTTCTGACCATTCCCTTGATGTTTAAGTCCTCAAAGACTATCAGGTCATATGGCCTGATAAGTTCCAGACTCACCTTGTGCGCAAAATCTTGTCGTTTATTGGCTATTCTTTCATGAATATGTTCGACAACTTTAAGAGCTTTCCTCCATTCAGGTGAACCTTTGACAGCCTTTGATAGTTTTCTTTGTGCTTTTGCCAAGTTCTCTTCTTCGGTAACAAAGAATCTGGGATTTGGGATATCCTGACCATTTGATAATGTAAGAAAACTTTTTATGCCTACATCCACTCCAACTGACTGACCGGTCAAAGGTATTGTTCCCTGAACCTCAGTATCAACAAGAAAAGATACAAACCATTTCCCGGTAGAAGTTCCTCGAATAGTAAGTCTCTTGATATCTCCGGTTACTGGCCTGTGCAATTTTATCTTGATCGCGCCTATCTTTGACAACCAGAGTGTGTTATCCTGCAGTTCAAAGCCAGACTGAGTATAAGTAATACTGTCATATCTGTTCTTACCCTTGAACCTGGGATAACCTGGATCCTCTCCATTTTTACATCGTCTGAAAAATGCCTGAAAAGCAAGGTCCACTCGCTTGACCACGTCCTGTAACACCTGAGAATGTACATTCTTGAGTTCAGTTTTGATCATTTTCCAACCAGGAAGCATCTTCTTGGATTCATAGTATCCGATATTCTCTTGCTCGAACTCCCAGGCATTCTTCCTCAGGCCCAGTGTCTCATTATATGTCCATCTGCAAAGTTCAAGTGTATTAGCAAGCATTGTTGTTTGAACTTTTGTGGGATAAAGGCGATAACGAAACACTTTATTCAAAATCATTTCACCTTTTGGGTTTCTATATACATTTGAATAACATCTTGTGTTGTGTCACCACAAGTTCCTAGATAGTATGACGGATTCCAAAGATGTCCCTTCCACAGTTTGCTTTTCAATTCAGGGTGTGACTCAAAAAGTTTCTTAGCAGTTATTCCTTTGAATATTTTAACTATATTAGCCGGTGCAAATTTGGGATGCATGGTTATAAAGAGATGAACATGATCAGGCATTATTTCTTGTGCAATCAGAGTAACACCTTTTTGTGTTGCAATTTCTTTGTGGAGGGCATGTAAATCCTCCGCTACTTTCCCTGTCAACACATTTCGTCTGTATTTTGTAGACCATACGAAATGGTAATTTGCGTTGTATACGCACCCTCTAGCACTTATCCAATGTTCATTTCTTGTCATTTTTCATTATACATATGGTTATCATAAGTATTTATATTTGTCTCTGAACAGTTGACGGGCTGTATCCCACCTTTGAAAAGGCGGGGATTAGCTCTTTCTTTATCATAAAACCGATGCTCCTGGCAAGATATACCAGCAAATGAACATATGGATTGGTAAGCTCGGGTTCGATAGTCCTGAAAATGTAAAAGACATGAAGATCGGTTTCAAGGTTGAGAAATCATGGATTGCAGAGAATGGTATTGATGCAAATGACATAAAGCTCTACAGGTACGCAGACGGTACATGGAATGCGCTGTCAACCTCAATGATCGTTGATGATGGAGAGTATGTACACTTTGAAAGCCAGACCCCCGGATTCTCACCATTCGCTATCGCAGCATCCAGTGTAGCATCCAGTAACGTACCGGGTAAGATCATTGACAAAGCGGTCCTGGTTGAGGCCGATGACAGTAGAGTGGAGTTCGGTAACGAAACCTATGAGCCGCCAGTTAAGAAAGGACTAGCTGGTTTTGAAGTAGTGCTCGTGATCTTCGTAGGGATCACTGTAGCTGTGCTCTATCTGTATAACAGGAGGAGAGGGCAATAATCCTCTCTCTCTGTTTTCCTTTTTATGGTCTCGGAAGTTTATTTCACACTTAATTTGCTTTTATCTCTCTGAGTATCTCAAGCACCTTCCCAGCATGTCCTGGTGTCTTTACATTATCCCATATCTTCTTCACAACTCCTTCAGGATCTATAAGAAAAGTGCTCCTCACAGTACCCATATACTCCTTTCCGTAATTCTTCTTCGTTCTCCAGACGCCGTACTGCCGGTGGACGCTCGTGTCCTCGTCTGAGAGCAATGTTAATGCAAGCTCCTGTTCCCGGATGAATTTCTGGTGTGAACTGACGCTATCCTTGCTCACGCCAATCACTACTGCATCCTCTTTGGCTAATTCTTCTTTGAGAGCTGAGAACTCCCGCGCTTCACGGGTGCAACCTTCGGTATTGTCGCGGGGGTAAAAATAGAGAACAAGCCATTTGCCACGGAAGTCTTTAAGGCAGATTGTTCCAGTTGTCTGGTCAGGTAGGCAGAATGAGGGAGCCTTCTGGCTTTCGGATAATGTGGTGTTTGTCATATATTTCTCCATTGATATATCTTCAATTAATGGCAGTATTCTCAAATACCTTTCTATGTATAAGGTATGAGGGAATGCATCTGTGCTGATGACCTGCCGGTTGGGTTAGATAAGGACAGGATCGCCTGAAAGTAATACCATAGCTGCTGACATGGTAAATTACTTATACCGCTGGCAATACTTGATGACTCATTGTATCTTAAAGCAGGTTAAAGGGAGCTGGATTAAAATGGACCTGATAAAGGTGGAAAAGGTGTGTGCCGATGCAGAGGGCAGAAGTATCCTTTCAGATCTCAATATTTCTGTTTCAAGAGGGGAGAAAGTTCTTATCAAAGGACGCTCCGGAATTGGCAAAACTACTATCTTCAGGCTGCTGCTGGGCTTCAAAACACCTTCTTTCGGCACCATCTACTTTGAAGGCAGGCCAATGGATCCCAGGCTTGCATGGGATATCCGCAAAAAGGTTGCACACATTTCCCAGGACAGTGATATAGGGGAGGGGACAGTAAAGGAGATGTTAGATGGGATATTTTCCTATGCTGCCAACAAAGGCATGTTAATTCAGGAAGAATTGAAGTTACTGCTATCGGAATTCTCTATGCGGGCAGATGTTCTGTATAAGAAGTTTGAGAACCTTTCAGGCGGAGAGAAGCAGCGTATTGCCATCATCATCTCCCTGCTTACAAAAAAGGACATATTTTTCCTTGATGAGATAACATCAGACCTTGATGCGAAGCTGAAGAGGAAGATCGTTGATATGTTCGTGGGCAACCCTTCCTGGACCGTGCTGGCAATATCTCACGATGCAGAGTGGGAACGTGAGGGAGTAAGGGTCATCGATCTTGAAAAGCTACAGGAGAATTCAAATGTCTGCAACTGATATCACCCCAGCCGGGATGGCATTCTGTTTCCTGCTTCTGCTGATACCGGTGCTTATCAGCTACCACCTTAATCTGAAGCTGATAAATTCCACCATTGAGAGTGCTTTCAGAATGACTGTACAACTTGCTTTAGCGGGTTTCTTTCTTACATTTGTGTTCGAGCTCAATAATTCCCTGCTTAACCTTGCATGGGTGCTGACCATGGTTATCGTGGCATCTTATGCAGTCCTGAAGAACGCACAGCTTAAGTATGGCTCCTTTATCGTGCCTCTGACCCTTTCGTTCGCACTGGCGAACGTAGGAGTTCTGTTGTATTTCAATAGTTTAGTTATTGGCCTTAACGATCTCTTTGAAGCCCGGTACTTCATCCCCATAGCAGGCATGGTCATAGGCAATTCTCTCCGTGCCAATATCGTAGGTATTAACGATTTCTGTGACCAGATACAGAGAAATGAGAACCGGTATCTTTCCAGTCTGTCCCTTGGTGCGGAAAAGTACGAAGCTCTAAAACCTTACCTTAGGAAGAGCCTCCGAAATTCGATAAGGCCAACTCTTGCAAACATGGCTACAGTAGGTATTGTTTTCCTTCCGGGGATGATGACCGGGCAGATAATTGGTGGTTCAAGTCCGCTGACTGCCATTGAATACCAAATAGCCATAATGATAGCCATCTATGTGTCAACGGTGATGAATGTAATGTTTGGTGTGATCATACTTATGCATCGGGGTTTTGATGAGTATGGTATGTTCCGGAAGGATATGCTAAAAGGCGCGTGACATATCTTACAGGCAGTATTTCGGACAGTAGCTTGATTATATATACCTGAAAGTGAACTTCCCATTTACTTTATTCATAATATCTGATCGGAGTATCTATCATGACAGTACTGAGTTTTATCGCATGCAGGATGTTCGAGGATGAGATCGTCCATATAATAGAGAATGACCAGGATATCCGGAGAATTATTGTTGTGGACAATGAGGACCGAGGAGGACTTACAGGCAAACTCGATGCTGCCGGGTGTACCTATGAATTGCTTCCTCTGTTCTCAATCCCTCCGAAATCTGAGAATGGGGGAGAAGGGGAAATGACCCTTATAATTCACATGCTTGAGCTGGCGCTTCATGCCAGTCCCGACAATCTCAGGAAGGTCGTATATGATAAGACCGAAGAACTATCCGGGTATGCTGATGGCATTCTCCTCTTCTATGGACTGTGTGGCAATGTACTTGGGAAGGTGGAGGAGGATTTCCGGTCAAATTCCTGCACTGTGCGCATACTGAAAGAAGAGAATGGGGATGTTGTTGATGATTGCATAGGTGCTGTGCTTGGCGGCAGGGCGGCATATCTCAAGAAGCTGACCGGGTCCGGGGGTGTAGGCACTTTCTTCATGACCCCGATGTGGGCTGCTCACTGGCGCGAGATGCTCGTGGCAGCAGGCATGACTTCTAACCCGAATGATATTAAGATGTCAAAGTTCGTTTTTGATTATGCCGGTTATAAGAATGTTGCCAGGATGGACACCGGGCTGCACTACGAGAAAGACTTTGATTCTATGGTAGAGGAGTTTGCGCAGCTTTTCGATTTCAACATAATAGAGATGTCAGCAAGTCCTGTACTGATCGAGAAATGTTACAGGAGATTATGTACAGACGTTATTGGCTGATAAAGCAGCCTTTTTATGTATTGCAGTCATCTATTTCTGTTCTTTAGGATAAATTTGAATGAAAGTTTTTTAACAAAGCTCTTCAGATACTAACTTTTAAATACTCTCGATCTAATCTTATAAATGGGGTTGTAATTTTATAGGGGGTAATATATTATGGCAGATCTAATAGGATTGGCTGTTATATTCCTGATACTGGCTATCATTGCCTATGTATTGGGTGCGCGCGGAGTTGCAGGAATGTCAATGCAGATTGCAAAGTGGCTTGTGATCATCTTTATAATACTGGCAATAATTACGTTCTTCCTGTGACGGGTTCCTGTGGCTAATGACCGCTGAGAAAAACCTTCCTTTTTTAAGATCCGCAGTCCTTACATTTTTTGTATATATTCGTCCCTGCGCGGTGAGAATACTTCAATTGCAACAGAATCTTCAATGATCCGGGCGCTGTGGGGCACATTGCCTGGAATGGTCCACGAATCGCCTGCACTTACTTCAAAGGTCTCATCCCCTATGGAGAGGCTTATGAGGCCGGAAACGAGATATCCGGTCTGCTCATGCATATGGTCGTGTTCCGGAAGGTTGCTTCCTTTCATCATGACAAACTCTGTCATCAGTGTGCTGTTCCCGTAAACCGTGGTTCTCATCCGGATACCGGGAAGCACTTCATTGTAGCCGTTCTCCTTGTGCTTACAGAACATGAGAAATCATTATTTCCATCCGATTTATTCCTTTGGATTTTAAGCGGCTCTCAATATTATCAAAAGTATATTGCTGTTTCTGGAGACGTTACTTTTGCATGCATCATATTTATATGGCTGTAAATGAATACCATTTTGGGGTATTAAAATATGGGAGTATATAAGGAAGTATATAAAGAGACAGTTGAAGACATACGCAATACCATCGGCATTCTGCCAAAGTTCATGAAGGACCTTCCTGAGGATGAACTTGTAGATGACTGGGCATTCTGGAAGTATGATGAACTGCATTCTCACAAGTGGAAGTAGTGCTGGTCAGGGAGCGTACTTCAGGCAATATCCTCAGCATCATTTTTGCCTCCCTCGTGGCCAGTTGATTTAATCTGCACTGGCGAGAGATAGAATAAGCAGCAGTATAATATATGCAGTTGTAGCTTGTCGTATATTCTCTCACGCACATTGACACTTACTTTAGTGGTAACTGTATGTATCTCTAGAGTTCCTCTTCTGTGACATCTTCAGAGGCGTTGAGTAGAGTTCAATTAAAGACTTGCAGTACGGTATCTACCATATTATACCTTTAATTCCTTCAGAGGTCTCTACATTGATCTCAAGCAAACCTTTTATTTGATCTATCGTATTTTCACATTCTTCTTTAGTTCTACCTTTGATGAGGATCGGGCCCATACGCATGCCTTTATCGGTCATTACCTTGGTTTCCATCCCTATATGGATAGAATCCAGGAACACCCTGTGGACGTTTGGTAATGACTTTATTTTTTCGAGACCTTTGATATCTTTAACAAAGCCCTGTGGCAATGTGAACACTAAATATCCGGATACGTTGCTCTCAATGTTCCGGATCTCGATCTCTTCTTCATTCCCAACGGCAACATCAAGCAACAGGCTGTTTGCATCAATACCCGTAGCTAATGGTATCAGATGAGATGAGATATATATAGCAGCACCTCTGGCAGCACATTCTACAAGATATATGATCCCGGTCTTTTCTTCAACTATGTACTCACAGTGAGTAACACCAAATTTTAAACCAAAGCCCTCGATAAGTCTTTTATTTGTTTTTAAAATTTGCTCTTCAACGTAATTGTCAGCAACCGAAGTAAAGAGTGCTTTACGGGGGATGAATATATCCGGGATATCAAATAATTGCCTTTCCGCAATTACTAAATTTGTGAATTTGTAGTTTGACGCAAAGCCCCCGACCACATACTCTTTTCCCGGAATGTATTTTTCCAGGATCACGCAACTCTCTGTAGAGAAAGCAATTGAGTGCTCGAACTTATCCTCCAGTTCCTTGATATTTCTGATTACGGATATACCTCTGCTTCCAGCACTGTCTGTAGGTTTTATTATTAAAGGGAAACCAATATCTAAACATTTTTCTTTGGCTTCGCTTAAAATAGAAGCTTTATTATATTTGGGATTATTTATGTTTAATTTAGTACACTCATTTCGCATTAAGTACTTATTAGTGAACTTTAGTGCACAATCATAACCAATACTTGGCAGGCCTAATTTTTCTGTAACATAAGCAACAGTTGGAACCGGAAAATCAAGCTGGTCCGTAACTACTCCATCAACCTGCTCCTTCTGAGCAACTTCCAACACTTTTTCTTTGTCATATATGTCAACTTCATACGTTTTATCTGCAATTTTTAAGCCTGGATAATCACCCGGGATGCTGATTACGATTGTTTCAAAGCCACGTTTTTTAGCTAACTTAATAATTGGAACCTGTGAAGCGCTGGCTCCAAGGATCAGAACCTTTTTCATACAAATCCATTCCTATAAGCATGCTTTCTAATATTCCAACTATGCAGGGACCCTATCAATATCTTTGTGAATTTGGAAATGGTCTTCATATAAGATGGTGGTAAATGGAGTGCTTTCACTTTTGAACATTTTATTACAAACGATAAGATATCTGTATTTGAAGGTCTGAATGTAAGATCGGCTACCTGTTCATTAGCTCCAAGGGAATGTATCTCTTCTTTTGAACTTACAACTCCAATTTTCATTTTTTATCTCCGGCATAGCTAGAATTTTAATGTTCAAGCAGTTACGTATATAAATTATTTAAGACTACTATATGATTCATCATAATATATTTATTGGTGAGTCTTCTCTTCCAACCATCATTTTGCTGCATTCATCTGCCCTGGAGATGATTGTTCTATACATATATAGTGGCTTTTCCATAATAGGTTGAAGTTCGTCCTGGGTCAGACCGGGCAGCTCTCTGAAGAGAATGCTTCAGCATCTTCACCAAGGAATTTCCTTAACTGGCACATCTTCTCAGGTTTTGCAAGTACAATGCAGGTATCTGAAGACCGTAATTCCGTGTCTCCTGTGGGATTTTCTATTATCTGCCCGCCTCTGCGTACAGCCAGTACAGTTGCCCCGTATCTGTTCCTGAGGTTCAGGTCCTTCAGGGTGCTTCCATGGAAACTGCAGTTGTCCTTAAGCTTAAGAGATGTCACTTCCACTCCGGGCAGTTCATCCTTCAAGTTGAAAGTGTTGTCCTTCTCTGCCATGGAGTGCTCCCTCAGCATGGAATATCCATTTGCGCGTATCTCCCGGGTGAACCTGTAGATCTCCTCTTCAGGCACAAGGTACTTCTTCAGAAGACGGCTGAATATCTCGACGGAAGTCTCATATTCCTCTGGAATGACCTCATTGGCTCCCATCTGGCTGAGTGCCTTGATCTCGTTCATGTATCGCGTCCTGGCAATTATATATATCTCAGGGTTCATCCTTCTTGCAACATCGATTATCGTTCTCGTGGCTATATAGTCCGAAATGCCGACGACCAGTACCCTTGCGGAATTTATATTCGCAGATTCAAGCACTGTTTGATGGGTGGCATCCCCGTAGTGGATCATTTCCCCGTGCTGTCTCTCATGGCGCACTGTCTCGGGATTTGTCTCGATAATGATGTAAGGTATGCCCGCAGTCTTTGCAGCATTGGAGACAGTCTTGCCGTTGAAGCCGTAACCTATGATGATAAGATGGTCATGCAGTTCCTTATCTTCTTTTACCGGGTCCGTGCTTTTAGAGGACAGGCCGTTGATAAGTATGCGGTTAGTTGTCTTTTTCAGTAGCCGGTGTGAGAGGCTGTGTGAGGAAGCCATCACGAAGGGGGTGGCTGCCATGGTAACTATAGAGACTGCGAGGAAACTCTGGTATAGTCCGTCATCCAGCAGTCCATACTCCCTTCCGAAGCTGGAAAGGATGAAAGAGAACTCTCCTACCTGGGCGAGTGCCATCCCGGTTATAAGTGTGGTTCTCAGAGGATACCCAAGTAGGAATGTAACAAGTCCGGCAGTTGCAGACTTAAGGAATATCACCACTGCTGCCAGTGCAAGGAGGATCACAATGTTATCCAGGAAGAAGCTGACATCCATTAGCATACCGATGGAAACAAAGAAAAAGCTCATGAACACGTCCTTGAAAGGCAACATATTGCCTATGGCCTGATGGCTGTATTCGGATTCCGATATTATCAGGCCTGCCAGGAACGCTCCAAGTGCCAGCGACAGTCCGGCGTTGGAAGTAAGCCATGCTGTCCCAAAGACAGTAAATATAATGGTCACCAGGAATAGTTCTCTGTTCCTTGTCTTTACTATCCTGAACAGCAGTGCAGGCATTATCCATCTTGCTGCCACTATCACGAACAGCACGATTCCAATCCCCTTCAGAAGGAAAGTGAAAGCACTATCCCCGGAAGTGGAAGGCACTCCTGCCAGTATCGGTGTAAGCAGTATCATTGGAACTATGACGATATCCTGGAATATGAGTATTCCAAGGGATATCTTACCGTAAGGCGTATACATCTCTCCTTTTTCCTGAAGCAGTTTGAGCACTATGGCCGTACTGCTGAGAGATACCAGGAAACCCATAAAAAGCGCAGTGCTGGGGCCGTATCCCAGGGACAGGGAAATGTAATAGACCAGTACGGAAGTGATTATGACCTGGAGGCCTCCTCCTACAAGCACGAACCTTTTGATATCCCACAGCTCCTTGATGGACATCTCAACTCCTATCGTGAACAGCAGCAGGATGATCCCTATCTCTGCAAGTATCTCTACCTGCTCGACATCCTGAATGATCCCAAGCACATGGGGCCCGGCAATCATGCCCGTCACCAGAAAACCAAGGACCGGGGAGAGCCTTATCCTATGGAACAATAACAATATAATTATCGATAGCCCGAAAATGATCTCGATGTCCGTGAATAGTGTCAGATCCATATTATTTACCACTTAAGCTCTTATTGAATCTGTTTAATACTAAAAAAGGCTTTTCAAGGTTCAAGCATCAGGGATGGCAACCTGCTTTTCCATCTCCGAGAGCTCACAGAGGCTGGGATTATCATGCAAAGGCACGAAAGAGGCGATTATATGATCACAGTAGCAGGCTTCAGGATAATGGAAGGTGTCAGCAGTATTTACT